>NZ_JBYSZP010000027.1:0-28733 GCF_058787295.1 Pseudomonas sp. FW305-3-2-15-E-TSA4 | reverse complement strand
GTGCCAGACAACGCAGATGTTGAATGTGCCGGCCTCTTCGCGAGCAGGCTCGCTCCCACAATGGATTTGTGTTGCCCTCGTAATCTGCTGACGCCGCTGATGCCCGGCTTGTGAGGCTTTCAGGCCTGACGCGGTTTACGGCCTGACACAAAATGGCTCACATCGTTAAACCCCGGCGTCGAAGCATGCCCCGGCGTCACCAGCGAGTCGATAAACGCTTCATCCTCCGCCGTGATCTGCACCGCCTGCGCCTTGGTATAAGCATCCCACTGCTGTTCGGTGCGCGGCCCGACAATCGCCGAGGTCACCGCGCTGTTGTTCAGCACCCAGGCAATCGCGAATTCGACAATCCCGACGCCACGGCCCTGGGTGTACTGCTGAATCTGCTGGGCGATGCGCAGCGATTCCACGCGCCATTCGGTTTCCAGAATGCGTTTGTCCTGACGCCCGGCGCGGCTGTTGGCGTCCGGGGTTACGTCGGGTGCGTATTTGCCGCTGAGCACGCCACGGGCCAGCGGGCTGTAAGGCACCACGCCAAGACCATAGGTTTGCGCGGCACTGATCTGCTCGGTCTCGGCCTGACGGTTGACGATGTTGTACAGCGGCTGACTGATCACCGGGCGGTCGATACCGAGCTTGTCAGCGATGCGAATCACCTCGGCGATGCGCCAGCCGCGATAGTTCGACAGGCCCCAGTAACGGATCTTGCCCTGACGAATCAGGTCGCCGATCGCCGACACCGTGACTTCCAGCGGCGTGTTGTGGTCTTCGCGGTGCAGGTAATAGATGTCGAGATAGTCGGTGCCAAGACGGGTCAGGCTGGCCTCCAGACCATTGAAGATGTGCTTGCGGCTCAAGCCGCTGCGGTTCGGCACGCCGTCCGCCGGGCCGAAACCGACCTTGGTTGCCAACACCCATTCGTGCCGATGGCGGGCAATCGCCTCGCCGACGATTTCTTCCGAGCGGCCGTTGGTATAGACGTCGGCAGTGTCGATGAAATTGATGCCCTGATCCCAGGCCTTGTCGATGATGCGCAGCGAGTCCTCGGCGCTGGTTTGCTCGCCAAACATCATCGTGCCGAGGGTGAGGGTGGACACCTGCAACCCCGAGTGCCCCAGTGTGCGATAGCTCATGCCGAAATCCTTTTATCGGGTGGGAAAACTCCAATCAAATACCAGAAGCATCCGACGGGGCAAAGTGAATTATCGACTGAGCGCTGCGCAACGCGTCTGCAAAAACGCCTGCAACACCCGAACGCGCTCGGACACTTGCACCCGATGCGGGCACAGCAGATTGAACGGCACGCTCTCGCCATGCCAGTCATCGAACAGCGTCAGCAGGCGTCCGCCGCGCACATCCTCGGCGACGTCCAGCCAGGCTTTGTAGGCAATGCCATGCCCGGCCAGGGCCCAGCGCCGCGCGACTTCGCCGTCATCGCTGAAGTAATCGCCGTGTACTTCAACCTCCAGCGTTTCGTCCTCGCGACTGAAGCGCCAGGTGTTGTAGGGCCGACCATTGCGCAGGTAGAGCAGGGCGCTGTGTTCGCACAGTTCGCCGGGATGTTGCGGTGTGCCATGGCGGGCCAGATAGTCCGGGCTGGCGCAGGCAACACGGCGATGCGCCGGCAGAATCGGCAACGCTACCAGCGTCGAATCACTGGGCACACCAAAGCGCAGCGCGACATCCACGGTTTCGCGGAACAGATCGGCGTGCCGATCGTTGAGCAGCAATTGCAGTTGAATATTCGGGTGTTCACGTTTGAAATCGTCCAGCCACGGCAACAACACGTTGCGCCCGAAGTCCGAGGGCGCCGCCAGTTGCAGCACACCGCTGAGGCCTTCGCCGTGTTGCTTCAGTGCCTGCTCACCTTCGGCCAGGGCGGACAGGGCGAGGCGCACGCTGTCGAGATAACGCCGACCTTCTTCGGTCAGACGCATGCTTCGGGTAGAGCGCGCGAGCAGGCGGATGCCGAGGCGGGTTTCCAGACGCTTCAAGGCGATGCTTGCGGCGGCCGGCGTCAGTTCCAGCGCGCGGGCAGCGGCGGAGATGCTGCCGGAGTCGGCCACGCGTACGAAGATCTCCAGATCGAGAATCGAGCTCATTGGTAAAAATCCTTTAAAGATCTGTGCGTTTTTGCGGGATTTTTCCGTGATTGGCAAGTCGGGGCGTTGTAATCATTAAGCAAAAAAGATCGCAGCCTGCGGCAGCTCCTACAGGGAAACGCGTATTTCCATGCAGGAGCTGCCGCAGGCTGCGATCTTTTGATCTGGAAGCGTGATTACGCGCGCAGCGTCCGCGTCATGCGCAATGCCAGCAAACTGCCGCCGACAATCACACCCGCCAGCAGATACAACGCCGCATCGGTCGAACCGGTGCTGTCCTTGACCCAACCCACCAGGTACGGGCTGAGGAAACCGGCCATCTGCCCCATCGAGTTGATCAACGCCAGACCACCGGCCGCCGCGCCCGCGCTCAACAGGGCAGTCGGCACTGGCCAGAACATCGGCAGGCCGGTCAGCGCGCCCATGGTTGCAAGGGTCAGGCCGAGGATGGCGATGGCCGGGTTGGCGGCGAAGTTCACGGCGATCAGCAGACCGAGCGCGCCCATCAGCATCGGTACGACCAAGTGCCAACGCCGTTCTTTGCGCAAGTCCGCCGAACGCCCGACCAGCAACATGAACACCGCCGCCAGCAGATAGGGGATCGCACTCAGCCAGCCGATCACCAGGTTGTCGCTGAAGCCGAGGTTCTTGATGATCGACGGCAGCCAGAAGTTGATCGCGTACACGCCGCTCTGGATGCAGAAGTAGATCAGGCCAAAGGCCCAGATCGCCGGGTTCTTGAACACCGCGAGCAGCGAGTCGGAGGTGGTTTTCGGCTTGTTCGCCAAGTCTTCGGCCTGATCCGCCTCAAGCACCGCGCGCTCGTGCGGGCTCAGCCACTTGGCATTGGCGAAGCTGTCGCTGAGCAGGAAATAGGCGAGGGCGCCGAGAATCACGGTCGGAATACCTTGCAGCAGGAACATCCACTGCCAGCCGGCCAGTCCACCCTGGCCGGCGGCGAAGTGATTGAGGATCCAGCCGGAGAACGGGCTGCCAAGCAAACCGGAGACCGGGATCGCCGACATGAACAGCGCCATGATCCGGCCACGGCGGAACGTTGGGAACCACTGCGAAAGATACAGCACCACGCCCGGGAAGAACCCGGCTTCGGCGGCCCCGGTGAACAGGCGCAGGGTGTAGAACTGGGTCGGGGTGGTGACGAACAACAGGCAGGTCGACAGCGTGCCCCAAGTGATCATCATCAGCGCGATCCAGCGGCGCGGGCCGAATCTGGTCAGCGCCAGGTTGCTCGGCACGCCGCACAGCACGTAGCCGATGAAGAAGATCCCGGCACCGAGGCCGTATACGGTTTCACTGAACTTCAATGCGTCGAGCATCTGCAGTTTGGCGAAGCCAACGTTGACCCGGTCGAGGTAGTTGAACAGGTAGCAGATGAAGATGAAGGGGATCAAACGCAGGGTGATGCGTTTGTAGACGGCGTTTTTACCGTCGTCGATGGTCTGGGTAGCTGCGGCGCTCTGCGACATAGCGGCTCTCTCTTTATTATGATTTTTTGCGATGCACAGGTTAACGTTGATCGCCCCGAGAGTCTCGGCCACCTGTGGCCGGATTGTCTTTGTGCCTGAGCACAGGGTTTGCCGCCAGACCCTGTGCGGGTGAACAACCGTCCGCCGCCGCTGCTTAAGGATTTTGCCGATCATGTTCGAACTCGATCACGACCTCGCTCAGGATATCGTCGACCGGGCCATGGCCATTTTGCCCTACAACGTCAACGTCATGGACAGCCAGGGCCTGATCCTTGGCAGCGGCGAGCCGGAGCGCATCAACACCCGTCACGAAGGTGCGCAACTGGTGCTGGCCAACGGGCGGGTGGTAGAGATCGATGCACAAACCGCCGTGCACTTGAAGGGTGTGCAGCCGGGCATCAACCTGCCGCTGATGCTTGATCAACGCCTGATCGGCGTGCTTGGCATTACCGGCGAACCGGAGCAACTGCGCACCTACGCCGAACTGGTGCGCATGACCGCCGAAATGCTCGTCGGCCAGCGCAACCAGCAGGCCGAGCAGCAATGGCGGCGCCAGCGTTGCGATGACCTGTTGGCGTTGCTGTTGAGCGACGCCGGCGACTCGCCGCGACTGATCGATGAGGCGCAGCAACTGGGGCTCAAGCCGCAGTTGACCCGGGTGCCGTATCTGTTCGAACTGGGTCTGGAGCATGGGCCGGGGCAAACCGTCGAGGCGTTGAGCGCGTGGTTGACCTCGCGCTATCCGGACAGCTGGTGCGTGAGTTCGGCCAAGTCGTCGCTGCTGTGGTGCCGACCCGCAAGTCAAACGGTTGAGCATGATCGCCTGCTGGAAAAACTCGATGGCCTGGGCTGGAACATTCTGCGCATCGCTGTGGGTGGGCAGGCGGATGGGCTGGCCGGGTTACGCCGCTGTTATCGGCGGGTTGGCGATCTGCTGGCTTATGGCCGGGAAGTGCTGCCGAATTCGCGATTGCTGACGCTCAATCGCTATCGCTTGCCGGTGATGCTCTGGCGCCATCGCAACGATGATGCGCTGGATGAGTTGCTCAAACCGTTGCGCAAGGTCATCGCCAAGGACGGCAACGGCCAGTTGCTCGCAACCCTGCGCAGCTGGTGTGAACACGACGGGCAGAGTCAGGCCTGCGCCGATGCGCTGGGCATTCATCGCAACAGCTTGCGTTACCGGATGGAGCGGATTGCCGAGTTGAGCGGGGTAGATCCGCTGAAGCTCGACGGGATGCTGGCGCTATATCTCGGGGTGCAATTGCTGCCGCAGACTGACCCGAGTTGATCGGGTGTTTTCAGAGACGCCATCGCGAGCAGGCTCACTCCTACATTTGAAATGCATTCCCCTGTAGGAGTGAGCCTGCTCGCGATAGGGCCACAACATTCATCCCCAAGGCTTTTGTAGAAATGAACAATAATCGCCCACTGCACTTGTGCAGCGGACAGGCGTCAATGCGCAGGCCGACTGGCAGCATGAGGTGCATTGGAACTGGAGAATTCGCATGAAGATCGTCATCGCCCCCGATTCGTTCAAGGACAGCCTGAGTGCCCAAGGCGTTGCCGAAGCCATTGCGCTGGGGTTGGCGCAAGTCTGGCCGCAAGCAACACTGGTCAAATGCCCGATGGCCGACGGCGGCGAGGGCACGGTGGAATCGATTCTTGCCGCATGCGAGGGTGAACTGCGCCGCACCCCAGTGCGCGGGCCGCTGGGTGCGCCGGTCGACGCCGCGTGGGGCTGGTTGCCACACAATCACACCGCGATCATCGAAATGGCCGAGGCCAGTGGTTTGCAATTGGTGCCTACGGGGCAACGCGATGCCTGCATCACCAGCACCTTCGGCACCGGCGAACTGATTCGCGCCGCGCTGGATGCCGGCGCGCAACGGGTGATTCTGGCGATTGGCGGCAGCGCCACCAACGACGGCGGCGCCGGCGCGATGCAGGCGCTCGGGGTGAAATTGCTCGATGCGCAGGGTCAGCCATTGGTGCCGGGCGGCTTGGCGCTGGCACAACTGGCGCGACTGGACTTGAGCGAGCTTGATCCGCGTCTGGCCCACGTGCGCTTCGACATCGCCGCCGACGTTAACAATCCGCTGTGCGGCCCGCACGGCGCCTCGGCGATTTTCGGCCCGCAAAAGGGCGCGTCGCCGGCGCAAGTGCAGCAACTGGATCAGGCGCTGGGGCATTTCGCCGAGCTCTGCGCGCAAGCGTTGGGCAAGGACGTTCGCGATGAGCCGGGCAGTGGTGCAGCGGGCGGACTGGGTTTTGCGGCCAAGGCGTTTCTCGGTGCGCAATTTCAGGCCGGCGTAGAGGTGGTCGCCGAGTTGGTGGGCCTGGCTGAAGCGGTCAACGGCGCCGACCTGGTGATCACTGGCGAAGGGCGCTTCGACGCGCAGACCTTGCGCGGCAAGACCCCGTTCGGCGTGGCGCGGATTGCCAAGCAGCACGGCGTGCCGGTGATCGTCATCGCCGGCACCTTAAGTGAGGGTTATCAGGAACTCTACGAGCACGGCATCGACGCCGCATTCGCCGTCACCAGCGGCCCGATGACCCTGGAGCAGGCCTGTGCCGAAGCTCCACGCTTGTTGCGCGAACGGGCGACTGACATTGCCCGCGTCTGGCAGATGGCCAAACTCAATGACTGACTTCCTGAAGATTTTGTGGAGAGGGGATAAATCCCCTCTCCACAGGGGGTTAGTGTCAAGGTGTTTTAGTGGTGAAACACCTTGAAAAATATTTTCGCTTTACACCAAATCTTCCTAAAGCGCCGCCGATACAGAGATCAGGCGCACACAGATTCCCTCGAACAGTGACGCCTGACTGGTCCCGCCCCCGAGGTCCAGTGATGATGGCAAGGACGCTCGCAGTTACCTCTATCCGAGAGTCCAACCATGTCCTTGCGTAACCTGAATATCGCGCCCCGTGCCTTCCTCGGTTTTGCCTTTATCGCCTTGTTGGTGATTGTCCTTGGCGTGTTCGCCGTCAACCGCATGTCGACCATCCGCCAGGCTTCCATCGACATGGATACCAACCAACTGCCCAGCGTCACCTACCTTGGCGTGGTGACGGAAAACGTTCTGCGCCTGCGGATTCTGTCGTTCCGGATTCTGGTCAACCGTGACCCGGCAGGTCTGCAAGAAGCGCAAACGCGCATCGGCGTGCTGGTGGACAAGGTGCGCAGTGCTCAGGCCAGCTACGCCGCGTTGCCGGCAGAGAGCGAAGAGCGTGCGTTGTATCAGACGTTCGCGACCACGCTCGACAACTACCTGCAAGCGCAAAACCAGATGATGGAGCTGTCGCGTCAGGACAAGGTCGACGAGATGCGCACCTTGATCAACACGCGGATCAAGGACGGCACCGACCAGATGGGCGAGCAGCTTAACAAGCTGATCGCAATCAACGCGGCGGGTGCGAAAGTCGCCTCCACCCAGGCCGGTGAGCATTACGACAGCGCCATTACCGGCATCATCGTTGTTGCCGTGGTCGCCGCGCTCGCCACGGTACTGCTGGCCCTGTTGCTGACCCGCAGCATCGTCACCCCATTGAACCGTGCGGTACAGGCTGCGCAAACCATCGCCGGCGGCAACTTGACCCAGTCCATCGAAGTCGATGGCAAGGACGAAGCCACCCAACTGCTGCAAGCCCTGTCCACGATGCAGATCAACCTGCGCAAAACCATCGAACAGATCGCCGGTTCCGCGACTCAGTTGGGCGCGGCTGCCGAAGAGCTGAGCGCGGTCACCGAAGAGGCTTCCCGTGGCCTGCAACAGCAGAACAACGAGATCGAACAAGCCGCCACCGCCGTCAACGAAATGACCGCCGCTGTGGAAGAAGTCGCACGCAACGCGGTCTCGACCTCCGAAGCCTCGAACCAGTCGACCCAGGCCGCTCGCGAAGGTCGCGATCAAGTGGTGAAAACCGTCGACGCGATCCAGACCATGACCCATGACGTGCAGAGCACTGCGCAAATGATCGAAGGTCTCGCCGCGCAGGGGCGCGACATCGGCAAGGTGCTGGATGTGATCCGCGCCATCGCCGAACAGACCAACCTGCTGGCCCTCAACGCGGCGATCGAAGCAGCGCGTGCCGGTGAGGCCGGACGCGGTTTTGCGGTGGTAGCGGACGAAGTACGCGCCTTGGCCCATCGCACTGCGCAATCGACTCAGGAAATCGAAAAAATGGTCGCTGGCATCCAGAACGGTACCGGCGAAGCGGTGTCGTCGATGCAGCAAAGCAACCAGCGCACCCAGACCACTCTGGAAATGGCCCGCGCTGCGGGTGTGGCGCTGGAGCAAATCACCCAGTCGATCCACCAGATCAACGAGCGCAACCTGGTGATCGCCAGCGCCTCGGAAGAACAGGCGCAGGTCTCCCGTGAAGTTGATCGCAACCTGGTCAACATCCGTGATCTGGCCACGCAGTCCGCCGCCGGGGCCAACCAGACCAGCGCCGCGACCCATGAACTGTCGCGTCTGGCGGTGGATTTGAATGCGATGGTGGCGCGGTTTGTGATTTGACCTAGGGTGAAGGCTGGAAACCGCGCAATCAGGAGACGTGCATGCGCTATTCAGCCTTGACCCAACGCATCGCCGGGGAGGGCGCCGCAGCCTGGCAGATTCATGACCGAGCGCTGGAGCTGCGCGCCGAGGGTGTCGATATCCTGCTGCTGAGTGTAGGGGATCCGGATTTCGACACGCCGTTGCCGATCATCCACGGCGCCATCGACAGTCTGCTGGCCGGCGATACGCATTATTCCGAAGTGCGTGGCCGCTTGGCACTGCGCAAATTGATCGCCGCCCGCCACCAGCGACGCAGCGGCCAGATGGTGGATGCCGAGCACGTGATCGTGCTGCCCGGCGCGCAATGCGCGGTGTATTCGGTCGCGCAATGCCTGCTGGATCCGGGTGACGAAGTGATCGTCGCCGAGCCGATGTACGTGACGTATGAGGGTGTGTTCGGCGCGTGCGGCGCGACAGTGGTGCCGGTGCCGGTTCGACCGGAAAACGGCTTTCGTGTTGATCCTGCTGATGTCGCTGCACGGATCACGCCGAAGACCCGCGCGATGTTGCTCAACAGTCCCAATAATCCTTCCGGCGCGAGCCTGTCGCTGCTGATCTGGCAAGAGTTGGCGGCGCTGTGCGTGCGCCACGATTTGTGGCTGATCAGTGACGAGGTCTACAGCGATCTGCTCTACGAGGGCGAACACATCAGCCCGGCAAGTCTGCCGGGCATGGCCGAACGCACGGCGACCATCAACAGCCTGTCGAAATCCCACGCCATGACCGGCTGGCGCATTGGCTGGTCGATCGGGCCGAAGGTGCTGGCCGAGCATCTGGTGAACCTGTCGTTGAGCATGCTTTTCGGCCTGCCGGATTTTGTGCAGAAAGCAGCGGAGGTCGCGTTGGCAAGCGATCTGCCGGAGGTGACGCAGATGCGCGAGGAATATCGGTTGCGCCGCGATCTGGTGTGCGAGCGCTTGCGTGGTTGCCCGGGGTTGCAACCGATTCGCCCGGATGGCGGGATGTTCGTGATGGTCGATGTGCGCCAGACCGGGTTTGGCGCGCAGGCGTTTGCCGAGCGATTGCTGGAAGGTTATGGGGTCTCTGTGCTGGCTGGCGAAGCGTTCGGGCCGAGTGCGGCGGGGCATATTCGTATCGGGTTGGTGCTGCATCGGGTGCAGCTGGCGGATGCCTGTGCGCGGATTGCGTTGTGTGCGGTGCAGCTGTTGCAGGCGCGGAGTGCCTGACAGTTTTGTGTGGCGCGTCCCGGCCTCATCGCTGGCAGGCCAGCTCCCACAGGGTTTTGTGTCGTTCTGAAATGTAATGAACACTGAAGAACCTGTGGGAGCTGGCTTGCCAGCGATTTGGCCGGGGTAGGCACTGAAGATCTCAGCCCTGCCAGGCCGCCGGATTCACCAGATTCACTGGCTTCTCCCCAGCCAAAGCCGCCAGCAGATTGTCCACCGCACACCGCGCCATCGCCTCCCGCGTCTCATGCGTCGCCGAACCCATGTGCGGCGTTGCCACCACATTATTCAACTGCAACAACGGCGAGTCATGGTTCAACGGCTCACGCTCAAACACATCCAGCCCCGCTGCGCGAATCCGCTGGTGGCGCAACGCGTCGATCAGCGCCGCTTCATCCACCACTTTGCCGCGCGAGATATTGATGAAGATGCTCTCGGGGCGCATCAGCGCAAACTGCTCGGCGCCGATCAGGCCTTCGGTCTGCGTAGTCAGCGGCAGGGTCAGGCAGATGAAATCCGCCTCTTGCAGCAGCGCCTCAAGGCTACGGTACTGCGCGTCAAAACGCGCCTCGACTGCCGGTTTGCGCGACTGGCTGTGATAAAGCACCGGCATGCCAAAACCGAAATGCCCGCGCTGCGCCAGCGCCTCGCCGATGCGACCCATGCCGATGATGCCCAGAGTCTTGCCATGCACATCGGTGCCGAAATGCGCCGGGCCGATGTTGCGATGCCACTGGCCGCTGCGCACCATGTTCGCCAGTTCCACCACGCGCCGGGCCGTGGCGAGGATCAGGGCGAAACCGGTGTCGGCGGTGGTTTCGGTGAGCACGTCCGGGGTGTTGCTGAGGAGGATCTTGCGCTGAGTCAGGTAGTCGATGTCATAGTTGTCGACACCCACCGAGACGCTGGCAATCGCCTCAAGTTGTGGCGCCAGATCGAGCAGCGCGGCGTCGATTTTCAGGCTGGCGCCGAGCAAACCGTGGGCGCCGGGCAGGGCGTCGCGCAGTTTCATCAAGCCGTCGGCGTCGAGGCTTTCGATCAGCGTCACTTCACATTGTTGCTGCAGACGCGACATCAGCGCCGGCGAGAGTTTCTTGTACAGCACGACTTGCTTTTTCATGAGCAAAAATCTCTTCAGGAATGCGCCGGCACGGGACGCGTGATTACGGCTTTGGCCACGACGCGATCACTGGCGCCAGGCTTGAGAAAAATCGTCAGCACCACCGACAGCAGCAACGCGCCGCTCATCAGCAAGTACGAAGCACCGGGCGAACCGGTGGAGCTGTTCAGATAGCCGACCAGATACGAGCCGCCGAACGAACCCAGCGCGCCCATGCTGTTGATCAGCGCCATGGCACCGCCGGCGACGTTGGCCGGCAGGATCTCCGGAACGATGGCGAAGAACGGCCCGTAAGGTGCGTACATGCAGGCACCGGCGATCACCAGCAGTGTGTACGACCACCAGAAATGTTCCGCGCCCAAGGCGTAGGAACCGTAGAACGCAATGGAGGCGATCAGCAGTGGCGGCCAGACGAAGCGTTTGCGCTTCTGCAGTTTGTCCGAGCCCCACGACACCGCGAGCATGCCGATCACCGCCGCCAGATACGGCAGCGCCGACAGCCAGCCGGCCTCGATCATGTCCATTTGCGCGCCGGCCTTGAGGATCGACGGCAGCCACAGCACGAAGCCGTAGACGCCGATGCTCCAGCAGAAAAACTGCAGCGCCAGAATGATCACCTTCGGCGAGCGGAATGCTTCGGCGTAGTTCTTCACCGCTTTGATCCCGACCTGTTCGGCGGCGAGAGCGCTTTCCAGGTCGTGCTTTTCCTGTTCGCTCAGCCACTTGGCCTGAGCAGGACGATCATCGGCCAGTTTCCACCAGATAAACGCCCAGAGCACCGCCGGCAAACCTTCGATGATGAACATCCAGCGCCAGCTGAAGTGCTGCACCAGATAGCCCGAAACCACCGACATCCACAGCATCGTTACCGGGTTGCCGAGGATCAGAAAGGTGTTGGCCCGCGAGCGTTCGGCACGGGTGAACCAGTGGCACAGGTAAACCAGCATCGCCGGCATCACCGCGGCTTCTACCACACCGAGCATGAAGCGAATCACGATCAGCCAGTAGGCGTTGGACACGACGCCAGTCAGGGTGGCGAGGCCGCCCCAGAAAATCAGGCTGAAGAAAATCAGCTTCTTCACGCTGTGCTTCTGCGCGTAGATCGCACCCGGCACCTGGAAGAAAAAGTAGCCGAGGAAGAACAGCGCACCGAGCAATGAAGACAGGCCCGGGGTGATCATCAGGTCGGCAGCCATGCCGGACGCGGCGGCAAAGCCGTAGTTGGCGCGATCCAGATACGCCAGGCTGTAGGTGATGAACACGATCGGCATGATGTACCACCAGCGGCGGGCGGCGAGGGTTGCGGTTTTCATGGTGTTGCTCCTGAGCTTGTTGTTTTTGTCGCAGCAGGTTCAATTAATGGGTTGTCTGAGCGGGCCTCATCGCGAGCAGGCTCACTCCTACAAGGGTTATGTGTTTGCCGCTGCAGCTGTGACTGGCGGAGATCCAATGTAGGAGTGAGCCTGCTCGCGATCAGCGGCCTCGAATTCAGCGATAAGCTCGGATCGGGTCGGCAAACCCTCCATGTCCCCGCGACTCTGCACCGCCCGACTGCCAATCCAGTTCGCGCGTTGCACCGCCTCGGCAAAACTCTGATGCTCCAGCAGGGCACTGATCATGCCGACCGCAAAGCCATCACCCGCACCCACGGTGTCGACCACGTTGGCCACCGGCACCCCGGCGACAAAACCCTGATCCAGATGCGTGCGGTAATAGGCACCTTGCGGCCCAAGCTTGATCGCCACGGCTTCGGCGCCCTGATCGAGATAAAACGCCGCGATGTCCGCCGGGTCTTCGAAGCCGGTCAGCAAGCGACCTTCGCTCAAGCCCGGCAAGACCCAGTGGGCGAGGGCGGCGAGGCGATTTATCTCGCGGATCATCTCTTGCTCGGTGGCCCACAGGCTCGGGCGCAGATTGGGGTCGAACGACACGCTGCGCCCGGCATGGCGCATGCGCGTCATCAGCTCGAACGACATTTCCCGGGCGCTCGCTGACAGCGCCGGTGGAATCCCGGTGGCGTGCAGGTGGCGAGCGCTTAGCAGGCTGTCAGTGATCGACAGCGATGACAGATGACTGGCCGCCGAGCCACGGCGGAAATACTCGACCTGCGGATCGCTGCCGTCGTCGTTACGCGACTTGAACTGGAAACCGGTCGGGTGCTGGTGATCGACCTCGACGTGACTGCAATCCAGACCTTCCTTGATCAAGGTCTCGACCACGAAACGTCCGAGGGAATCGGCGCCGACCCGGCTCAGCCACGCGACGTTGAAACCCAGGCGCGACAGGCCGATAGCCACATTGCTGTCGGCGCCTGCGATGCGTTTGTGAAAATGCTCGACTGCAGCCAGATCACCGGTCTGCTCGGCGACCAGCATCGCCATGGTTTCGCCGAACGACAGAATATCGATATCAGACATGGGCAGGCTCCAGACGCGATTGACCAAGGCGGGCGAGGGCGGCGACGTGTTCCGTGGTCAACGCCACCAGGTCATCGCCCTGCAACGGGTATTCGGCGGCGCGCATAACGCCTTGGGCCATGTGCCGCAGCAGTTGTTCCCACAAATGCAGGTCGCTGATGGCGGGCGGCACCGCCACCAATTTGCCGTCGGCGCGGCGGGCCACGGCTTTGCAGTGCACGTAGCCGACGTGGCGTCCGAGCAGGCGTGCGGCGTTGGCGGCGGACTGGTCCTGCCACTGCCAGTTGCCGATATCGAAGGTCATCTTGATCGGCAAATCATGCTGCTCCACCGCCGCGAAAAAACGCTGGAACGGCTCGATGCGGCCGCCCTGCAAGGTCTGGTCGTTTTCCACCAGCAACTGCACCGGGCTGTTGCCCAGCAGCTGTTTCAGCGCCTGCAAATCACAGTTGTCGGTGAAGTAACCGAGCGAGACTTTCAACCATTTCGAGCCAAACGCTTCTGCATGTTGCAGGGCGTTGATCAGCTCGGGATTGGGACGCGCCTGACCGGCGAGCCACAGTTCGCTCGGCGACGAATAGATGCTTTGCAGTCCCTGCGCCCGAGTGGCGACTTGCAGTTGCTCGGGCACTTCGCGGGTCAGCAGCTCTTCGCGCCATTCGATGCGATCAGCGCCAGCGGCGGCCAGCACATCGATGAAGAAGTCCTGCCCGCGTTGGCGCACAAGCTCGGCGCCGTAGCTGGACAGGCTGATGGAAACGGCAGGTTTATTCATTGTTATCTACCTCTGAAACCGGTTTCATTTTTGTTCAAAAAAATCTGATTGATCTTCGTCGGGCGTTCGGGCGCCATCGCGAGCAGGCTCACTCCTACATTTGGAATGCGCTCCCCCTGTAGGAGTGAGCCTGCTCGCGATGGCGCCATAACAGTCACCGCAAAGATCCTCGGGTAGACCCGCGCTCAACCAGCACCGGCGCAAAATCCACTCTGCGCGCTATCTCGACATCCCCCCGCAAACGCTTGAGCAAACACCCAAACGCCCGCGCGCCAATCTCGGCTGTGGGCTGGGCGAGGGCGGTAATCCCGCTGCCGACCAACGGGTACCAATCCAGATCATCCAGGGCAATCAGCCCGACATCCTCGAACAATCGGCAACCGATTTCGCGCAAGGCCTGGGTGCAGGCCAATGCTGCCACGCCATTGGCGCAGAACAGCGCTTTCGGCCCATTCGCCGGTTGTTTCAAAAAGTGCTGAAGTTGAGTGGCGAGTTCTGCGCCGGTTTCCAGCACCGCCCCGGTCAGACCGGAACGCTGGGCCATCTGCTGCTGAAAACTGCTGACCCGCTCGATCCGCGAACTGGTGCCGTCAAACGGCTCAGTCACCAGCAACACATCGCGATAGCCGCGCTGCTCAAGGTGCGTCAGGGCCATCTCGACCGCCTGCGGATTGTTCAGCCCGACCATGTCGCTGTCGAGGCCATCGACCTTGCGGTCCACCAGCACCAAGGGCATTTCCCGGTGCAACTCGTGGAGTTCGTCACGGTGATGGCCAAGGGTGTTCACGATCAGCCCCTCGATGTTGTACGAGCGCAACAGCGCCAGATGCTGGCGCTCCTGCTCGTCGTCGCGGTCGGTGTTGCACACCACCAGGCTGTAGCCGTGCGCACGGCAGGCGGTTTCCACCCCGTGCATCACGGCAATCGAATAAGGGTTGCGGATATCGGCCACCAGCATGCCGATCAGGCGCGTGCGCCCGCGTTTCAGACCACGGGCCATCTGGTTCGGGCGATAACCCAGCTCACTGATCGCCTGCTCGATACGCAAGGCGATGGCATCGGAGAGCAGGGCGCGGTCGTCGCCGATGAAGCGCGAGACGCTGGCCTTGGATACGCCGGCGCGTTCGGCAACATCAAGCATGGTCACGCGGCTGCGCTGGGCGGCGGAGAAGTCGTTCACGGTCTGAAACCTATTATTGGATTTATTCGTTTCGTGCGCCTCGATGGCGCTGAAACCGGTTTCAGGAAACACCAGAAGCTGATACTCCGTCAAGTGAATGCGCGTGGTACTTCAACTTGGCGCCGACGGGCGGTGCTCAGCGTTATTGAAGTATCTGCGCAATGCTCAGCCAAACAGGCCGGCAGCAATATTGATCGAAAAGCCCAGAATCGCGGTGTTGAACACAAAACCGATCAATGATTGCGCCAGGACGATCTTGCGAATGTCGCGGGTAGCCACGCCGACATCGGCAGTCTGCACTGCCACGCCGATGGTGAAGGAGAAATACAGGAAGTCCCAATAATTGGGCGTGGTCAGACCTTCAGCGAAACGCAGGGCCGGTTCCTTGCCGTCCCAGGTGTAAAACAGTCGCGCGTAGTGCACACAGAAGATCACCCCGATCACGAGCCAGGAACCTACGACGGTGACGGCGGTGAACGCGTAATGCAGAAGTTTGTGATGGGTATCCAGATCCTTGGTGCCGGCCAGTTCCAGGGTGATGGCGGCCAGGCTGGCCAATGCTGCGATGCACACCACGAACAGCACCAGTCCGGCATTCTCGTCTTCGACGACGGCGATGCGTTTGACGTCCGGTGCCTTGGCTCGGGTGGCGAGCCAGAACATCAGGATCAGGTAAGTCCAGACGCCGGCGTTCCAGCCGATGAGGATTTTGCTGACGACGGAGTCGGCAGGGACCAGCAGGCCGGTGGCAAGGCCGACCAAAGCGGCGGCGGACAGGCGAGGGTGGGTGCGGGCAAGAAAGCGCATGGGGACTCGATGGGCCAGGATGTTTTTACACCTTAGCCCAGCGACGTCTCGGATGACCACTGACTTGACTGTTCGAATGACCTTGTGGGAGCGGGCTTGCTCGCGAAAGCGGTGTGTCAGCTACATGAATACTGACTGACACGAAGCCTTCGCGAGCAAGCCCGCTCCCACAGGGATTAGTGGTGTTTAGTGAGGCGTTGTACGAGCTTCATCACTACCACGAAGAACAACGGCACGAAGATCACCGCCAGCGTCGCCGTGATCATCCCACCGATCACTCCGGTGCCGATAGCTTGCTGGCTCGCCGAACTGGCGCCAGTGGCGATGGCCAACGGCACCACGCCGAGGATGAACGCCAGCGAAGTCATGACGATCGGGCGCAGACGCAGGCGCGCGGCTTGCAACGTCGCGTCGATCAGGTCGTGACCTTCGTCGTACAGGCTCTTGGCGAACTCGATGATCAGGATCGCGTTCTTCGCCGACAGACCAATGATGGTAATCAGCCCGACCTTGAAGAACACATCGTTGGGCATGCCGCGCAAGGTCACCGCCAGTACTGCGCCGAGCACACCCAGCGGCACCACCAGCAGCACCGAAGTCGGAATCGACCAGCTCTCGTACAACGCCGCCAGGCACAGGAACACGATCAGCAACGACAGACCGAGCAGGATCGGCGCCTGACTGCCGGACAAACTTTCCTGCAACGACAGCCCGGTCCACTCCTGACCCAGACCTTTCGGCCCCTGAGCGACCAAGCGTTCAATCTCCGCCATCGCTTCACCGGTACTGTGCCCCGGCGACGGTTCGCCGGAAATCGCAATCGCCGGATAACCGTTGTAACGGGTCAGTTGCGCCGGGCCTTGCGTCCATTTGGCCTGAACGAACGCCGACAGCGGCACCATGCGCCCGGCGTTATTGCGCACATGCATTTTCAGCAAATCATCGACCTGACTGCGCTGATCGCCTTCAGCCTGGACCACCACCCGCTGCATGCGCCCCTGATTGGGGAAGTCGTTGATGTAGGAGGAACCCACGGCGGTGGACAACACGCTGCCGATGTCGGCGAACGACACGCCCAGCGCATTGGCCTGCTTGCGGTCTACCTCCAGTTGCACCTGCGGCGCTTCGGCGAGCGCGCTTTCGCGCACATTCATCAGTACCGGGCTTTTCTCGGCGGCGGCGAGCAATTCGGTGCGCGCCTGCATCAATGTCGCGTGACCGAGACCGCCGCGATCCTGCAGGCGGAATTCGAAGCCGCTCGACGTGCCGAGGCCGTCAACCGGCGGCGGCAACACAGCGAACGCGATGGCATCCTTGATCTGGCTCAGGGCGATATTGGCGCGATCGGCAATCGACGTAGCCGAATCGTCGCTGCCGCGCTCCGACCAGTCCTTGAGGGTGGTAAACGCCAGCGCCGCATTCTGCCCGCTGCCGGAGAAGCTGAAGCCGAGAATCACCGTGCTGTCGCCAACCCCCGGTTCACTGGCGTTGTGCGCTTCGATCTGCTCGACCACCTGCACCGTACGGTTTTTGCTCGCACCCGGCGGCAACTGAATGTCGGTGATGGTGTAACCCTGATCCTCAACCGGCAGGAACGAGGAGGGCAGACGCGCAAAGCACAACCCCATGCCGATCAGCAGCACGCCGTAGATCAGCAGATAACGCCCGCTGCGCTTCAGCGCGTAGCCGACCCAGCCTTGATAGCGATCGGTCAGTTGCTCGAAGCGGCGGTTGAACCAGCCGAAGAATCCGCTTTTCTCGTGGTGCTCGCCCTTGGCAATTGGCTTGAGCAGCGTGGCGCACAGTGCAGGCGTCAGCGTCAGGGCCAGAAACGCCGAGAACAGGATCGAGGTCGCCATCGACAGCGAGAACTGCCGGTAAATCACCCCCACCGAACCCTGCATGAACGCCATCGGGATGAACACCGCCACCAGCACCAGGGTAATGCCGATGATCGCCCCGGTGATCTGCTTCATCGCCTTGCGCGTCGCCTCTTTCGGCGACAGTCCTTCAGTGGCCATGATGCGCTCGACGTTTTCCACCACGACGATGGCGTCGTCCACCAGAATGCCGATCGCCAGCACCATGCCGAACATGGTCAGCACGTTGATCGAAAAGCCCAGTGCGAGCATGGTGGCGAAGGTGCCCATCAGGGCCACCGGCACTACCAGCGTCGGGATCAGCGTGTAGCGGATGTTCTGCAGGAACAGGAACATCACCGCAAACACCAGCAGCATCGCCTCGCCCAAGGTGTAAACCACTTTGG
This sequence comes from Pseudomonas sp. FW305-3-2-15-E-TSA4, assembly GCF_058787295.1. NCBI lineage: Bacteria > Pseudomonadati > Pseudomonadota > Gammaproteobacteria > Pseudomonadales > Pseudomonadaceae > Pseudomonas > Pseudomonas sp. FW305-3-2-15-E-TSA4. The sequence continues at coordinate 10,827 of NZ_JBYSZP010000027.1, read as the reverse complement.
TGATCGAGACTTTGACGAACGGCGAGGTGTCGTACGGAATCTTGTATTCGACACCGGCCGGGAAATAGCGCGACAGCTCGTCCATCTTCGCCCGAATCAAGGTGGCGGTCGCCAGCGCATTGGCCCCCGGCGCCAGTTGCACGCCGACGGCGGTGGACGGCTTGCCGTTCAGGCGCGTGCCGAACTGGTATTCCTGACTGCCGACTTCGACCCGTGCCACATCGCCGATGCGCACGGTGGAGCCATCCGGATTGGCCTTGAGCACGATGTCGGCGAACTCTTCCGGCGTCGACAACTGCCCCTTGACCAGAATGGTCGCGGTGATTTCCTGCGAGGATGGGTTGGGCAAGTCGCCAATACTGCCCGCCGACACCTGGGCGTTTTGCGCGACGATGGCGGCGTTGACGTCAGCCGGGGTCAGGTTGAAACCGATCAGCTTCTGCGGATCGATCCAGATCCGCATCGCCCGTTCGGCGCCATACAGCTGCGCCTTGCCGACGCCGTCGATGCGTTTGATCTCGTTCATCACGTTGCGCGCCAGATAATCACTGAGCGCCACGTCATCGAGCTTGCCGTCGCTGGAGGTCAGGGTGATCAGCAGCAGGAAACCGGCAGAGACTTTCTCCACCTGCAGGCCTTGCTGATTGACTGCCTGCGGCAGGCGCGACTCGACCACTTTGAGGCGGTTCTGCACATCCACCTGCGCCAGCTCCGGGTTAGTGCCCGGCTGGAAGGTGGCCTTGATCGTCGCGCTGCCGAGGCTGCTCTGCGATTCGAAGTACAGCAGGTGATCGGCGCCGTTGAGCTCTTCTTCGATCAGGCTGACCACGCTTTCATCGACGGTCTGCGCCGAGGCGCCAGGGTACACCGCGTAGATTTCGATCTGTGGCGGCGCGACATCGGGGTACTGCGCCACCGGCAATTGCGGAATGGCCAGCGCACCGGCCAACAGGATGAACAGGGCGACAACCCAGGCGAACACCGGGCGATCGATAAAGAACTGCGGCATATGAAAGCGTCCTGCTTACTGACCAGAGGCCTGGGCAAGTGGAAGAGGGGTGTCGTCGATCTGCACTTTTTCGCCTGGACGGGCGTGTTGCAGGCCTTCGATGACAATGCGGTCGCCGGGCTTGAGGCCGCCGGTGACGATCCAGCGGTCGTTCTGCACCGCGCCCAGTTGCACCGGCTGCTGGGCGACGCGCATCTGCTCGTCGACGGTCAGCACCTGGGCGATACCCGCGCTGTCACGCTGCACCGCACGTTGCGGCACGGTGATGCCGTTCTGTACGGTGGCTTGTTGCAGACGTACACGGATGAAGCTGCCCGGCAGCAGGTCGAGATCGGGATTGGGGAACTCGCTGCGCAGAATGATCTGGCCGGTGCCCGGATCGACGCTGATGTCGCTGAACAGCAATTTGCCCGGCAACGGATAGAGGCTGCCGTCATCCTGAATCAGCGTGGCCTTGACCTGATCCTGACCGACTGCCTGCAATTGCCCGGAACGGAACGCGCGACGCAGTTCGTTGAGTTCACGGGTCGACTGGGTAAGGTCGGCGTAGATCGGGTTGAGCTGCTGAATCAGCGCCAGCGGCGTGGTTTCGTTCTGCCCGACCAACGCACCTTCAGTGACCAATGCACGGCCGACCCGCCCGGAAATCGGCGCGGTGACGGTGGCGTAGCCGAGGTTCAGCTTCGCGCGTTCCACTGCAGCTTTATTGGCCGCCACATCGGCGGCGGTTTGCCGGGCATTGGCGCGGGCGTTGTCGTAATCCTGAGCGCTGATGGCCTTGTCGTCGATCAACTGCGCGTAGCGTTGTTCCTGCAGCCTGGCCTGGAAGGCATTGGCCTCGGCCTTGCGCAACGCGGCTTCGGCGCTATCGAGATCAGCCTTGAACGGTGCCGGGTCGATGCGAAACAGCACGTCACCCTTTTTCACGTCGCTGCCTTCACGGAAGGTCCGTTGCAACACCACCCCGGCCACTCGGGCACGCACTTCAGCGATGCGCGGGGCGGCGATACGCCCGCTCAGTTCGCTGCTGATCGACAGGGGGCGGGCCTCGATGGTCTCGATGCGCACGGTAGCTGGCGGCGCTTCTTCTTCGGCCTTCGAGGACGAATCACAGGCGCTCAGCAACAGCGCAGCGGCGATCAGGCCGAGCCCGGCCAGAAGATTTTTTGACATGTACCACCCCCAATATTGAAGCCCGCATCCTAAGGCCAGACGCCGAGGGTAGCGGTGAAGCTTTGTAGGCGCTGTGTGAAATTGTGTAAGGGTTTTACTCAGGGACGGGTGAGGGCGTATATCCTTTACGCCTTGAAATTTATTGCGACAGATAAACCGCCATCGCGAGCAGGCTCACTCCTACATTGGAACTGTGCCAGACACGAACCTTGTAGGAGTGAGCCTGCTCGCGATGAGGCCCAAACAGTCGCCACTGCATTTTCCTGGAACACCCCATGCCCAACATCCTCCTGGTCGAAGACGACACCGCCCTCGCCGAACTGATTTCCAGCTACCTGGAGCGCAACGGCTATTCCGTCAGCGTAATCGGCCGTGGTGATCACGTGCGCGAGCGGGCACGGATCAATCCGCCGGATCTGGTGATCCTCGATCTGATGCTTCCGGGCCTCGACGGCCTGCAGGTCTGCCGCTTGCTGCGGGCCGATTCGGCGACGTTGCCGATCCTGATGCTGACCGCCCGCGACGACAGTCACGATCAGGTGCTGGGCCTGGAAATGGGCGCCGACGATTACGTCACCAAACCCTGCGAGCCACGGGTTCTGCTGGCCCGGGTGCGGACTTTGCTGCGGCGCAGCAGCCTCGGTGAACCGATGACGGTCAATGATCGCATCGTCATGGGCAATCTGTGCATTGACCTGTCCGAGCGCACCGTGACCTGGCGCGAGCAACCGGTGGAACTGTCCAGCGGCGAGTACAATTTGCTGGTGGTGCTGGCTCGGCATGCCGGGGAAGTGCTGAGCCGCGATCAAATCCTGCAACGCCTGCGCGGCATCGAGTTCAACGGCACCGATCGTTCGGTAGACGTGGCGATTTCCAAGCTGCGGCGCAAGTTCGACGACCACGCCGGCGAGGCGCGCAAGATCAAGACGGTATGGGGCAAGGGCTACCTGTTCAGCCGCTCCGAGTGGGAATGCTGAGCTGATGTTCAGAATCCTGTTTCGCCTGTATCTGGTGACGATCGTCTCCTACAGCGCGGCGATCTATCTGGTGCCGGATCTGGTGATCATGGCGTTCCGCGAGCGCTTCATCACCTACAACCTCGACTATTCACGCGGCCTGCAATCGCTGATCACCCGGCAGTTCCACGCGGTGCCGCAGGATCAGTGGCCGGCACTGGCGCAATCGATGGACAAGGACTTCCAGCCGCTGCACATCGCACTGGCGCGCATCGACGACGCCGGGTTCACCGCCCCCGAGCAAGTGCGTTTGCGCGCCGGGGAAAACGTGGTGCGTATCGGCGATTGGGGATGGCGCACCTTGGCGGTCACGCCGCTGAACGATGACGTTGCCGTGCAGATGGTAGTGCCGCCGGATCCGCTGGACGTCAATCTGTTGTACTGGAGCATCAACGTGCTGATCGGTGCGAGCATGCTCGCCTGCCTGCTGCTGTGGATTCGCCCGCACTGGCGCGATCTGGAGCGCCTCAAGGGCGCTGCCGAACGCTTCGGCAAGGGCCACCTGAACGAGCGCACGCAGATCCCCGCAAGTTCCAACATCGGCAGCCTGGCCAACGTGTTCGACACCATGGCCGGCGATATCGAAAATCTGCTCAATCAGCAGCGCGACCTGCTGAATGCGGTGTCCCACGAATTGCGCACGCCGCTGACCCGTCTGGACTTCGGTCTGGCCCTGGCGCTGTCCGATGATTTGCCGGCGACCAGTCGCGAGCGCCTGCAAGGACTGGTCGCACACATTCGGGAACTGGATGAGCTGGTGCTGGAACTGCTGTCTTACAGCCGCCTGCAGAACCCGGCGCAGTTGCCCGAGCAGGTCGAGGTTTCGCTGGATGAGTTCATCGACAGCATTCTGGGCAGTGTCGATGAAGAGCTGGACTCACCGGACATCGTTATCGACGTGCTGCTGCACGGTCAGCTCGAACGCTTCACGCTGGATCCGCGCCTGACCGCCCGAGCGATCCAGAACCTGCTGCGCAATGCCATGCGCTATTGCGAAAAACGCATTCAGATTGGCGTGCAGGTCAGCCCCGATGGTTGCGAGATCTGGGTCGACGACGATGGCATTGGCATCCCGGATGATGAGCGTGAGCGGATTTTCGAACCGTTTTATCGACTTGATCGCAGTCGTGATCGGGCTACCGGCGGCTTTGGTCTGGGCCTGGCCATCAGCCGTCGGGCGCTGGAGGCGCAGGGCGGGACCTTGACGGTTGAAAGTTCGCCGCTGGGTGGGGCGCGGTTCAGGTTGTGGTTGCCTGACATGACTTGACCCGAAACCCGTGGGAGCGGGCTTGCTCGCGAAGGCGGAGTGTCAGTCGACATAAATTAATCTGACACACCGCTTTCGCGAGCAAGCCCGCTCCCACAGGGGTTATGTGTTGGTCAGATCAGTTGGTTCGACTGAATCAAGCCAACCCCAGCCGTCTGCATCCGCTCCATCGCCGCTGCCAGTGACCCATCCCTGTCAATGGCACGACAGGCATCCAGCACCACGAACGCGTTGAACCCCGCCGCCCGTGCATCCAGCGCAGAAAACATCACGCAGAAATCCAGCGCCAGACCGACCATGTACACCGTGTCGATACCGCGCTCCTTCAGATAACCGGCCAGACCGGTGGTGGTGCGCCGGTCCGCTTCGAGAAACGCCGAATAGCTGTCGATGTCCGGATTACAGCCCTTGCGGATGATCAGTTGCGCGTGCGGCAGGTTCAGCTCGGGGTGAAACTCGGCGCCGGCAGTGCCTTGCACACAATGCTCCGGCCAGAGTACCTGCTCGCCGTAGGGCAACTGAATTACCTCGTAAGGCTGGTATCCGGGGTGGCTTGAGGCAAAGGACGCGTGGCCGCTCGGGTGCCAGTCCTGGGCAATCACCACCTGTTTGAACAGGCCACCGAGGCGATTGATCAGCGGCACGATCTGATCGCCTTCGGGCACGGCCAACTGGCCGCCGGGGATGAAGTCGTTCTGCACGTCAATGACCAGCAGGGCGGTGCGGGGTGAAATCTGCATCGGGGCTTCCTCCTTGGATAATCACCCGCTCAGCATAGTGGAGCGGCACTCACGCGCCCAGCTTGTCGACCAGGTGTTTTGCCAGGTCTTCCAGCGCCGGCGCCGGGTTGTGCCCGATCAACATCCACGCATGCTCACCTTCGGTCCAGTACACCACGTTCATTTCGTGGCGCCGTTCGTGCGCCAAAGGCTGGCTGCCACTGTTGGAGCGAGTCACGCACAAGGCCAGCGGCCCGTGTTTCGCATCGAGATAGGTCAGTTGCGCAATCGGCACACCGTCGTACTCGAGCATTTGTGCACGCTTGAGTTCGGCGCCCGGCAACTTCACCAGTGCCGGCGACAGACTCAGCCCCAAGCGTGCATCTACCGCACGCAGTTGCGATCGCTGGCTGGCTTCGTCACTGGGCAGGTGATCGAGGGTTTGCGGCACATACAGTGCCATGTAGTCGCCCACCAGGGCGCGCCAGTTATGCGTTTGCTGCGTTTGCCAGGCGAGAAACAGGCGATCGGCCAACACGCCGCCCGCCAGCAGACTCGCGGCGGCCGCACCGATGAACCAGCGTCGGCTCAGGCCTGGCTGCTGAGGGGCGGGGATGGCATCGAGGCGCGCCTGCAAACGTTCCAGCGGTGCCTGTTGCGCCAGTTCGTCATAGGCATCCTTGTACGGCAGGCTGCTGCGTTCGAACCATTGCACGCGCAGGCTGAGCAACGGGTCGTCGGCAATCGCGCTGTCGAGCTGGCTGCGATACGCGGGGTCCAGCTCGTCATCGAGGTAGGCCACCAGTTGTTCGTCGGAGGGCCTGTTCATGGGTGGTCACCTCCGGTGGTTTTCGGCACGGCTTGCAGGGGCGGATATTCAGCCAGTTTCAGTCGCGCGGTGGCCAGACGGCTCATCACCGTGCCGATCGGCACTTGCAGGATCTCGGCGACTTCGCGGTAGGACAGGCCTTCGACATAGGCCAGGTACACGGTTTCGCGTTGGGTCTCCGGCAACGCATCGACCCGGCGGATCACCTGCGCCGCCATCACATGAGTCTGCGCGGCGTATTCGCCATCGAAGGCCAGTTGCCCGTCGGCATCGACCTGACCGGCGCCCTGACGCACCCGGCGGGCGCGCACTTCGTTGAGCCAGATTGAATGCAAGATGCTCAGCAGCCAGCGATCCATGCGCGTGCCGGCCACATATTGGCCGACACGTTCCAGCGCCCGCACACACGTGGCCTGCACCAGATCCTCGGCCACGTGACGATTGCGCGACAGCAGCAGGCCGTAGCGCCACAGCCGCGCCAGATGCTGTCCGAGTTCCGCTCTGAATGCCTGATCGCTGACGATGATGGCGTTCCTTTATCTATGTCAGGTTTTCGATGAATCGTTGATGGCTTCAGCCAGGTCCTGGTATTCCTCGCAGGCGGTGCCGCAAATCGATTTGATCTGCTGCAATTGCTCCTGCGCCAGGTCGACGCGGCCTTTGATCACATAGGCTTCGCCGAGGTATTCACGCACTTGCGCGTACTGCGGATCGAGTTTCACCGATTGCAGGTAATAGCCGATGCCTTCATCGGTACGCCCCAGTTTTCGCGTGGCGTAACCGCGATAGTTGAGGGCTTTGGCGGTGTTCGGTTGTTGCAGGGTGTCGAGCAGGGCCAGGGCCTCTTCGTAGCGACCGTCCTTGGCCAATCGGTAGGCATAGTCGGTGCGATCGACATCCCGTACGGCGCTGCTGGTCTGCAGCACACATTTCTGTGATTTGCTGTCCCAGACCTGGCCTTTGGGGCAGTTGGGCTTCTGCACGGGCGCGCTTTCATCACCGTTGGCAAACGCCATCGATGCGGACAACACGGTGACCAGCAGCAACGGGGCGGCGAACATAACGGAACGGATAGTCATGGGCAAGGCTCCACAGAGGGTTATGTTTCACTTTGAACACCACAGCCCGGCATTTTATTCATTGCTTTGTCAGGCTCTGTTCAAGGTACGCGCAAATCGCGGCGTTATGCTCGGCTACGCCTGCCGTCCATCCAGCGCTTTGCCATGCCCCGGCGCTGACACACGAGGAACTGCCATGAAAGATCAGGTCCATCACTCCGCTGCTGCCGGCTACAAGACTGCCGCTGACACCTACATCAAGGGCCGCCCGGACTACCCGCCGCAGGTCAGCCAGTGGCTGACCCAGACGTTGGGTCTGGACAGTCACAAGACCGTCATCGATCTGGGCGCCGGCACCGGCAAGTTCACCGGACGGCTGGCGGCCACCGACGCGCAGGTGATCGCCGTGGAACCGGTGGCGCAGATGCTGGAAAAACTTTCCGCTGCCTGGCCGCAGGTGTTGGCGGTGAGCGGTACCGCGACCGATCTGCCACTGCCTGACGCGTCGGTGGATGCAGTGGTCTGCGCGCAGGCGTTCCATTGGTTCGCCACCCCGGAAGCCCTGACGGAAATCGCCCGCGTGCTCAAGCCTGGCGGCAAGCTTGGCCTTATCTGGAACCTGCGCGATACACAGGTCAGCTGGGTGCCGAAACTCGACGCTATCGTGAATGCGCTGGAGGGGGACACGCCGCGTTACTACACCGGCCAATGGCGTCAGGCGTTTCCGCATCCGGCGTTCGGGCGGTTGCAGTTGCAGCAGTTTCATCACGGGCACACCGGCTCGCCCGAGGACGTGATCTTCAATCGGGTGCGCTCCACCAGTTTCATTGCGGCCTTGCCGCAGGCGCAGCGCGACAAGGTTGATGAGCAGATTCGCGCGTTGATTGCCTCGGAGCCGGCGTTGCGTGGGCGGCATGTGCTGACGGTGCCTTATGAGACGGCGGCTTATGTGGCGGTGAAGGTCTGTTAGATCGGCGGTGCAGCCCTTCGCGAGCAGGCTCGCTCCCACGAGGATCGGTGGTGAATGCAGAAACTGCGTTCACTGAATATCAATGTGGGAGCGGGCTTGCTCGCGAAGAGGACAGCCCTGACACCCCATTTCTCGAAGCAGTCCCGCATTTGGCCGAACCGCCATCGTGATGCCTTGTTATAGTTCGGGCCTCATTTTCAGCCCGGTAAAGGATCACTGCCATGACTCAATACACCGCCTTCAGCGTCGAACTGGCCGACAACATCGCGCATGTGCAGATCAATCGCCCGGAAAAGATCAACTCGATGAACGCCGCGTTCTGGAGCGAGATCGTCGAGATTTTCCAGTGGATCGATGACACCGATGAAGTGCGGGTGGTGGTGCTGAGCGGTAACGGCAAACATTTTTCCTCGGGCATCGACCTGATGATGCTCGCCGGCGTCGCCAATGAACTGGGCAAGGACGTCGGCCGTAATGCGCGCCTGCTGCGGCGCAAGATTCTCACCCTGCAAGCCTCGTTCAACGCCGTCGACAACTGCCGCAAACCGGTACTGGCGGCGATTCAAGGCTATTGCCTCGGCGGTGCGATCGACCTGATCGCCGCGTGCGACATGCGCTACGCCGCCGAAGACGCGCAGTTCTCGATCAAGGAAATAGACATCGGCATGGCTGCCGATGTTGGCACTTTGCAACGGTTGCCACGGATCATCGGGGACGGCATGCTGCGTGAACTGGCTTACACCGGGCGCACTTTCGGCGCAGATGAAGCGCGCAGCATCGGTCTGGTCAATCGTGTTTACGCTGACAAGGAGCTGCTGCTCGAAGGCGTGATGGACATTGCTCGCGAGATCGCCAGCAAATCGCCAATCGCGGTCACCGGCACCAAGGAAATGATCAGCTACATGCGCGACCATCGCATCGACGACGGCCTCGAATACGTTGCCACCTGGAACGCCGCCATGTTGCAATCCACCGACTTGCGCGTGGCCATGGCCGCCCATATGAGTAAACAGAAACCCGAATTTCTGGATTGAGAAACCATGACAGCTCGCTGGACCACTGCAGTACTGGACACCGATCAACCCGGCGGCTGGGCCGTGGCGCGCAGCCCCGAAGGCTTTCTGTTCGATGACAACGGCGCGCTGTTCCCGCGGGAATGGCTCAAGCGTCAAGACCTGTCAGTCCTCACCGAACACGGCATCGGCCATCTCGATGGCGAGCCGGTGTATCTGCTGGAATTGCACAGCTCCAGCGACGTGCCGGGCTGCAACTGGAAAGGTCTGCGGGCGTTCATGCTCGAAGGCGATCACACTGTCTACAAGGTGCTGGGTTATGCCGCGCAGATCGGCACCTGGGCGCGTGAACATCGCTTCTGCGGCAACTGTGGGCAGGCGATGACGCAGGTGCCAGGCGAGCGAGCGATGTATTGCCAGCCGTGCGACCTGCGCAGTTACCCGCGGATTTCGCCGAGCATGATCGTGCTGGTGACCCGTGGCGACGAGATCCTGCTGGCGCGCTCACCGCGTTTCGTCACCGGGGTCTACAGCACGCTGGCCGGGTTCGCCGAGCCGGGCGAGTCGGCGGAGGATTGCCTGATTCGCGAGGTGCGCGAGGAAGTCAGCATCGAAGTGAAGAACATCCAGTACATGGGCAGCCAGTGCTGGCCGTTCCCGCATTCGATGATGCTCGGCTTCCATGCCGAATATGCCGGGGGCGAGATCGTCTGTCAGGAGGACGAGATCGAGGACGCCCAGTGGTTCAACGTGCACGATCTGCCGCCGTTGCCGGCGTCAAAATCGATTGCCCGTTACCTGATCGACGTCTACGTGGCGCGCCGCTTAGGCCACGCTGAACCAGTGTTGCCAGGCTAGGCGCACGGTCAAACCCAATACCACGGTGATGAACACCGGACGAATGAACTTGGCGCCGCCGCTGATCGCGGTGCGCGCCCCGAAGAATGCGCCGACCATCACCGACAGGCCCATGCTCAGGCCGATGATCCAATCCACTTGCCCGGAGAACACGAACACCGACAGCGCCGCGATGTTGCTGACGAAGTTCATGCTGCGCGCCACACCGCTGGCCTTGACCAGGTCGATCGGGTAGAGCAGCAGGCTGCTGACCGTCCAGAACGCACCCGTGCCAGGGCCGGCCACGCCATCGTAGAAGCCGAGGCTGAAGCCTTGGGTCGATTGCCATTTCTTCTTGATCGGTGCGTCGCTGTCCAGCGGCGCTTTGGGCGTGCCGCCGAACAACAGATACAGGCCACAGGCGAAGACGATCACCGGCAGCATCTTGTTCAGCCATTCCGCCGGCAGGTAGTGCGCGACGACGGCACCGGTGAGCGCGCCGACCAGGGTGCCGACGATCGCGTGCATCCACTGCCGGGGGTGGAACAGCTTGCGTCGGTAGAAGGTGAAACTGGCGGTGGCCGAGCCGAACGTCGAACTCAGTTTGTTGGTGCCCAACACCAGATGCGGTGGCAGGCCGGCAGTGAGCAGCGCCGGGGTGGTCAACAGACCGCCGCCGCCAGCAATGGCGTCTATGAAACCGGCAATGAAAGCGACAAGGGCCAGGACGGCCAGGGTGGTGAGGTCAACGCTGAGTTCGAAAGGCATGGAATCGGCTTATTCGGCAGGGCGCAGAAGGGCTGCGGGGAAGGCGGTCATGTTACCTGTATCCAACTGTTGCGGCGACCCGTCTGACGCCTTCGCGAGCAGGCTCGCTTGTATGTTTAGACTTGAAGGGGTGGGCGGGACTACAGACTCGATTCTGACTCTGACCAG
>NZ_JBYSZP010000026.1:0-64450 GCF_058787295.1 Pseudomonas sp. FW305-3-2-15-E-TSA4 | reverse complement strand
CAAACCGGAGGCGATGCCCCCGGATGGACACCGTAGCGAGGGAACACTGAGCCTCAGCGAAGTGCCGTACGCCGGGGGAAGCCTTTTTGGTTACTTTTTCGGCGTTTGGAAAAAGTGACCCGCCGTAAGGGCGGAACCGTAATCAGCAACACCCGAAGCAACGGATATACACCCAAAAAACCAAAAAACCAGTCGGCCCACAGGCCGCTGCAACCAGACAAACAAAAACGGCCTCTATATAAGAGGCCGTTCCCGATACAACTTCAAGACGTTATCGCAAGACAAGCCCTATTTGCGGTCTTCCAGCTTGGTGATATCACGCGACTCGTAGCCAGTGTACAACTGGCGCGGACGGCCAATCTTGTACGGGCTGGAGAGCATTTCTTTCCAGTGCGAGATCCAGCCCACAGTACGCGCCAGAGCGAAGATCACGGTGAACATGCTGGTCGGAATGCCGATCGCCTTGAGGATGATCCCCGAGTAGAAGTCGACGTTCGGATACAGCGAGCGCTCGATGAAGTACGGGTCGGTCAGCGCGATCTCTTCCAGGCGCATGGCCAGTTCGAGTTGCGGATCGTTGTTGATGCCCAGTTCCTTCAGTACTTCGTCGCAGGTCTGCTTCATCACAGTCGCGCGCGGATCGCGGTTCTTGTAAACGCGGTGACCGAAGCCCATCAGCTTGAACGGATCGTTCTTGTCCTTGGCCTTGGCGATGAACTTGTCGATGTTCGAAACATCGCCGATTTCATCGAGCATGGTCAGAACGGCTTCGTTCGCACCGCCGTGGGCAGGGCCCCACAGTGCGGCGATACCGGCGGCGATACAGGCGAACGGGTTGGCCCCCGAGGAACCTGCCAGGCGCACGGTGGACGTCGATGCGTTCTGCTCGTGGTCGGCGTGGAGGATGAAGATCCGGTCCATGGCCTTGGCGAGTACCGGGCTGATCGGTTTGATCTCGCACGGGGTGTTGAACATCATGTGCAGGAAGTTTTCCGCGTACGTCAGGTCGTTGCGCGGGTACATCATGGGTTGGCCCATGGAGTACTTGTAAACCATCGCTGCCAGGGTAGGCATCTTGGCAACCAGACGGATCGCGGAGATTTCGCGATGCTGCGGGTTATTGATGTCCAGGGAGTCGTGGTAGAAGGCCGAGAGGGCGCCGACTACGCCGCACATGACGGCCATCGGGTGGGCGTCGCGACGGAAGCCGTTGAAGAAGGTTTTCAGCTGCTCGTGAACCATGGTGTGGTTTTTCACGGTGCTGACGAACTGGGCCTTCTGTTCTGCAGTCGGCAATTCGCCGTTGAGCAGCAAGTAGCAGGTTTCCAGGTAGTCCGACTTTTCAGCCAGCTGTTCGATCGGGTAGCCGCGGTGCAACAGAATGCCGTTGTCGCCGTCGATATAGGTGATCTTCGATTCGCACGAGGCGGTCGACATGAAACCCGGGTCGAAAGTGAAGCGGCCCGTGGCCGTCAGGCCCCGAACATCGATTACATCGGGACCAACGGTGCCGGTTAAAATGGGCAGCTCGACGGGGGCTGCGCCCTCGATGATCAACTGCGCTTTTTTGTCAGCCATGTGGCCTCCTATTTATGCTTGAACCATCAGACAGACCCCCCACGCAGGGCCCGCACCACTATAGTGAGATAAATTCGAATGTCAATTTGCCTAAAGTCTTGCTCCAGAAGGCTTTAAGCGCACTTTTTCCTCGAAATTGACTGCCATTTACGCCTTTTATACGACTTGTGCAATCAGCTATTTGGGGTAGGTGATTGCGTTGTCATTAGTAGCCTAACTGTCTATACTCGGCCACCGACCGCCAAGGGCTTTTGGGCTTGCTTTCATTGGGGGTCGCATCCCTGGGTGGTGGTTACCTGACCAGTGCACTCCCCAACAACTTTGCCCTGATTGTTAGGGGCTCTTCAGTGTGAAAAAAAAGCCGTGAAAAGCCAACGACCTGTAAACCTAGACCTAAGGACCATCAAACTCCCAGTCACTGCTTACACGTCCATTCTTCACCGTATCTCCGGTGTCATCCTCTTCGTGTGCCTTGCCATCATGCTTTACGCATTGGACAAGTCGCTGAGCTCCGAGGAAGGCTTCGGTCAGGTGAAAGCGTGTCTGACCAGTCCGCTAGCCAAGCTAGTGATTTGGGGCATCCTGTCCGCTCTGCTTTATCACCTGGTTGCCGGTGTGCGCCATTTGATCATGGACATGGGCATCGGTGAGACGCTGGAAGGCGGCAAGCTGGGCTCGAAAATCGTTATCGCCGTTTCCGTGGTGGTAATCGTTCTGGCAGGAGTCTGGATATGGTAACTAACGTCACGAACCTCTCGCGTTCGGGCCTCTATGACTGGATGGCGCAACGTGTGTCGGCGGTCGTTCTCGCGGCTTACTTCATTTTTCTGATCGGATACGTCGTGGCCCACCCAGGCCTCGAGTACGCCCAGTGGCATGAACTGTTCGCCCACAACGGGATGCGTATTTTCAGCCTCCTGGCCCTTGTTGCTCTCGGCGCTCACGCCTGGGTCGGCATGTGGACCATCGCGACTGACTACCTGACGCCAATGGCGTTCGGCAAGTCCGCGACGGCTATACGTTTCCTTTTCCAGGCAGTATGCGGCGTTGCGATGTTCGCTTACTTCGTCTGGGGTGTGCAGATTCTCTGGGGTATCTGAGTCATGGCTAACATTCCAACGATTTCTTTCGACGCCATCATTATTGGTGGTGGCGGTGCCGGCATGCGCGCTGCGCTGCAGCTGGCGCAGGGCGGTCACAAGACTGCGGTGATCACCAAGGTTTTCCCGACCCGTTCGCACACTGTATCCGCCCAGGGCGGCATCACCTGCGCGATCGCGTCCGCTGACCCGAACGATGACTGGCGCTGGCACATGTACGATACCGTCAAGGGTTCCGACTACATCGGTGACCAGGACGCTATCGAATACATGTGTCAGGAAGGCCCGGCGGCCGTTTTCGAGCTGGACCACATGGGTCTGCCGTTCTCGCGTACCGAGCAAGGCCGTATCTACCAGCGTCCGTTCGGTGGTCAGTCCAAGGACTACGGTAAAGGTGGTCAGGCTGCCCGTACCTGCGCAGCGTCCGACCGTACCGGTCACGCACTGCTGCACACCCTTTATCAGGGCAACCTGAAAGCCGGCACCACGTTCCTGAACGAGTACTACGCTGTCGACCTGGTGAAAAACCAGGAAGGCGAGTTTGTCGGTGTGATCGCGATCTGCATCGAAACCGGCGAAACTTCGTACATTCGCGCCAAGGCCACCGTACTGGCTACTGGCGGTGCTGGCCGTATCTACGCCTCCACCACCAACGCCCTGATCAACACCGGTGACGGCGTTGGCATGGCGCTGCGTGCTGGCGTGCCGGTACAAGACATCGAAATGTGGCAGTTCCACCCGACCGGCATCGCTGGCGCCGGTGTACTGGTGACCGAAGGTTGCCGTGGTGAAGGTGGTTACCTGATCAACAAGCACGGCGAGCGTTTCATGGAGCGTTATGCTCCGAACGCGAAGGACCTGGCTGGTCGTGACGTGGTTGCCCGCTCGATGGTTAAAGAAATCATCGCCGGCAACGGTTGCGGTCCGAATGGCGACCACGTAATGCTCAAACTCGACCACCTGGGCGAGGAAGTGCTGCACAGCCGTCTGCCAGGCATCTGCGAACTGTCGAAGACTTTCGCACACGTTGACCCGGTGGTTGCTCCGGTTCCGGTTGTACCGACCTGCCACTACATGATGGGCGGCGTTGCCACCAACATTCATGGTCAGGCGATCACCCAGAACGCCGAAGGCGTGGATCAGATCATTCCTGGTCTGTTCGCCGTAGGTGAAGTGGCTTGCGTATCGGTACACGGTGCCAACCGTCTGGGCGGCAACTCGCTGCTCGACCTGGTGGTATTCGGCCGCGCTGCCGGCCTGCACCTGGAAAAGGCGCTGACCGACGGCATCGAATACGACGACGCTACCGAAGCCGACATCGAAGCTGCCCTGTCGCGTCTGAACGCGCTGAACGGCCGTACCGATGGCGAAGACGTGGCTACCCTGCGTCGCGAGCTGCAAAGCTGCATGCAGAACTACTTCGGTGTATTCCGCACTGGCGAATACATGCAGAAGGGTATCGCTCAGCTGGCCGATCTGCGCAAGCGCATCGCCAACGTGAAGATCAACGACAAGTCGCAAGCGTTCAACACCGCGCGTATCGAAGCTCTGGAGCTGCAAAACCTGCTGGAAGTGGCTGAAGCTACCGCCATCGCGGCCGAAGTACGTAAAGAGTCCCGCGGCGCTCACGCCCGTGAAGACTTCGAAGACCGTGACGACGAAAACTGGCTGTGCCACACCCTGTACTTCCCGGGTGAGAAACGCGTCGCCAAGCGTGCCGTAAACTTCTCGCCGAAGACTGTTCCGACTTTCGAACCTAAAGTCCGGACTTATTAAGGGTGACCGCCATGTTGCAAGTCAGTGTTTATCGCTACAACCCTGATCAGGACGCTGCGCCGTTCATGCAGGAATTCCAGGTCGATACCGGTGGTAAAGACCTGATGGTGCTGGACGTGCTGGCCCTGATCAAAGAGCAGGACGAGGGTTTCTCCTATCGTCGCTCTTGCCGTGAAGGCGTCTGCGGCTCCGACGGCATGAACATCAACGGCAAGAACGGCCTGGCGTGCATCACGCCGCTGTCCGCTGTCGTAAAAGGCAACAAGTTGATCGTTCGTCCGCTGCCAGGTTTGCCGGTCATCCGTGACCTGGTTGTCGATATGAGCATCTTCTACAAGCAATACGAGAAGGTTAAGCCTTACCTGCAGAACGACACGCCGGCTCCGGCCATCGAGCGTCTGCAGTCCCCTGAAGAGCGTGAAAAGCTCGACGGTCTGTACGAGTGCATCCTGTGCGCCTGCTGCTCGACCTCGTGCCCGTCCTTCTGGTGGAACCCGGACAAGTTCCTGGGCCCGGCTGCCCTGCTGCAAGCGTACCGCTTCCTGGCAGACAGCCGTGACACCAAGACGTCCGAGCGTCTGGCTTCGCTGGATGACCCGTTCAGCGTTTTCCGCTGCCGGGGCATCATGAACTGCGTCAACGTATGTCCGAAAGGCCTGAACCCGACTAAGGCCATCGGTCACATCCGTAACATGCTGCTTTCGAGCGGCGTGTGATTCAGCTGCTGTAACCGTAGAACCGCTGTAACGAAGAGGCTGTGGCGCGGGCTTCAACCCGCGTCATGGCTATAACCAGAGCAGTAGCCACAAGCTGCAGCTCTTATTTTGAAGAAATGAGACAAGCAGGGGCATCCGGGCTGGTACCCGGACTATCAGCGTGATCCTAAGTGGCTTGTTTTGGTCGCTGCATTCGGACTTCTGCAAGTTTGCTCGGTATTGACGCCGATGGTGTTCCCCTAACCGAGGGTGACCAAGCATGCAAGAAAGCGTGATGCAGCGCATGTGGAACAGCGCCTACCTTTCAGGTGGAAACGCTGCCTATGTGGAAGAGCTTTATGAGCTCTACCTGCACGACCCTAACGCTGTGCCAGAAGAGTGGCGCACCTACTTTCAGAAGCTGCCTGCCGACGGCAGCTCTGCCACTGATGTTTCGCACTCCACAATTCGCGATCATTTCGTGCTGCTGGCAAAGAACCAGCGCCGCGCCCAACCGGTTTCCGCCGGGAGCGTGAGCAGTGAGCACGAGAAGAAGCAAGTTGAAGTGCTGCGATTGATCCAGGCCTACCGTATGCGTGGCCACCAGGCAGCCCAGCTTGACCCGCTGGGGCTGTGGCAGCGTCCTGCACCTGCAGACCTGTCGATCAATCATTACGGCTTGACCAATGCCGATCTTGATACGACCTTCCGTGCCGGCGACCTGTTCATCGGCAAAGAGGAAGCGAGCCTACGCGAAATTCACGAAGCGTTGCAGCAGACATATTGCCGCACCATCGGCGCTGAATTTACGCACATCACCGATTCCGAGCAGCGCCAGTGGTTCCAGCAGCGTCTGGAAAGCGTGCGCGGTCGTCCGACGTACTCCGCCGACATCAAGAGCCACCTGCTTGAGCGCGTGACTGCCGGTGAAGGCCTGGAAAAATACCTGGGCACCAAATACCCGGGCACCAAGCGTTTCGGTCTGGAAGGCGGCGAAAGCCTGATTCCTATGCTCGACGAACTGATCCAGCGTTCCGGTTCCTACGGCACCAAGGAAGTCGTCATCGGCATGGCCCACCGTGGCCGTCTGAACGTGCTGGTCAACACCTTCGGCAAGAACCCGCGCGAGCTGTTCGACGAGTTCGAAGGCAAGAAGAAGGTCGAGCTGGGTTCCGGTGACGTCAAATACCACCAGGGCTTCTCGTCCAACGTGATGACCACCGGCGGTGAAGTTCACCTGGCCATGGCGTTCAACCCGTCCCACCTGGAAATCGTTTCCCCGGTGGTAGAAGGTTCGGTTCGCGCCCGTCAGGATCGTCGTAACGACCCGACCGGTGAGAAGGTGCTGCCGATCTCCATCCACGGTGACGCTGCATTCGCAGGTCAGGGCGTGGTCATGGAAACCTTCCAGATGTCGCAGACCCGCGGTTTCAAGACCGGCGGTACCGTGCACATCGTGATCAACAACCAGGTGGGTTTCACCATCAGCAACCCGTTGGACTCGCGTTCCACCGAGTACGCCACCGACGTTGCGAAGATGATCCAGGCGCCGATCCTCCATGTGAATGGTGATGATCCGGAAGCCGTGCTGTTCGTGACCCAGCTGGCCATCGATTACCGCATGCAGTTCAAGCGTGACGTGGTGATCGACCTGGTCTGCTACCGTCGTCGCGGCCACAACGAGGCCGACGAGCCAAGCGGCACCCAGCCGCTGATGTATCAGCAGATCACCAAGCAGCGCACCACCCGTGAGCTGTACGCTGATCGCCTGACTCAGGCCGGTGTACTGGACGCTGAACGTGTTCAGGCCAAGGTCGACGAGTACCGCAACGCGCTGGACAACGGTCTGCACGTAGTGAAATCGCTGGTCAAAGAGCCGAACAAAGAGTTGTTCGTGGACTGGCGTCCGTATCTGGGCCACGCCTGGACTGCGCGTCACGACACCCGTTTCGATCTGAAGACCCTGCAGGAACTGTCCGCCAAGCTGCTGGAAATTCCGGAAGGCTTCGTGGTTCAGCGTCAGGTCGCGAAGATCTACGAAGACCGTCAGAAGATGCAAGCCGGCGGCCTGCCGATCAACTGGGGTTACGCCGAAACCATGGCGTACGCGACCCTGGCGTTCGAAGGTCACCCGATCCGCATGACCGGTCAGGACATCGGCCGCGGTACGTTCTCGCACCGTCACGCTGTGCTGCACAACCAGAAAGACGCGGGCACCTACATTCCGCTGCAGAACCTGTACGACGGTCAGCCACGCTTTGACCTGTACGACTCGTTCCTCTCGGAAGAAGCGGTATTGGCCTTCGAATATGGTTACTCGACCACCACGCCAAACGCGCTGGTGATCTGGGAAGCCCAGTTCGGCGACTTCGCCAACGGTGCACAGGTTGTTATCGACCAGTTCATCACCAGCGGCGAACACAAGTGGGGCCGTCTCTGCGGTCTGACCATGCTGTTGCCACACGGCTACGAAGGTCAGGGCCCTGAGCACAGCTCGGCTCGTCTTGAGCGTTACCTGCAGCTGTGCGCCGAGCACAACATTCAGGTGTGCATGCCGACCACCCCGGCCCAGATCTACCACTTGCTGCGTCGTCAGGTGATTCGCCCGCTGCGCAAACCTCTGGTAGTGCTGACGCCGAAGTCGCTGCTGCGCCACAAGCTGGCCGTCTCGACCCTGGAAGATCTGGCTGAAGGTTCGTTCCAGACCGTGATCCCGGAAATCGATGCCCTGGACCCGAAAAAGGTCGAGCGCGTTGTTCTGTGTAGCGGCAAGGTCTACTACGACCTGCTGGAAAAACGTCGTGCCGAAGGCCGTGACGATATCGCCATCGTGCGTATCGAGCAGCTGTATCCATTCCCTGAGGACGACTTGAAAGAAGTCCTGGCGCCTTACACCAACGTCAAGCATGCCGTCTGGTGTCAGGAAGAGCCGATGAACCAGGGCGCCTGGTACTGCAGCCAGCACCACCTGCGTCGCAGCATCGGTAACCTCGACAAGTCTCTCGTACTCGAGTACGCGGGCCGCGAGGCTTCTGCTGCCCCAGCATGTGGTTACGCATCGATGCACGCCGAGCAGCAGGAAAAACTGCTGCAAGACGCGTTTACCGTTTAACGCCTTCGCGCACCTGAAACCGAATTTAAGGAACCACAGATAATGGCTATCGAGATCAAAGCCCCCACTTTCCCGGAATCGGTTGCCGATGGCACCGTTGCCACCTGGCACAAACAACCGGGCGACGCTGTCAAGCGTGACGACCTGATCGTCGACATCGAAACCGACAAAGTCGTACTGGAAGTGCTGGCGACCGCCGACGGCGTGCTGGGCGCAATCGTCAAAAACGAAGGCGACACCGTTCTGTCCGACGAAGTCCTGGGCTCCATCGAAGCGGGCGGCGCTGCTGCCGCTGCTCCAGCCGCCGCTGCTGCTCCGGCCGCTGCTGCCGCTGCCCCGGCTGCTGCCGAAGGCGAAGACGATCCTGTTGCTGCTCCGGCTGCGCGCAAGCTGGCTGAAGAAAACGGCATCAACATCGCTTCCGTTGCCGGTACCGGCAAAGGCGGTCGTGTGACCAAGGAAGACGTGGTCGCTGCTGTTGCCGCGAAGAAAGCCGCTCCGGCTGCTGCTCCTGCCAAGGCTGCTGCTCCGGCTGCCGCTGCGCCGGTATTCGCTGCCGGTGATCGCGTTGAAAAACGCGTACCTATGACCCGTCTGCGTGCCAAGGTTGCCGAGCGTCTGGTTGAAGCCCAGTCGAACATGGCAATGCTGACCACTTTCAACGAAGTCGACATGACCGAAGTCATGGCTCTGCGTTCGAAGTACAAGGACCTGTTCGAGAAGTCCCACAACGGCGTACGCCTGGGCTTCATGTCGTTCTTCGTCAAGGCTGCCACCGAAGCGCTGAAACGCTTCCCGGCGGTCAACGCTTCGATCGACGGTGCGGACATCGTTTACCACGGCTACGCCGACATCGGTGTTGCGGTTTCCAGCGACCGTGGTCTGGTCGTTCCGGTTCTGCGTAACGCCGAGCTGATGAGCCTGGCTGAAATCGAAGGCGGCATCGCCACGTTCGGCAAGAAAGCCCGTGACGGCAAACTGTCGATGGAAGAGATGACCGGCGGTACCTTCACCATCACCAACGGTGGTACCTTCGGTTCGATGATGTCGACCCCGATCGTCAACCCGCCGCAGGCAGCGATTCTGGGCATGCACAACATCATCCAGCGTCCTATGGCCATCAACGGTCAGGTCGTGATCCGTCCGATGATGTACCTGGCACTGTCCTACGATCACCGCCTGATCGATGGCAAAGAAGCTGTAACCTTCCTGGTGACCATCAAGAACCTGCTGGAAGATCCGGCTCGTCTGTTGCTGGATATCTGATAGAAGTAGCCATGCGCTGCGGGCCGTACCGTCGGCAACGGCGGTACGGCCCGCAGCGCGCGGCTTGAAGCTTTTCGCTAAAGAGGATTTTTTGAATGTCGCAGAAATTTGACGTAGTAGTGATCGGTGCCGGCCCTGGCGGCTATGTAGCTGCCATCAAGGCCGCGCAGCTGGGTCTCACCACTGCCTGCATCGAGAAGTACACCGACGCTGAAGGCAAACAGGCCCTCGGCGGTACTTGCCTGAACGTCGGCTGCATTCCGTCCAAGGCGCTGCTGGACAGCTCCTGGAAGTACAAGGAAGCCAAAGAGAGCTTCAACGTTCACGGTATCTCGACCGGCGAAGTCAAAATGGACGTCGCTGCGATGGTTGGCCGCAAGGCTGGCATCGTCAAGAACCTGACTGGCGGCGTTGCCACCCTGTTCAAGGCTAACGGCGTTACCTCGATCCAGGGCCACGGCAAGCTGCTGGCTGGCAAGAAAGTCGAAGTCACCAAGCCGGACGGTTCGGTTGAAGTCATCGAAGCCGAAAACGTCATCCTGGCACCAGGTTCGCGTCCGATCGACATTCCACCGGCTCCGGTCGATCAGAAAGTCATCGTCGATTCGACTGGTGCTCTGGAATTCCAATCCGTACCTAAGCGTCTGGGCGTGATCGGCGCTGGCGTGATCGGTCTGGAACTGGGTTCGGTGTGGTCGCGTCTGGGTTCCGAAGTGGTTGTCCTCGAAGCACTGGACACCTTCCTGATGGCAGCGGACACCGCTGTTTCCAAGGAAGCGCTGAAAACCCTGACCAAGCAAGGTCTGGACATCAAGCTGGGTGCTCGCGTAACCGGTTCGAAAGTGAACGGCGACGAAGTCGTGGTTAACTACACCGATGCCAACGGCGAACAGTCCATCACTTTCGACAAGCTGATCGTAGCCGTTGGTCGCCGTCCGGTGACCACTGATCTGCTGGCTGCCGACAGCGGCGTGACCCTGGACGAGCGCGGTTTCGTGCACGTTGACGATCACTGCGCCACCACCGTACCGGGCGTTTACGCCATCGGTGACGTGGTTCGCGGCATGATGCTGGCGCACAAGGCCTCGGAAGAGGGCATCATGGTTGTCGAGCGCATCAAGGGCCACAAAGCCCAGATGAACTATGACCTGATCCCTTCGGTTATTTATACTCACCCGGAAATCGCGTGGGTTGGCAAAACCGAGCAGGCCTTGAAAGCCGAAGGCGTTGAAGTTAACGTCGGCACCTTCCCGTTCGCCGCTTCCGGCCGTGCCATGGCCGCCAACGATACCGGTGGTTTCGTCAAGGTCATCGCTGATGCCAAGACCGACCGCGTATTGGGCGTGCACGTGATTGGCCCGAGCGCTGCAGAACTGGTTCAGCAGGGCGCGATCGGTATGGAATTCGGCACCAGCGCTGAAGACCTGGGCATGATGGTTTTCTCCCATCCGACCCTGTCTGAAGCCTTGCACGAAGCTGCTCTGGCTGTGAATGGCGGCGCCATCCACATTGCCAACCGCAAGAAGCGTTAAGACACACAATAAGAAACCACGGCGGTTGCGGCCCGTCGTGAGCCTTGCGAGCAAGTCTCACCGCGGAATGTCCGCTGGACGCAGTCTTGCGTAGCTGCACCGGGTATCCGGAAAGGCTACGCAAGCAGCAGTCACAGGTGGCGCGGCACTCATCAAGAGCGCAGCGCCGAATGCGCAGTACCTAACGAAGACGGTAAAAAGCATGAATCTTCACGAGTATCAGGGTAAGCAGCTGTTCGCTGAATACGGCCTGCCAGTTTCCACTGGTTACGCAGTAGACACCCCGGAAGCAGCAGCAGAAGCTTGCGACAAAATCGGCGGCAGCGAGTGGGTTGTCAAAGCCCAGGTCCACGCCGGTGGTCGCGGTAAAGCGGGCGGCGTCAAGCTGGTTCGCAACAAAGAAGACGCCAAGGCCTTCGCACAGCAGTGGCTGGGCAAGCGTCTGGTGACTTACCAGACTGACGCCAATGGTCAGCCAGTCACCAAGATCCTGGTTGAATCGTGCACTGATATCGCTAAAGAGCTGTACCTGGGCGCTGTCGTTGACCGTTCGAGCCGTCGCATCGTGTTCATGGCTTCCACCGAAGGTGGCGTGGACATCGAGAAAATCGCTCACGACACTCCAGAAAAAATTCTGAAGGCCACTATCGATCCACTGGTTGGCGCTCAGCCATTCCAGGGTCGCGAGCTGGCGTTCCAACTGGGTCTGGAAGGCAAGCAAGTTGCCCAGTTCGCCAAGATCTTCGTTGGTCTGGCCAAACTGTTCCAGGATCACGATCTGGCCCTGCTGGAAGTGAACCCGCTGGTGATCAAGGCTGACGGCGATCTGCACTGCCTGGACGCCAAGATCAACATCGACGCCAACGCCATGTATCGTCAGCCTAAGCTGAAGACTTTCCACGATCCGTCGCAAGACGATCCGCGCGAAGCGCACGCTGCCAAGTTCGAACTGAACTACGTAGCCCTGGAAGGCAACATCGGCTGCATGGTCAACGGTGCCGGCCTGGCCATGGGTACCATGGACATCGTCAACCTGCACGGCGGCAAGCCAGCCAACTTCCTCGACGTAGGTGGTGGTGCTACCAAAGAGCGCGTGACCGAAGCATTCAAAATCATTCTGTCCGACACCAACGTCGCTGCAGTACTGGTTAACATCTTCGGCGGCATCGTTCGTTGCGACATGATTGCCGAAGGCATCATCGGTGCAGTGAAAGAAGTCGGCGTGAAAATCCCGGTTGTTGTTCGCCTTGAAGGCAACAACGCTGAGCTGGGCGCTAAAGTACTGGCAGAAAGCGGTTTGAACATCATCGCTGCTACCAGCCTGACCGACGCTGCTCAACAAGTTGTCAAAGCTGCGGAGGGCAAATAATGAGCGTCCTGATCAATAAAGACACCAAAGTTATCTGCCAGGGTATTACCGGTTCGCAAGGTAGTTTCCACACCCAGCAAGCCATCGAATACGGCACCAAGATGGTTGGTGGCGTAACTCCGGGCAAAGGCGGCACCGAGCACCTGGGTCTGCCAGTGTTCAACACCGTTAAAGACGCAGTAGCTGCCACTGGCGCTACCGCCAGCGTGATCTACGTTCCGGCTCCTTTCTGCAAGGACTCGATCCTGGAAGCTGCTTTCGGCGGCATCAAGCTGATCGTCTGCATCACCGAAGGCATTCCTACCCTGGACATGCTGGACGCCAAAGTTAAGTGCGACGAGCTGGGTGTTACCCTGATCGGCCCTAACTGCCCAGGCGTGATCACCCCAGGCGAATGCAAGATCGGCATCATGCCAGGTCACATTCACTTGCCAGGCAAGGTCGGTATCGTTTCGCGTTCCGGCACCCTGACCTACGAAGCTGTGAAGCAGACCACTGACGCCGGTTTCGGTCAGTCGACTTGCGTCGGCATCGGTGGTGACCCGATCCCGGGTTCGAACTTCATCGACATCCTGAAGCTGTTCCAGGAAGACCCGAAGACCGAAGCGATCGTGATGATCGGCGAGATCGGCGGTTCGGCTGAAGAAGAAGCGGCTGCCTACATCAAGGCACACGTGACCAAGCCGGTTGTTTCCTACATCGCTGGTGTGACTGCTCCTCCGGGCAAGCGCATGGGCCATGCTGGCGCAATCATCTCTGGCGGCAAAGGCACTGCAGACGAGAAATTCGCTGCGCTGCAAGACGCAGGCGTAAAAACCGTGCGTTCGCTGGCGGACATCGGCAAGGCCCTGGCCGAGCTGACCGGTTGGGCTGTCAAGTAAGCCTCGTGCTTGACTGACGCTTCACCAGACAAAGGCCACCTTCGGGTGGCCTTTGTTGTTTCTGGCATCTGCGTTTTAGCGGGCATTTGTGGTGAGGGGATTTATCCCCGATGGGCTGCGAAGCAGTCCCCTAAGCAGGTGAGTGCGCTCAGTCTGAAAAAATCATACGGGCTCAATCGGGGCCGCTGCGCGCCCCATCGGGGATAAATCCCCTCGCTACATGTCCTGGGTCTTCCTGCAGAGTGCTCCGCAGGAAAAATAGATGCGTAAACGCGACACAGACACGTCGTGTATCGGATAGTTCGCCCTCAAACAGTGCGTTTGTCAGACAAATTCGTTAGGCTAGCAGCCATTTTTGCGTCTGCCGCCCACAAGGCATGCAACGCGCTAAACGGGTCAGTCTTATACGGACTGACAGCATTTCCCTAACCCCACAGGGAAATCCCCCTCTAAATTCCGATTCAGTAGTGTGGTATTTCCTTAATGAAAGTTTTGAAAGGTCAGGACATCCTGGCACTGGGCTTTATGACATTTGCCCTGTTCGTCGGGGCCGGCAACATCATTTTCCCGCCTATCGTCGGCCTGCAGTCCGGACCTAACGTCTGGATGGCGGCGTTGGGCTTCCTGATCACGGCTGTCGGTCTGCCGGTGGTCACCGTCGTCGCCCTGGCCAAGGTCGGTGGTGCGATGGATGCGCTGAGCAGCCCGATCGGCAAGATCGCCGGTGGTGTGCTCGCCGCGGCATGCTACCTGGCGGTCGGCCCGCTGTTCGCCACCCCGCGGACCGCGACCGTGTCGTTCGAAGTGGGTCTGGCGCCGCTGACCGGCGAAAGCCCGCTGGCGCTGTTCCTCTACAGCTCGGTGTACTTCCTGCTGGTGTTCTTCATCTCGCTGTATCCGGGCCGTCTGCTCGATACCGTGGGGCGTTTCCTCGCGC
The DNA here is from genome assembly GCF_058787295.1 of Pseudomonas sp. FW305-3-2-15-E-TSA4. Taxonomy (NCBI): domain Bacteria; kingdom Pseudomonadati; phylum Pseudomonadota; class Gammaproteobacteria; order Pseudomonadales; family Pseudomonadaceae; genus Pseudomonas; species Pseudomonas sp. FW305-3-2-15-E-TSA4. The sequence goes on along the minus strand of NZ_JBYSZP010000026.1, from coordinate 50,204 downwards.
CGCTGAAAATCATCGCCCTGGCGGTACTCGGCATCGCCGCGTTCGCCCTGCCGGCCGGGGATATCGGTCAGGCCACGCCGGAATACGTCGCGGCACCGTTCTCCCAGGGCTTCATCAACGGTTACCTGACCATGGATACCCTCGGCGCGCTGGTGTTCGGCATCGTCATCGTCAACGCGATCCGCTCCCGTGGCGTCGAGTCGCCTGCGCTGATCACTCGTTACGCGATCATTGCCGGCCTTATCGCCGGTGTCGGTCTGGCGCTGGTGTACATCAGCTTGTTCCGCCTCGGTTCCGGCAGCCATGAAGTCGCGGTTGGTGCCACCAACGGTGCGGCGGTGCTGCATGCTTACGTGCAACACACCTTCGGTTCGCTGGGCAGCGGTTTCCTCGCGGTGCTGATCTCGCTGGCGTGCCTGGTGACGGCGGTCGGTCTGACCTGCGCCTGCGCCGAATACTTCAGCCGCGTGCTGCCACTGTCATACAAGACTCTGGTGATCATCCTCGCCGCGTTCTCGCTGCTGGTGTCCAACCTGGGCCTGACCAAGCTGATCGCGTTCTCGATCCCGGTGCTGACCGCGATCTACCCGCCGTGCATCGTTCTGGTGGCTCTGAGCTTCTGCAAGGACTTCTGGCATGAACACGGTCGGATCCTCGGCCCGGTCATGCTGGTATCTTTCCTGTTCGGCACCATCGACGCGCTCAAGGGCGCCGGTCTGGCTGACTGGATGCCGTCGCAGCTGTCGCACCTGCCGCTGAGCGAGCAGGGCCTGGCGTGGCTGGTGCCATGCGTGATGACCCTGGTGGTCGCCGTGGTCTGCGATCGCCTGCTGGGCAAGCGCAGCGAAGCCGTTGCCTGACGTTGTCTGACCCGCCACAAACGGGTCTTCAGCGCTTAAACAGAAATGCCCCGTATCAATCGATACGGGGCATTTTTTATGGGCGTCTGGCAGTGTCTTTTTCCGCGAGCTAACGTCGAAGCACTGCCGAAGTCTTAATGTGGGAGCGAGCCTGCTCGCGAAAGCGTTGTGTCAGCCGTCATCAATGTTGTGTGATACGCCGCTTTCGCGAGCAGGCTCGCTCCCACAGGTAGCATCCATACTCCACAGGGAATTGCATGTCGTTCATCCAAGCCAATCTGATCCACCTGCTGGCCGCGCTCTGGTTTGTCATCTGCTGGGGCGGCTACACCCGTTATGCGTCGTGGAAGGCCCGCGACACCGCGTGTCTGGCCAGCGTGCTGCACCTGTATCGCGAAGACTGGATGCGCCGCATGCTGCTGCGTGACAACCGTATCGCCGACGCCAGCGTGATCGGCAATCTTGAGCGCAACGCCTCGTTCTTCGCCTCCAGCACCCTGATCATCCTCGCCGGCATTCTCACCGTGCTCGGTGCGTCCGAACGCGCCGTGTCGCTGCTGGCGGATATCCCGATGGTGCAGCAGGCGTCGCAGGGCATGTCGGAGATCAAGTTGCTGTGTCTGGCGCTGGTGTTCGTCTATGCGTTCTTCACGTTCAGTTGGTGCATGCGTCAGTACAACTTTGCTGCGGTGCTGGTCGGTTCCGCGCCGATGATCGGTGAGCGTCAGGTGTCCGAGCAGGAGCGTAAAGCCTTCGCGCTGCGGGCGGCGCGGGTGATTTCGATGGCGGCGAACCAGTTCAACTTCGGTCTGCGTTCTTATTACTTCGGCATGAGCATGCTGGCGTGGTTTGTCAGCCCGTGGCTGTTCATGTTGATGAGTGCCGGGGTGGTCATCGTGTTGTACCGCCGCGAGTTTCATTCCGACGTGCTGGATGTGATGGTCTATACCCCTACAGAGGCACCATTGCCCGAAACCAATAAAGAGGCTGCTTGATGAGTATTCCGTTCTGGTGTGTGTTTATCAGTGCACTGTTGATTTACATCGCGCGCATGCCGGTGGGCAAGGCCATGAAAGAGCAGGGTGGTTACAACAACCATCTACCGCGCCAACAGCAGGCGCAACTCACTGGCTATGGCGCGCGGGCGCTGGCGGCGCACCAGAACTGCATCGAAGCGTTCATCCTGTTCGCCGTGGGTGTGCTGATGGCGCACACCACGCAAACCCAAGGCTGGTTGATCGATGCGCTGGCGATCATCTTTGTGATCGCGCGAATTCTTTACGTGTGGTTATACCTGGCGGATAAGCCATCCCTGCGCAGCCTGGTGTGGCTGGTCGGCCTGATCTGCAGTTTGTTGCTGATGATTAGTCCGACTTTTAGAACCGTATTGCTCTAAGAAAGCTTCTAAGCCAAGACTGACAAAAAATCACAGGCAAAAGAAAACCCGCACTTGGCGGGTTTTCTTTTTCTGCATCAAGTCGCAATTATTGCTTCTTGGCAGCTTCTTCCTGAGCAGCTTGATTCGATTCGGCCTGAGCTTTGGCAGCTTCGGCGTTTTCTTTTGCTGCGTCGTTCACTTTATCCTGAGCTTTGTTCATGTCTTGCTGAGCTTGCTCAGCATGTTGGTTTGCATCTTGAGCTTTGTCCTCGGATTTTTTATCGCAGGCAGCGAGACCGAGGGAAGCGGTCAACATCAAGGCAATAGCTAAAGTCTTACGCATGGGGTGTTTCTCCTTATGGAAAATAACTACTGGCCTTAAGAGCGCAGCGCCAAAGGTTAAGTTCCTCATTTCGTTCAGATATATAAGTTTGTTTTTTAGTGGAACTTTTGCAGCATTTCCTACTACTGGCAAAAGGCTCTAACGAGAGTAATTATCAAATGGCTGAAAACCCCGTTTTTGAGCGCGCGACACGATTTCTTTCGGCCCTGCGCCATTGTCAGGTGCTCGGTTTGACGGTACACAGCGCCAGCAGCGAAGGGCTGACGGTGAGGTTGCCGTACAGCGCGCAAATCGTCGGCAATCCACAGACCGGGGTCATCCACGGCGGTGCCATTACTTCGCTGATGGACACCGCGTGCGGCATGTCCACGTTGTGCGTGCTGGCGGAGTTCGAAGTCTGCCCGACCCTGGACCTGCGTATCGACTACATGCACGCCGCCGAGCCGAACAAGGACGTCTATGGCTTTGCCCAGTGTTACCGGGTCACCACCGATGTGATCTTCGCTCGCGGCTTTGCTTATCAGGATGACCCGAATCAGCCAATCGCCCATGTCGTCGGCACTTTCATGCGCATGGGCAAAAACCTGAAAGGCACCCAGGGATTTGGCGGCAAGGTCAAAGGAGAGAATCGATGAGCGATGACTGGAAGCAACAGCTGCTGCAGGCTCACGCTCAGGGCGATTACGCGCCGTTGCTGCAACTGATTCCTTATGCAGGGCTGATCGGCGTCGAATGTTCCCGGGTCGGCGATGAATTGCTGTTCAAGCTGCCGGCGAACAAGGACAACATTGGTAACCCTTTATTGCCGGCGATCCATGGCGGGGTGATTGCCGGGTTTATGGAGCTGGCGGCCGCGTTACATTTGCTGATCTTCACCGGTTCGCCCGGGGTGCCGAAGATCATCGACTTTTCTCTGGATTATCTGCGCGCCGGGCAGTTTCGCGACACTTGGGCCAAATGTCAGGTCTGTCGCCAGGGGCGGCGCGTGGCCAACGTCGCCATCACGGCCTGGCAAAGCACCGAGAGCGAACCGATTGCCACCGCTCGTGCACATTTCAAAATTGATGAGCCCTTGAAATCCTGAACGCTGCCCCCAACTCAGTGAACAACCCGCCGCCGACCCTCAAGGTCGCGGCCACTGCCATCTGATTGGAGTTTGATGACCATGAGTGTGGAAACTCAAAAGGAAACCCTGGGCTTCCAGACCGAGGTAAAGCAGCTGCTGCACCTCATGATCCATTCGCTGTATTCCAACAAGGAAATCTTCCTTCGCGAATTGATCTCGAACGCCTCTGACGCTGTCGACAAGCTGCGCTTCGAAGCCCTGGCCAAGCCTGAGTTGCTCGAAGGTGGCGCTGAACTGAAAATCCGTGTGAGCTTCGACAAGGACGCCAAGACCGTCACCCTCGAAGACAACGGTATCGGCATGAACCGTGACGATGTGATCACCCACCTGGGGACCATCGCCAAGTCGGGCACCGCCGATTTCATGAAGAATCTCTCGGGCGATCAGAAGAAAGATTCGCACCTGATCGGCCAATTCGGTGTCGGCTTCTATTCGGCGTTCATCGTTGCCGACCAGGTTGATGTGTATTCCCGTCGCGCCGGCACCCCTGCCAGCGAAGGCGTGCACTGGTCTTCGAAAGGCGAGGGCGAGTTCGAAGTCGCCACCATCGACAAGCCAGAACGCGGCACCCGCATCGTCCTGCACCTGAAATCCGCTGAAGACGAATTCGCCGACGGCTGGCGTCTGCGCAACATCATCAAGAAATACTCCGACCACATCGCGCTGCCGATCGAGCTGCCGAAAGAAGTCACTGCCGCTGAAGGCGAAGAGAAGCCTGCCGTTGAATGGGAAACCGTCAACCGCGCCAGCGCCCTGTGGACCCGTCCGCGCACTGAAGTGAAGGACGAGGAATACCAGGAGTTCTACAAGCACATCGCTCACGACTTCGAAAACCCGCTGGCCTGGAGCCACAACAAGGTCGAAGGCAAGCTCGAGTACAGCTCGCTGCTGTACGTGCCGGCCCGTGCGCCGTTCGACCTGTACCAGCGTGAAGCGCCGAAAGGCCTGAAGCTGTACGTGCAGCGCGTGTTCGTGATGGATCAGGCCGAGTCGTTCCTGCCGCTGTACCTGCGCTTCATCAAGGGCGTGGTCGATTCCAACGACCTGTCGCTGAACGTGTCGCGGGAAATCCTGCAGAAAGACCCGATCATCGACTCGATGAAGTCGGCGCTGACCAAGCGCGTGCTGGACATGCTGGAAAAACTGGCGAAGAACGAGCCTGAGCAATACAAGGGCTTCTGGAAAAACTTCGGTCAGGTCATGAAAGAAGGCCCGGCCGAAGATTTCGCCAACAAGGAAAAAATTGCCGGTCTGCTGCGTTTCGCATCGACTCAAGGCGACGACGGCGAGCAAGTTGTCGGTCTGGCTGACTACCTGGCGCGCGCCAAGGAAGGTCAGGACAAGATCTACTACCTCACCGGCGAAACCTACGCGCAGGTCAAGAACAGCCCGCACCTGGAAGTCTTCCGCAAGAAAGGCATCGAAGTGCTGCTGCTGACCGATCGCATCGACGAGTGGCTGATGAGCTACCTCAGCGAATTCGACGGCAAGACCTTTGTCGACGTGGCACGCGGTGACCTTGATCTGGGCAACCTGGACTCGGAAGAGGACAAGAAAGCTGCAGAAGAAGTCGCCAAGTCCAAAGAAGGTCTGGTCGAGCGCCTGAAAACCGCGCTGGGCGACTCCGTTGCCGAGGTTCGCGTCTCTCACCGTCTGACCGATTCGCCAGCCATTCTGGCCATCGGCGAACAGGACCTGGGCCTGCAAATGCGCCAGATCCTCGAAGCCAGCGGGCAGAAAGTGCCGGAGTCGAAGCCGATTTTCGAATTCAACCCGAGCCACCCGCTGATCGAGAAACTCGACGGCGAGCAGAACGAAGGGCGTTTTGGCGACCTGTCGCACATCCTCTTCGATCAGGCCGCTCTGGCGGCTGGCGAAAGCTTGAAAGACCCGGCCGCGTACGTGACCCGTCTGAACAAGCTGCTGGTTGAACTGTCAGCTTGATCACGTTGTAGAAAAACCCGCTTCGGCGGGTTTTTTCATTCTGGTGTTTAACTAATCAGGAGTCAGAAATGAGCCAAGTTACTGTACGTTCCGTGGTCTATCAGCTGGATGGCCAGCCCTATGAAGGTCGTCTGGCGTTCGACACCGAGCACAAGGGCGCGCGCCCGGGCCTGCTGATGGCGCCGAACTGGATGGGCGTCAGCGCCGGGGCGGAAGAAATCGCCAAATCGGTCGCGGCCAAGGGCTACGTGGTGTTGATTGCTGACGTGTATGGCCAGGCAGTACGTCCGCAGAACGCTGACGAGGCCGGCGCGGCGATGATGCCGCTGAAGAACGACCGCGCACTGCTGCGCAAGCGCATGCAGGCAGCGTTCGAGCAGTTGCAGAAGCAGGGTGAGGCGGCGGTTGATACCTCAAAACTGGCGGTGTTCGGGTTCTGCTTCGGTGGTTGCTGTGCGCTGGATCTGGCCCGTACCGGTGCGCCGGTGAAGGCTGCGGTGTCGTTCCATGGCACGCTGGATTCGCCGAACCCGGCGGATGCCAAGAACATCAAGGGTTCAGTGTTGGTATTGCACGGTGCTTCCGATCCATTGGTGCCGAAAGAGCAATTGCCGGCGTTCGAAGAAGAAATGAACGCGGCGAAGGTCGATTGGCAGTTGCTCAGCTATGGCGGTGCGGTGCATTCGTTCACCGATCCGCATGCCAATGTGCCGGGCAAGATGATGTACGACGCGAAGACTGCCAGGCGAGCGTTCAAGTCGATGCATGACTTGCTGGAAGAAGTGTTCAAGGGCTGAAGCCTGGAAAGCTAAAAGCCCCCTCACCCTAACCCTCTCCCGAAGGGAGAGGGGATCGATTGGGGCATATTTCAGAGCTACGCCGACCTGAACTTGCATTGTTGAATCCATAATCGACTCGGTGTTTCAGGTCGATGTATAATGCAAGACACCTCGGTCGGCTCCCTCTCCCCCTGGGAGAGGGCTGGGGTGAGGGCCGGCGGTTTAACGCGGTAATTCAATCCGCTCGACTTCCCCCGGCACCGTCGGCCAATCCCCGGCCGCCCACTTACGCCGCGCCTCATCGATCGCTGCCGGATCGCTCGCGACAAAATTCCAGTTGATCCGCCGTGGCCCGTCCAGCGCAGCGCCGCCAAACACCACTGCGTGCACATCGCTTTCGGCAAACAGGCTCATCTCTTCCCCGGCCGGCAATACCGCCAACGCATGGGGTTCGAGGGGTTCGCCATTCAACTGCGCATCGCCACTCAGCACATAAATCGCGCGTTCCGCGTGCTCGGTCGGGATCAGCAAAGTGGTCGCGGTCTGCATCTTCACTTCGGCGTAGAGCGTAGGAGAAAGCACCGGCACCGGTGATTCCAGGCAAAAGCCTGACCCGGCGATCATCCGAATCTGCACACCAAGGTTATCGCTGACCGGCAAGGTTGCCGCCGGGTGATGGCTGTAATGTCCCGGACCTTGCTCGTGATCCTTGGGCGAAGCCAGCCAGATCTGCAAACCGTGCATCGTGAAGCTTTGCGCCCACAACGGCTCGGGCGTGCGCTCGACATGGGCAATCGCACTGCCGGCGGTCATCCAGCTGACATCGCCGGCGCTGACCACTTGATCGGAGCCAAGGCTGTCCTTGTGCTGGATCTGCCCTTCGAAGAGGTAGGTCAGGGTCGACAGACCAATGTGCGGATGCTGTCGGATGTTCATGCCTTTGCCCGTCGGATAAACCGTTTCGAGCATGTGGTCGAAAAACACGAAAGGCCCGACGCTACGGCATTTGGCTGACGGCAGCGGGCGCAGGATCGGCTGGCCTTCGACGTCTTCGGCGCGCGGGCGGATGATCAGTGGTTGCGTATCCATGGTGCATTCCAGGCTGAGCGGGTGATGCCAGAAGCATAACCCGCCGCTGGCAAGAGGGTGATTACTGGCTGTCGAAGCCTTGTGGGGCGTGGGTTTCGATGCTGACGTCGGTGGTGGTCATCAGTTTGTGGATCGGGCAGCGATCGGCGACGCGCAGCAGTTCTTCACGCTGGGCATCGGTGAGGACGCCCTTGAGGGTAAGCGTCACGTGCAGGGCGTATTTGCCTTTTTGCTCTTCGCTGTTGTCGCGTTTGACCTCGACACCCACGCCGGTCAGCGGGATGTCTTTCTTCTTTGCGTACATCTTCAGGGTCAGTGCCTTGCAGGCACCGAGCGCGGCGTCGAAGTAGTCGTGTGGCTCGGGGGCCGAGCCCTCGCCGCCGGCAGACTTCGGCACGTCGGCAAACAATTCGTGGTCATCGATCTGTACGGTGTGACGAAAACCTTCGGCGGAGACGGTATTGACGGTAACAGTCATGGCAACCTCACTGGCAGTAGGAAAAAGTCGTGCGATCAAAAAAGGACCTTGCAGTTATAGAGCATTCCTACAGAGCCGCGTTCCACTTTCCTGCAGGATGAACCCTTGTCATCGGCTCAGGGTCTAGGCTATGCCTACCTGCCGGAGATTACTTGTGTCCTTGTTTCGTTTGAGTCTTGCCTGCCTGCTGGCATTTGCCGGTAGCGCCAGCGCCCGCGATTACACCTACAGCGATGCGCACCTGCACTACGTGGATTTTTTCCAGGAAACCGCCGGCATGGCGAAATTGCTCACGGCGATGAAGGACAATTCCATCGACCATGTGATGATTTCCGGTATTCCCGTGGCGAAGAAATGGCACGAGGACGAACCCAAGCGTCCGCGTTATTACGCCGGCGATGATGCCGATGCCTACTGGTACAGCGCCACGGACGTGATCGTTGCCGATGCCGTGCAAAAGCTGACTCCGGAGCATCGTCAGCACTTTCATCCGTTCCTGTCGGGCTTCAACCCCAATGACAAGAACTCCGCCGCGCACATCCAGCGCATGCTCGATCTGTATCCGGGGCTGTGGCAGGGCATTGGTGAAGTGTTCACCCGCCATGATGACTTGACGGCGTTGACCGCCGGCGACACGCCACGGGCCAATAACGAGGCGATGAAGCGGATTTATCACCTGGCTGCCGAAAACGATCTGCCAGTGATGCTGCATTCCAACATCACTTCCAAGCGTGAGAAAAATCCGCTGTACCTGAAGGAAGTCGAAGAACCCCTGCGTAATCACCCGCACACCCGGTTCATCTGGGCGCACGCCGGCACCAGCGCGGAAATTCATCGGCACCAGACGCAACTGGATTTTCTCCTGCCCACGGTGAGTCGGATGCTTGAGGCTTATCCGAATCTGTACATCGATCTGTCGTGGAGCATGCTGACACCGTACCTGCTGGACGAGCAGGGCAAGCCGCGTGCGGAATGGCTGGCCTTGGTCGAGAAATACCCTGATCGGTTCATGATCGGCTCGGATGTTGTAGGCCGTTTCATCAAGCTCGGTCAGGAAATGCGCAGCTTCACGCCGTTCCTTGATGCCTTGCCTGAAGAAATTGCGCGTAAGGTCGCCCGGGATAACTTCCTGGCGATATTGCCGCGAACAGCGGCAAAGTCCGGGAAACCGCGCTGAATCGTTAATGCCGAGGGTTCGAAGTATCGAGGCGTTTTGATATCACCTTTTGGTCTTACGCAAATTTTCGCCGGGCCGATACCTTCTAAAGCAACCAGCTGCAGGGTTGATGCAGCGCTTTTGGAAGGAACCAGAGTCATGAGCATCCGTAGTCTCAATATCGCGCCGCGAGCCGGCCTGGGTTTTGGTGTGTTGGCGCTGATGGTGTTTGCCCTGGGGGCGTTCGCCCTGCTGCAAATGGCGAACATGCGCGCCCAGTCTGATGAGGTCGACAACAACTGGCTGCCGAGCGTCATGGCGGTCGGCGAGATGAGTCAGGACATGTTGCGCCTGCGTGCGCTGACCATGCGCCTGCTGCTCAATCGCGACCCGCAGGCGCTGGCGCAGAATGTCGCCAAGCTCAATGACCTGCGCGGTGTGTTGAGCGAAGCGCAACAACGCTATGACGTGTTGATCGTGCTGCCCGAAGAGCGCAAGTTGTTCGACCGCTTCAAGGTCGCCGAGCACAAGTACCTGGAGTTTCAGGCGCAGGTCATGCAGTTGTCCGCACAGAATCGGGTGGAGGAGGCGGCGGCGATTCTCAACGGTGAAATGAGCCCGTTGGCCGACGACATGGCGGCCACCCTGAAGGAGTTGGTCGAGCTGAACAAGCACAACGCCAACCTTGCCACCGAAGCCGCGCGCCTGGTTTTCATCAATTCGCGGGTGTGGGTCGGGGTGATGATTGGCATCACCGCGCTGATCACCATCGGTCTGGCGCTGCTGCTGACCCGCAGCATCGTCCTGCCGCTGGCGCAATCACTGGGCGTGGCGGAAGTGGTGGCCGGCGGTGATCTGACGGGCGATATCAACATCTCCGGCAAGGACGAACCGGCGCGGCTGCTGCAGGCGCTGAAAAGCATGCAGCACAACCTGCGCGACACCATCCGGCAGATTTCCGAGTCGTCCAGCCAGTTGGCGTCAGCCTCGGAGGAACTCAGTTGCGTCACCGAGGACGCCACGCGCGGGCTGCATCAGCAAAGCCTGGAGATCGAGCAGGCCGCCACGGCGGTCAATCAGATGACCGCTGCCGTGGAAGAGGTCGCGAGCAACGCCGTGGCGACTTCCGAGGCGTCGCGCGAGTCTGACCGGATTGCCCAGCATGGGCGCGAGCAGGTCAACCAGACGGTGACTTCGATCCAGTCCCTGGCTGACGACGTCACGTCCAATGCAACGCAGGTCGAGGATCTGGCGCAGAAGGTTCACGGCATCAGCAAAGTGCTCGACGTGATCCGCTCGATTGCCGAGCAGACCAATCTGCTGGCACTGAACGCAGCGATTGAGGCGGCGCGGGCCGGGGATGCCGGGCGTGGCTTCGCGGTGGTGGCCGATGAGGTGCGGGCGCTGGCCCATCGCACCCAGCAATCGACCCAGGAAATCGAGCAGATGATCGGTGGCATCCAGCAGGGCACCGATTCGGCGGTCAGTTCGATGCAACAGAGCAGCGTCCGCGCCAATTCGACTCTGGAACTGGCCAAGGCTGCGGGTTTGGCGCTGGAGGAAATTGCCTCGGCGTTCACCTTGATCAACGAGCGCAACCTGGTGATCGCCAGCGCCTCGGAAGAGCAGGCAGCGGTGGCGCGGGAGGTGGACCGCAACCTGATGAACATCCGCGATCTGGCGATGCAGACTTCGGCGGGGGCAAATCAGACCAGTGCGGCAAGCCAGGAGTTGTCGCGGCTGGCGGTGGATTTGAACAATATGGTGGCCAAATTTTCGGTCTGATCTGACCCTCGAAGATCGAGCTGAACCCTGTGGGAGCGAGCCTGCTCGCGAAAGCTGTGTATCAGCCATAAACAAGTCGGCTGAACTGACGCCTTCGCGAGCAAGCTCGCTCCCACAGGGGATATGTGTCGTCGCGAAAACTGCAGGCATAAAAAAGCCCCGCAATTGCGGGGCTTTTCGTTGTAGCGGCGGATCAGCTGCCTTTAACGGTTTTGCCGTTGACCGTGCCGTCCTGGAGCATGATGTTGTACTCCTTGCCATCGGTTTCAACCTGTTGCAGGCGCACCAGCAGGTAATCCCAGTCCTTGGCGAACCACAGCACCGTGATGCGCTTGCTTTGTGTCGGGTCGCGCACGCGCTCGACCTTGATTGCATCGATCTTGCCGGCCTTGGTGTCGACTTTCTCGGCACCCAATACACGGAAGTCATAGGTGTCGACTTCACCGTCGTCGACCACCTGATAGCTCATGGTCTTTTTGCCGGCGGCCACGTCATGCTGCAGCGCCAACTGGTAGGTCGACTTGTCGACCATGCCACGGTTCAGCGGGATCTTCACCGCGTCGCCCCGGTCAGTGCCGGTGACCATCTTGCTGTTCCAGTCGAAGTCCAGATCAGCCTTTTTTGCTTTGCCCAGACCACCACGTTCGAAGTGGTAGGACTGTGGCAGCAGGGTGTCCTTGTCCAGGGTCAGCGTGCTTTCTTCGGTCAGGCTGGCGATCATCATCGACGCCTTGAAGCTGAGTTTCCAGACACCGTTGGCTTCCTTGGTCAGGCTGCGTTCGGCGGTGCCGCTCATGGGCAACTGTTTCCAGTCGGCGGTGTAGCTGGCGGAGAACGGTTGAAGGTCTGCCGCCTGCGCGAAAGGCAGGGCGAGCAGAGCGCAAGCGAAGAGCAGGGCGCGACGCATAAAATCTCCTAGTGTCGAATCAAGTGGCCGCTGGCCGCGAGTAACTGGCCATCCAGTAAAGCACCTTGCTCACCGAGTGCCAGTCGGCCTTCGCCAAACCAGCGTACAGCCATCGGGTAGATCAGGTGTTCCTGGACATGCACTCGCTGCGCAAGTGTCTGCGGCGTGTCGTGCAACTCTACCGGTATTACTGCCTGTACGACCAGTGGTCCACCATCGAGTTCCTCGGTGACGAAGTGCACGGAGCAGCCGTGCTCGGCATCGCCGGCCTCCAGCGCGCGCTGATGAGTGTGTAACCCTTTGTATTTGGGCAGCAGCGACGGGTGGATATTGAGCAGGCGACCCTGGTAGTGACGCACGAAATCAGCGCTGAGAATGCGCATGAAGCCGGCCAGTACCACGAGTTTCGGTTTGAATTCGTCGATCAGTTCGATCAGGGCAGCATCGAAGGCCTCGCGACCTTCGAAAGCCTTGTGATCCAGCGAGCGGGTGGCGATACCCGCGTCACTGGCGCGTTGCAGGCCGTAGGCGTCGGCGCGGTTGGAAATCACCGCAGCGATGCGGACCGGGCTGTCGCCGGTCCGCGTGCTGTCGATCAGAGCCTGCAAGTTACTGCCGGTGCCGGACAACAGCACCACGACATCACAGGTTGCGGACATTAATGAGCCTTAAGGTTCTGCAGATCAACCTGGGCAGCGCCTTCGGCAGCGGCAGCGATCTGGCCGATGACCCAAGGCTGCTCGCCGGCATCACGCAGGGTGTTCAGGGCCACTTCAACGTGCTCCTGAGCCACGCAGATCACCATGCCGACGCCGCAGTTCAGTACGCGGTGCATTTCGGTCTCGTCGACGTTGCCTTTCTCTTGCAGCCAGTCGAAGACCGCCGGGCGAGTCCAGCTGGCCACGTCAACCACGGCCTGAGCGCCTTTTGGCAGAACGCGCGGAATGTTGTCCAGCAGGCCGCCACCGGTGATGTGGGCCATGGCTTTGACCGCGCCGGTGTCTTTGATCAGCTTGAGCAGCGGCTTCACGTAGATGCGGGTCGGGGCCATCAGCAGTTCGGTCAGTGGCTTGCCGTCGAGCTGAACGGTTTCAATGTCGGCACCCGACACTTCGATGATCTTGCGGATCAGCGAGTAGCCGTTGGAGTGCGGGCCGGACGATGGCAGGGCGATCAGTGCGTCACCGGTGGCGACTTTCGAGCCGTCGATGATTTCGGCTTTTTCCACGACGCCGACGCAGAAGCCGGCCAGATCGTAGTCTTCGCCTTCGTACATGCCAGGCATTTCAGCGGTTTCGCCGCCGACCAGGGAGCAGCCAGCCAGTTCGCAGCCTGCACCGATACCGGTGACCACGGTGGCAGCTACGTCGACGTTCAGCTTGCCGGTGGCGTAGTAGTCGAGGAAGAACAGCGGTTCTGCGCCGCACACCACCAGATCGTTGACGCACATGGCGACCAGGTCCTGGCCGATGCTGTCGTGCTTGTTCAGGTTCAGCGCCAGGCGCAGCTTGGTGCCGACGCCATCAGTACCGGAAACCAGCACCGGCTGTTTGTAACCGGCCGGGATCTCGCAGAGGGCGCCGAAACCGCCCAGGCCGCCCATGACTTCCGGGCGCGCAGTGCGCTTGGCGACGCTCTTGATGCGTTCGACCAATGCTTCACCGGCGTCGATGTCTACACCGGCGTCCTTGTAGCTCAGGGAGGGTTGCTTGCTCATGATCCAGGCCTTTAGGGGAGGGGATTCAGGGGTAACGACCGAGTTCAGCGGGAACATCGAAATCGAGAGGGCGATGGCCTTACGCGAATTTCGGGGTGCCCGGCTGTTGCCGGTCTGCGAAGGCGCGCGATTTTATCAGGCTTGAGGGGCAGCGGCCATCCTCGCGCCGACGGGCAGGGGCATAATCGACTGAAATTTTTTGCAATTGTGCCGGGCGGCTGCCTGTATAAGGTGTGCCGATTAACCGTCTATCGTTATCACTGTGCAAAAACTTACCGCTAGCGTGTGAATGTTTTGCGATGGCAGATTGTCACAGCCTTGCTTAACCGGTTCACGCGGCCTGTTCCAGCCGCTCCTGTCGACGGGAATTTTCCATGCGTTTTTGTAAATTGTTGGTTGTGGGTTGTTTGTCGTTGGTCAGCTTGGCGAGTCATGCCGAAAACCTCAAAGGTCTCTATCAAGTGCGCCAGCCAGTCAGCAGCCAGGCGCCGGAAGAGCGTGATCGCGCCACGCAGGCGGCGCTCGATACGCTGGTGTTGCGCCTGACCGGTGACCCCAAGGCTCCGCAGAATCCGGGGCTGGCAGCGATTCGCAAGGATCCGCAGCAGATCATCAGTCAGTTCGGTTTCGATGCCGGGCCGCCGGAGGTGCTCAAGGTCGATTTCGATCCGGCCACCACCGAGCAGGCGCTGCGCCGGGCCGGGCTGTCATTGTGGGGGGCGAGTCGGCCGTCGATTCTGAGCTGGTGGCTGAACGATTCGACTGAAGGTTCGAGCCTGGTCGGCGACGGTCAGGCAGCGGCTGCACCATTGCGTTCTGCGGCTCAGCATCGCGGCTTGCCGCTGCGTCTGCCGCTGGCGGATCTGAGTGAGCAACTGGTGGCCACCGCGCCAGTGCTGGATGGCACCGATCCCGCGCCATTGCGCGGTGCTTCAGAGCGTTACGGCGCGGATGCCTTGCTGGCGGTGCATGCGCACGAAGAGGGCGGGCAGTGGCAGGCCAAGTGGCATCTGTGGCTGGGCGATCAGAAAGAGGCCGGCAGTGTGCAGGGCGCCGATCAGGCTGCCGTGGCCGATGCCGTGATGCTGGCGGTGGCCGAGCGTCTGGCGCCGCGCTTTGTCGCCAAGCCTGGCGCTTCGGGCCAACAGACCCTCGAAGTGCAGGGCATGAATCTTGAGCATTACGCCACGCTGCTGCGGTTACTCGAACCCTTCGGTGTGCGTCTGCAAAGTGTCGATGGTCATCGCATCGTGTATCGGGTCAACGGCAGTGCCGATCAGTTGCGCGCGCAGTTGTCGTTGGCGAAGTTGCAGGAGTTGCCGGCCGAAGCACCGACGCCAGTGGCAGCGCCGCAGCCAGCGGTGGCAGGTGCAGCGCCTGTTGCGGCTCCAGCGCCTGCACCGGTAGCACCTTCGTTGCGGTTTCGCTGGTAAGTCTTTCCTTATATAGAAGCAGTGGGAGTGGTAAATGGCCGATACGCGGCGTTGGTTCTGGCTCGGTGGGGTAGTCCTGCTTTGCGCGTTTGTGTGGTTGCTGCATCCGATCCTCACGCCGTTTCTGGTGGCGTTGCTGCTGGCGTATCTGTTCGATCCGCTGGTGGATCGGTTGGAGAAACTCGGTTTGTCGCGAACCTGGGGTGTGATCGCGGTGTTCGCCTTGTTCACTCTGATCGTCACCACGTTGCTGTTGGTGCTGGTGCCCATGCTTGCCAAGCAGTTGGTGCGTTTGTATGAGTTGGCGCCGCAAATGCTTGACTGGCTGCAGCACACGGCGCTGCCGTGGGCGCAATCGAAGCTGGGCCTGTCTGACGGCTTCTGGAAGTTCGACAAGGTCAAGGTGGCGATCAGCGAACACATGGGGCAGACCACTGACATCGTCGGTGTGGTGCTGAGTCAGGCGACGGCCTCGAGTCTGGCGCTGATCGGCTGGCTGGCGAATCTGGTGCTGATCCCAGTGGTGAGTTTTTATCTGCTGCGCGACTGGGACGTGATGATGGCCAAGATCCGCAGCCTGCTGCCGCGTGATCGTGAAGAAACCATCGTCTCGCTCGCCGGTGAGTGCCACGAAGTGCTCGGCGCGTTCGTGCGCGGACAGTTGCTGGTGATGCTGGCGCTGGGCGTGATCTACGCAGCGGGTCTGATGATTGTTGGTCTGGAATTGGGGCTGTTGATCGGCCTGATCGCAGGCCTCGCGGCCATCGTGCCGTACATGGGTTTTGTGATCGGTATTGGCGCGGCGCTGATTGCCGGGCTGTTCCAGTTCGGTGGCGACCTGTACCCGATGATCGGCATCGTTGCGGTGTTCATGGTCGGGCAGGCGCTGGAAGGCATGGTGCTGACGCCGCTGCTGGTCGGCGACCGGATCGGCCTGCATCCGGTGGCGGTGATCTTCGCGATCCTGGCCGGCGGCGAGCTGTTCGGCTTTACCGGAGTGCTGCTGGCATTGCCGGTGGCGGCGGTGATCATGGTGCTGGTGCGTCACGTGCACGATTTGTACAAGGACTCGGATATTTACAGCGGGGCAGATGAGCCCGAGTTGTAATCCGATCACGGGCGGTCCGGCATTGTGCCGGGTTGGCCCGGGTTTTGCGGCGGGTTCGTTCGATACCGCGTCAGAGAAACTGTCATAAAACCAGCGTGTTAACGCAAACCTTTGATTTTGCTTGGGGTCTGTCGCATTGTGCGCTCAGCTTCACGGGTATAAACTTCGCAAACTTTACACAGAGGCCACTAACGGTTCCTTGAGAACTGTTCAGTCAGCATGAAACCGATTCAGCTGCCCCTAGGTGTGCGTCTGCGTGACGACGCCACCTTCATCAACTACTACCCAGGCGCCAATGCCGCTGCACTCGGCTATGTCGAGCGCCTATGCGAAGCCGACGCCGGCTGGACCGAAAGCCTCATCTACCTGTGGGGCAAGCATGGGGTAGGGCGTACGCATCTGTTGCAGGCGGCGTGTCTGCGTTTCGAGCAGATGGGTGAACCGGCGGTGTATCTGCCGCTGGCCGAGCTGATGGATCGTGGTATCGAAATCCTCGACAACCTTGAGCAGTACGAACTGGTCTGCCTGGATGACTTGCAGGTGATTGCCGGCAAGCCGGACTGGGAAGAGGCGATGTTTCATCTGTTCAACCGCCTGCGTGACAGCGGTCGACGTTTGCTGATTGCCGCTTCAACCTCGCCGCGCGAGCTGCCGGTGAAACTGGCTGACCTCAAATCGCGCCTGACCCTGGCGCTGATCTTCCAGATGCGGCCGCTCTCCGATGAAGACAAATTGCGTGCCCTGCAATTGCGCGCGTCGCGTCGCGGTCTGCATCTGACCGATGAAGTCGGACACTTTATTCTGACTCGCGGCACCCGCAGCATGAGTGCATTGTTCGACCTGCTCGAACAGCTGGATCAGGCCTCGCTGCAGGCGCAACGCAAGCTGACGATTCCGTTCCTGAAAGAGACCCTTGGTTGGTAGCCAGCCCTTGAAATACGAGGCTTTCAGCACGTTTCGACATATTTCAGGCGCCAGAAAATCCGCGTTTCCGCAACGCATGCAGACCGCGTATCGAGTCAAATGGGCTTAAGCGCTTAGATGTAAACGAGAAACCGGGAAGTCACAAAAAGATCGATTGAATTTGCAAATGAGGCCGATAGCGGGCATAGTCTCGACTTCTTTACAACTTCAGCCACGGTCGTGCCCATGCTAAATCGCTTCGCACCCCTCGTGCCTCTCGCACTCGTCACCCTGTTGTTCGGTTGCGCTGCTCATTCTCCAGTTCAAGAGCAGCCTCAGCAGGTTAAAAATTCTGCCACTGCCCAGTCTTCCGTTATTTACCAGGAAGAGCTGGACACCGAAAAAGAACTCTCGGACTTCAACAAGAAGCCGTACGAGCTTCCGGTTCTGGCCGACAGTATCCTTGAACGCGGCATGTCCCTGATCGGTACCCGTTACCGTTTCGGCGGCACCTCTGAAGCCGGCTTCGACTGCAGCGGTTTCATCGGTTATCTGTTCCGCGAAGAAGCCGGCATGAATCTGCCGCGCTCCACCCGTGAAATGATCAACGTGGATGCGCCTCTGGTCTCGCGCGGCAACCTTGAGCCCGGCGATCTGCTGTTCTTCGCTACCAATGGTCGTCGCGGTCGTGTAAGCCACGCCGGGATTTACCTGGGTGACAATCAGTTCATCCACTCCAGCAGTCGTCGCAGCGGCGGTGTTCGCATCGACAGCCTGGGTGACAGCTACTGGAGCAAGACCTTCATCGAAGCCAAGCGCGCCCTCGCGATGGCTCCGACCGTGGTCACCGCTCGCAAGTAATTCCCCCGTTGTCGCCACGTCCGTGGCGACAAAAACTGTGCCCGGCAAGGGAGTAGACCTAGACTTTACAAGGTGAAGTTAAAGTCTTACTTGAAGTTTGCCGCGTAGCCGCTAGAATCCTGTATCTATATTGATGGCAAACCGCCTGCGTGCTCCGCAGGCGGTTTTGTTTCTGTCCATTCGGCAGAGAAAGCCGCAGCCAGATCAGGATGTTCTGCTTATGACGATGTCGGCCCGCCTCACAGTGATTTTCTTCGCAGCGCTGCTCAGCGCCTGCGCCAGCCGCACTCCGCCGCCTGCGCCAGTGGTACGCGCTCCGGTGGTATTCGGGCCTTCCCAAGCTTTTTCGCCTGCTGCTGAAGACGTGCTGTTTCGCGCGCTGGGTCTGGTTGGCACGCCTTATCGCTGGGGCGGCAACACACCGGATTCCGGGTTTGATTGCAGTGGTCTGATCGGTTTCGTCTACCGCGATGCCGCCGGTATCTCCTTGCCGCGCTCCACCCGCGAGATGATCGTGATGCAGGCGCCAAATGTCGGCAAAGAGGGTTTGCAGACTGGCGACCTGATCTTCTTTGCCACCAATGGCGGCTCGCAGGTCAGCCATGCGGGAATCTACGTCGGCGAAGGGCGCTTCGTGCACGCGCCAGCCACCGGCGGCACGGTGAAGCTGGACAGTCTGTCGAAGGCGTACTGGCAGAAGGCGTACCTGAGTGCCAAGCGGGTGTTGCAGCCGGAGCATCTGGCGCATAACCCGTAGTAAAAATCGCAGCCATTCCAATGTGGGAGCGAGCCTGCTCGCGAAAGCGCTGTATCAGTCAACCCAATGGAGGCTGACACTACGCATTCGCGAGCAGGTTCGCTCCCACAGTTGTTTCAGGTCAGGCAAAAGTTACTTGGCAGACGAAACCCGCCAAACCTTGTTCCCCACATCATCCGCCACCAGCAAACCACCTTGCTGGTCGATCACCACGCCTACCGGGCGACCCAAAGCGTTCTCGTCCTTGTCGAGGAAACCGGTGAGCACATCCACCGGTGCTCCATTCGGCTTGCCGGCGGCGAATGGTACGAAAATCACTTTATAGCCACTGTGCGGTTTACGGTTCCACGAGCCGTGCTGGCCGATGAACGCGCCCTCCTTGAACTGCGCCGGCAGGCTGTTGCCTTCAGCGAAGGTCAGGCCCAGCGAGGCGGTATGCGGGCCGACGGCGTAGTCCGGGGCGATAGCCTTGGCCACCAGATCCAGATTCTGCGGCTTCACCCGCACATCCACGTGCTGACCGTAGTAGCTGAATGGCCAGCCATAGAAGCCACCGTCCTTGACCGAGGTGATGTAGTCCGGCACCAGATCGCTGCCGATCTCGTCACGTTCGTTGACTGCTGTCCACAGCGCGCCTGTGGTGGGTTCCCACGCCAGGCCGTTGGGGTTGCGAATGCCCGAGGCGAAGATCCGGTGGTTGCCGGTGGCGCGATCCACTTCCCAGATCGCCGCACGTCCTTCTTCTTTATCCAGACCATTCTCGCCGACGTTGCTGTTCGAGCCGACGGTGACGTACAGCTTGTTGCCGTCCTTGCTGGCGATGACGTTCTTGGTCCAGTGATGGTTCAGGGTGCCGCCCGGCAGGTCGGTGACTTTGATCGGCTGGGTCTTGATCTCGGTCGCGCCGGATTCGTAGTGGAAGCGCAGCAGGCGATCGGTGTCAGCGACGTACAAATCGTTACCGACCAGGGTCATGCCAAACGGCGAATTGAGATTTTGCAGAAACACCGTGCGGGTCTCGGCCACGCCGTCGTGGTCGGCGTCGCGCAACAGGGTGATGCGGTTCGGGCTCGGCACACCAGCGCCGGCCTTGCCCATGACTTTCTTCATCACCCAGCCACGAATGCCGCTGCTGTCGTCAGGCTTGGGCGGAGCGTTGGTTTCCGCCACCAGCACGTCACCGTTGGGCAGCACGTAGAGCCAGCGCGGGTGATCGAGGCCTTCGGCGAATGCCGCGACTTGCGTGCCGGCCGCAGCGGTCGGTTTGCCGCCTGCAGGCCAGCCGACCGCCGGGGCGATGTTCACCGTCGGGATCAGGGTTTTGTTCGGTTCAGGCAGTTTCGGTGACGGGCCGGTGCCGTCAGAAACTTGCAGGCTGGAGGATTCACCGCAGGCGGCGAGCCCTCCGGCGAGGGCGATGACGAGAGCGAGTTGGGTTTTGCGCATTACTGATCTTCCCTATGAATGCTTGCCTAATCATAGAGGAGCTTGCGCACCCGATGGTTCAACCGCTCAACCGCGGGCCTCTTTGAACAGCACGGCGACGCCCGGGTGATAGTTGCCCGCTTCGCTGCGCAACTTGCGGTAGGCGTAGGGGAAATACCAGGCCACCGCGCAGCAGTGTTCCTTTTGCAGGTCGTCGACCATGTCCTGCAGTTCTTCGGGGCTGGCGCTGTGCTGGGCCTTTTGCGGGGCGACGAACAGGCAGCCGAGCTTGAGATCGCTGGCGAAGCTGATGCGTTTGGCGTCGCTGGTGATGTCCAGCAGGGCCTGGGTCAGATTAAGGTTGTTGACCCGTGGCCAGCGCTGGGTGGCCTGAAGGTAGGCGCGGTCTTCAGCGCCGGCGATGAACAGATCGGCGCGGGCATTGCGTTCGCCATCCTCGTTCTGCTTTCGGGTCGAGGTATCGCAAAGGGTCACCAGTTCGGCCATCCAGGCTGCCGCGGAGAGCAAGCCGAGATTGGCTTTCTCGTCATGCCAGTAAGGGGTGTCGTTGTCGCCGCGTACAGCGTTGTAGCGGTCGATACAGTCAAACCAGCGTTCAAGCATCGGGCGCAGGAATTCCAGGCGCGGGTTGCTGATGATCATGCCTTGCATCGTCATCATCCTTATTGTTGTGGTGTGCTTTTTCAAACAAAAGCATGGCTCTTTGATATCACTTGTCTCAGTGTGGCACAAGATTGGCGTCAGATAATTGATCGACGGCAGTTATTCGCCCGACGGCCCCCTCTTTAATTGACGCTCCACCCCCAACCCTCTAACCTTCGCGGCTTGTTTCAGGTGCTCTGTGACGCGTGTCGACAGAGTGAAACAGGGAAGCCGGTGAGGGTTGTCTTCAGGCGAAGCACGATCACGATCCCGGCGCTGCCCCCGCAACGGTAAATGAGTGAAAACTGTGCATTGAGCCACTGTGTCGACGACGCGGGAAGGCGCGCAGTCAGGCGATTCGCCGCTCATGAGCCCGGAGACCGGCCTGATCCATCCAGCGGCATCACGGTGGGCGATGCCAGGCTTTTTGCCGTCTATTCTTGTGCCTGCCCGCCGTTATCCAGCCTCAACGGAGAGCTCCCCCATGACCGATTCCCCCGAGCGCGACGAACGCCATCTGGCGCGTATGCAGCGCAAAAAAGCCGTGATCGACGAACGCATCGCCAATTCCCCTGACGAGTGCGGCCTGGTGCTGGTGCTGACCGGCAATGGCAAAGGCAAAAGCAGCTCGGCGTTCGGCATGCTCGCCCGCGCCATGGGCCATGGCATGCAGTGCGGCGTGGTGCAGTTCATCAAGGGTCGCAACAGCACGGGCGAAGAACTGTTCTTCCGCCGCTTCCCCGAGCAAGTGCGTTTTCACGTGATGGGCGAGGGCTTCACCTGGGAAACCCAGGATCGCCAGCGTGACATCGCCGCCGCCGAAGCCGCGTGGGAAGTGTCCCGCGAGCTGCTGCGTGATCCGTCGATCGGCCTGGTGGTGCTGGACGAACTGAACATCGCCCTCAAGCACGGCTACCTCGATCTGGATCGAGTGCTCAGCGACTTGCAGGCGCGTCCGCCGATGCAACACGTGATCGTCACCGGTCGCGCGGCCAAGCCGGAAATGATCGAGATGGGCGATACCGTCACCGAAATGGGCATGCTCAAACACGCCTTCCAGGCCGGTATCAAAGCGCAGAAAGGCGTCGAACTTTGAATCAACCACGTCACTGCCCGGCGGTACTGATTGCCGCGCCGGCCTCCGGTCAGGGCAAGACCACCGTCACCGCCGCGCTCGCTCGCTTGCATCGCAACCAGGGGCGCAAGGTGCGCGTGTTCAAGTGCGGCCCGGACTTCCTCGACCCGATGATTCTCGAGCGCGCCAGCGGTGCGCCGGTGTATCAACTGGACATGTGGATGGTCGGCGAGCAGGAAAGCCGCCGCCTGTTGTGGGAAGCCGCCGCCGAAGCCGATCTGATCCTGATCGAAGGCGTGATGGGCCTGTTCGACGGCACGCCGTCCAGCGCCGATCTGGCGCGGCATTTCGGCGTGCCGGTACTCGGCGTGATCGACGGCACCGCCATGGCCCAGACCTTCGGCGCATTGGCGTTGGGGCTGGCGCGTTACCAGCCGGACCTGCCGTTTGCCGGCGTGCTGGCCAACCGTGTCGGCACCTTGCGTCATGCGCAATTGCTCGAAGGCAGCCTCACCGAAGGTTTGCGCTGGTACGGCGCATTGTCCCGCGAGACCGGGATCGAGTTGCCGAGCCGCCATCTCGGTCTGGTGCAGGCCAGTGAACTGAATGATCTGGATCTGCGTCTCGACGCGGCGGCTGAAGCACTGGCCAGCAGTTGCGAGGTAGCGCTGCCACCGGCCGTGGAATTCGCCGCGCCTGAAATGATCAGCGCTGAACCGCTGCTCGACGGCGTGCGCATTGCTGTCGCTCGCGATGAGGCCTTTGCCTTCACCTACGGCGCCAGTCTCGACCTGCTACGGGCGATGGGCGCCGAGTTGAGTTTCTTCTCGCCGATCCGCGATACGCAATTGCCCGAGGCCGACAGTCTGTATCTGCCCGGTGGTTATCCGGAATTGCACCATGTCGCGCTGGCAGAAAACACTGCGATGCTCGATGCGATCCGTGCGCACCACGCCGCCGGCAAACCGTTGCTCGCCGAGTGCGGCGGCATGCTCTACCTGCTCGATGCGTTGACCGATGTCGACGGCATCCGCGCCGAATTGGTCGGGCTGCTGCGCGGTGAGGCGGTGATGCAAAAACGTCTGGCGGCACTGGCACTGCAAGCGGTGGATCTGCCGGAGGGCTCGCTGCGTGGGCACACCTATCACCATTCCCTGACCAGCACCGAACTGACGCCGATTGCCCGGGGCCTGAGTCCGAATGGCGGGCGTGGGGCGGAGGCGGTTTATCGGGAAGGGCGGATGACGGCGTCGTACGTGCATTTCTACTTTCCGTCGAATCCGAAGGCGATTGCCGCATTGTTTGCGCCAGAATGTCAGGCCGCTTTCGCGAGCAGGCCATGACCGACAACGCATTCACTGAGGCCGAGCGCACAGCGGTCTATAAAGCCATCGCCGAACGCCGCGACATGCGCCACTTCACCGGCGGCACGGTCGAACCGGAGCTGCTGCGCCGTCTGCTCGAAGCCGCGCATCAGGCGCCCAGCGTCGGCCTGATGCAGCCATGGCGTTTCATCCGCATCAGCGATCGCGCCTTGCGCGGGCAGATCCAGAACCTCGTCGAAGAAGAACGCATCCGCACCGCCGAAGCCCTCGGCGAGCGCAGTGACGAGTTCATGAAGCTCAAGGTCGAAGGCATCAACGACTGCGCCGAAGTCCTGGTCGCGGCGCTGATGGACGATCGCGAAAAACATATTTTCGGCCGTCGTACGCTGCCGGAAATGGACATGGCCTCGCTGTCCTGCGCGATTCAGAATCTGTGGCTGGCGTCCCGAGCCGAGGGGCTGGGCATGGGCTGGGTGTCGCTGTTCGAACCGCAGGCACTGGCCGATCTGCTGCAGTTGCCGGCCGGGGCCAAGCCGTTGGCGGTGTTGTGTCTGGGGCCGGTCAAGGAATTCTATCCGGCGCCGATGCTGGTACTCGAAGGGTGGGCGCAGGCGCGGCCGCTCAATGAGTTGCTGTACGAAAATTATTGGGGAGTGAGTCAATGAGTGTGGCGTTGTTGAGTGTCGCCGCGGTCGCGCTGGATGCGCTGCTGGGTGAACCGAAACGCTGGCATCCGCTGGTGGCGTTCGGCAATTTTGCCGGACGCATCGAGCGCCGTTTCAATGCGGGCGGGCGCGGCTGGCGCAGTCACGGGGTCACCGCGTGGGTGATCGCCGTGCTGCCGCTGACCTTGCTCGCCACCGCGTTTTCCTGGGCACCGTACGTGGGCTGGATCGTCGAGATTCTGGCGCTGTATTGCGCCCTCGGCATGCGCAGCCTCGGTGAGCATGTCGCGCCGGTAGCCGCCGCCTTGCGCGCCGATGATCTGGAAGAGGCGCGCAAACGCGTCGGCTATCTGGTCAGCCGCCAGACCAGCGAACTGGACAGCACCGCCGTTGCGCGCGCGGCCACTGAGTCGGTACTGGAGAACGGCAGTGACGCGGTGTTCGCCGCGCTGTTCTGGTTTGTCGTGGCCGGCGCGCCGGGCGTGGTGCTCTATCGCCTGAGCAATACGCTCGACGCTATGTGGGGCTATCGCAACGAACGCTTCGAACGCTTCGGCTGGTGCGCGGCAAAAATCGACGACGTGCTCAACTACATTCCGGCCCGGCTGGTGGCGCTGACCTACGCGCTGCTGGGCAACACTCGGCTCGCCTGGAAATGCTGGCGCAGCCAGGGCCCGCAATGGGACAGCCCGAATGCCGGTCCGGTGATGGCGGCCGGTGCCGGTGCATTGAATGTCGAACTGGGCGGCCCGGCGATCTATCACGGCGAACTGCATGAGCGTCCGCAACTGGGCGAAGGTTCGCCGGCCGATGCCGATTCGATTGATCGCGGCTGGCAATTGGTCCAGCGCGGGGTATGGTTATGGCTGCTGATTCTCTGCGTGGGGGCTGAATTCTATGCTTGAGCACGGTGGCCGGCTGCGCAAGGCTGCACTCGATTACGGGATTGCCGAGGCTGACTGGCTCGACCTCTCCAGCGGCCTCGCGCCGTGGCCGTTTGCGGTGCCGGAAATTCCGCTGCGCGCCTGGGCACGCTTGCCGGAAACCGATGACGGGCTGGAACAGGCCGCGTGTGATTACTACGGCGCTTCGCAGGTGCTGCCGGTGGCCGGTTCGCAGATGGCGATTCAGTTGCTGCCGCGTTTGCGCCGCGCCGGCAAGGTCGGTGTGTTGTCGCCGTGTTATGCCGAGCACGCCGAAGCCTGGCGCCGCAGCGGTTACATCGTGCGCGAAGTGCTGGAGCAGGAAGTCGAATTCTTCCTCGACAGCCTCGACGTGCTGGTGGTGGTCAATCCGAACAACCCCACCGGCCTGAGCCTGACCCCGGCGCGACTGCTCGACTGGCACGCGCGGCTGGCCCAGCGTGGCGGCTGGCTGGTGGTCGATGAAGCGTTCATGGATAACACACCGCAGCTGAGTCTGGCGCCGCATACCCACCAGATCGGTTTGATTGTGCTGCGTTCCTTCGGCAAGTTTTTCGGTCTGGCCGGTGTGCGTCTGGGCTTTGTGCTGGCCGAGCGCAAGTTGCTCAGATTGCTCGCGGAACAGGTCGGACCCTGGGCGGTCAGCGGGCCGACGCGGGTGCTCGGTCAGGCTTGCCTGCAAGACACCGAAGCGCACACCCGGCAACGCATTCGCAGCGATGAAGCCAGTGAACGCCTCGCGTTGTTGCTGGAGCGCTATGGCTTCAAACCTCAGGGCGGTTGCGCGTTGTTTCAGTGGCTGATCACCGAGCACGCGCCTGCGCTGCACGAGTTCATGGCCCGACGCGGCATCCTCCTGCGCATCTTCACCCACAACAGCAGCCTGCGTTTCGGCCTGCCTGCCAACGCCGCTGAAGAAGCGCGTCTCGAACAGGCGCTGCAAGCTTTCGCCAAGGAAACCCAATGACAACCTTGATGGTTCAGGGCACCACGTCCGATGCCGGTAAAAGTACGCTGGTGACGGCGCTGTGCCGCTGGGCCACCCGTCAGGGTGTGGCGGTGGTGCCGTTCAAACCGCAGAACATGGCGCTCAACAGCGCGGTGACCGCCGACGGCGGCGAGATCGGCCGGGCGCAAGCGGTGCAGGCACAAGCCGCGCATCTCGAACCGCACACCGACATGAACCCGGTGCTGCTCAAGCCCAACAGCGATACCGGCGCGCAGGTGATCATCCATGGCCGCGCGGTCACCAGCATGAACGCGGTGGCGTATCACGACTACAAAGCCATCGCCATGCAGGCGGTGCTCGCGTCGCATCAACGGCTCAGCGCGGCGTATCCGCTGGTGATGGTCGAAGGCGCTGGCTCGCCGGCCGAGATCAATCTGCGTGCCGGGGACATCGCCAACATGGGCTTTGCCGAAGCGGTGGATTGCCCGGTGCTGCTGATCGCCGACATCAATCGCGGCGGCGTTTTTGCGCATCTGGTCGGCACGCTGGAGCTGCTGTCGCCGAGCGAGCAGGCGCGGGTCAAGGGCTTCATCATCAACCGTTTTCGCGGTGACATCGCCTTGCTCCAACCGGGCCTCGACTGGCTGGAACAGCGCACCGGCAAACCGGTTATCGGTGTGCTGCCGTACGTGATGGACCTGCATCTGGAGGCCGAGGACGGCATCGACCAGCGCCAGACCGACAAGGCCGAGCAAGTGCTGAAAGTGGTGGTGCCGGTGCTGCCGCGCATCAGCAACCACACCGATTTCGATCCACTGCGTTTGCATCCGCAAGTGGATCTGCAATTCATCGGCCCGGGGCAGGCGATTCCTGCTGCCGACCTGATCATCCTGCCGGGCTCGAAAAGCGTGCGCAGCGATCTGGCGTATCTGCGCGCCAACGGCTGGGACGCGGCGATTAATCGGCACTTGCGCTATGGCGGCAAGTTGCTGGGGATCTGCGGCGGTCTGCAAATGCTCGGAGAGCAGGTGCACGATCCGCTGGGCCTGGAAGGCGCGCGGGGTTCCAGTGCAGGTCTGGGCTTGCTGGCGTTCGAAACCACGCTTGAAGCCGAGAAGCAGTTGCGCAATGTACGCGGGTGTCTGGCGCTGGAAAACGCCAAGGTCAGTGGCTATGAAATCCATGCCGGCGTGACGGTGGGGCCGGCGCTGGAGAATGCGGCGGTGCATCTGGATGACGGTCGTTGCGATGGCGCGCAGAGTCTCGACGGTCAGGTGTTCGGCACCTATCTGCATGGCTTGTTCGAATCACCGCAAGCCAGTGCCGCGTTGCTGCGCTGGGCCGGGTTGAGCGATGTGCAGGAGGTGGATTACCACGGCTTGCGCGAGCGCGATATCGAGCGGTTGGCGGATCTGGTGGAGCAGCATCTGGATACTGAATTGTTGCGTCAGCTCTGCGGGATTTGAGGTGGATTCATCGCGAGCAGGCTCACTCCTACAGGGGAATGCGATCTCCTGTAGGAGTGAGCCTGCTCGCGATGACTGAAGTCGGTACACCGCTAATTTGAAGGAATGAACCATGCTCCAACTGATCCTCGGCGGCGCCCGCTCCGGCAAAAGTCGCCTGGCGGAAAAACTCGCCAGCGACAGCCGTCTGGCCGTCACTTACATCGCCACCAGCCAGCCGCTGGACGGCGAAATGAACGAGCGGGTCGCCCATCACCGCGCCCGGCGTCCGGCCGAATGGGCGCTGATCGAAGAACCGCTGGAGCTGGCCCGCGTCCTGCGCGAGAACGCCAGTGCCGAGCGTTGCTTGCTGGTCGACTGCCTGACCCTGTGGCTGACCAATCTACTGATGCTTGATGACGCCGCGCGTCTCGCCGCCGAGCGCGACGCCCTGCTGGACTGCCTGGCGTCATTGCCGGGGGAAATCATTTTTGTCAGCAACGAGACCGGAATGGGTGTCGTGCCGCTGGGCGAATTGACTCGCCGCTACGTCGATGAAGCCGGTTGGCTGCATCAAGCTCTGGCCGAGCGTTGTCAGCGAGTCGTCCTGACCGTCGCCGGCCTGCCCCTGACCCTGAAAGGACCTGCGTTATGACTCAAGCGTGGTGGTTGAACCCGTGCCAATCCGTGAATGCCGAGATCGTTGAACAGGCGGCGGCGCGCCAGCAGCAACTGACCAAACCGGCCGGCTCCCTCGGTCGCCTCGAAAGCGTGGCGGTGCAACTGGCCGGATTGCAGGGGCAGATCAAACCGACGCTGGAGCAGGTCTGGATCGCGATTTTCGCCGGTGATCACGGGGTGGTCGCGGAAGGCGTTTCGGCATTCCCGCAGGAAGTCACCGGGCAGATGTTGCTCAACTTTGTCAGCGGCGGTGCGGCGATCAGCGTGTTGGCGCGGCAGCTCGATGCGCAGCTGGAAGTGGTCGATCTGGGCACCGTGACGCCGTCGTTGAATCTGCCGGGCGTGCGTCATCTGAACATCGGCCCGGGCACGGCGAATTTCGCCAAGGGCGCGGCGATGACCCAGGCACAGGGCGAACTCGCCTTGCAGGCCGGTCGCGACAGCGTGCTGCGCGCCAAAGCGGCCGGCACACAGTTGTTCATCGGCGGCGAAATGGGCATCGGCAACACCACTGCCGCCAGTGCGCTGGCGTGTGCCTTGCTCGACTGTCCGGTGGAGCACTTGACCGGTCCCGGCACGGGGTTGAATGCCGAGGGCGTCAGCCATAAAGCACAAGTGATCGAGCGCGCACTGGCGCTGCACGCGGCGCAACGTGGCGATGCGCTGCAAACCCTGTTCAACCTCGGCGGTTTTGAAATCGCCGCACTGGTCGGCGCGTACCTGGCGTGTGCGCAGGAAGGCGTCGCGGTGCTGGTCGACGGCTTTATCTGTACGGTCGCCGCGTTGGTCGCGGTGCGGCTGAACCCGGCCTGCCGCGAGTGGCTGCTGTTCGGTCATCGTGGGGCCGAGCCGGGCCATCGCCATGTGCTGGAAACCCTTAACGCCGAACCGTTGCTGGAGCTCGGCCTGCGTTTGGGCGAGGGCAGCGGGGCGGCGTTGGCCGTGCCGCTGTTGCGTCTGGCCTGTGACCTTCACGGGCAGATGGCGACGTTCGCCGAAGCTGCGGTGGCGGATCGTCCGGCATGACGTTGCGACTGGACCTGTTGCGCCACGGTGAAACTGAACTGGGCGGCGGTTTGCGCGGCAGTCTCGATGATGCGCTCACCGAAAAGGGGTGGGCACAGATGCGTGCCGCGGTGCTGGCGGGCGGGCCGTGGGATCGGTTGATCAGTTCGCCGTTGCAGCGTTGTGCGCGGTTCGCTGCAGAGCTGGGCGAGCAACTGAATCTGCCGGTGCAGCTGGAAAAGGATCTGCAGGAGCTGCATTTTGGTGCCTGGGAGGGCCAGAGCGCAGCGGCGTTGATGGAGACTGATGCCGAAGCGCTGGGGTTGTTCTGGGCCGATCCGTATTCGTTCACGCCGCCGCAGGGTGAGCCGGTCAGCAATTTTGCTGAACGTGTGCTGGGCGCGGTTGCGCGGTTGCATCAGGCCTATGCCGGTGAACGTGTTTTGTTGATCAGTCATGGCGGCGTGATGCGTCTGTTGCTGGCGCAAGCGCGAGGTTTGCCGCGTGAACAGTTGCTCAATGTCGAAGTCGCGCATGCTTCGCTGTTTGCGCTCAGCGTCGAAGCAGATGGCGTGCTCAAGGAAGGTCACTGAGATGCTGCCACTGTGGATCGCCCTGCAATTTCTCAGCAGTTTGCCGATTCGTCTGCCGGGTATGCCGGAGCCGCAACAGCTCGGGCGTTCGCTGGTGTTTTATCCGCTGGTGGGGTTGCTGTTCGGAGGGATCCTCTGGGCATTCAACCTGGCGTTGGCCGGCGCGCCGTTGTTGCTGCATGCGGCGCTGTTGCTGACGGTGTGGGTGCTGCTCAGTGGCGCGCTGCACCTCGATGGTCTGGCTGACAGTGCCGATGCCTGGCTTGGCGGTTTCGGTGATCGCGAGCGCACGCTGACGATCATGAAGGATCCGCGCAGCGGGCCGAGTGCCGTGGTGACGCTGGTGTTGGTGTTGCTGCTGAAGTTCTGCGCGTTGCTGGCGCTGATCGAGCAAGGGTACGCAGTGATGTTGATCATCGTTCCGTTGTTGGGGCGGGCGGCGCTGCTAGGGCTGTTTCTGACCACGCCGTATGTGCGCGCGGGTGGGTTGGGGCAGGCGTTGGCTGATCATTTGCCGCGTAGAGCTGGTTGGTGGGTGCTTGGGGCGAGTGCGCTGGGTTGTTTGTTGATCGGCGGGGTGAAAGCGATTGTTGCGCTGGTTTTCGCGTTGGTCGGGTTTGTCTGGCTGCGGCGGGTGATGATGCGGCGGTTGGGCGGGACTACGGGCGATACGGCGGGGGCGTTGCTGGAATTGCTGGAGATGGTGGTGTTGGTTGGGGTGGTGTTGGTCTGACATATTGCCAAGACACCGCCGGCCTCTTCGCGAGCAGGCTCGCTCCCACATTTGGAATGCATTCCCCTGTGGGAGCGAGCCTGCTCGCGAAAGCGGCCTGTCAGGCGCTACAAATGTAGTGGTAAAACTCATGTGTAACTTGATTTAACACAGTCGCGGGTATATACACGCATCATGCTTCCTTCTCAGTGTTTGTGCACCAACCTGCGTCGCGCCGCTCGTGGCGTCAGCAGGCATTACGACGGCGCTCTCGACGGCTTCGGGATCAACGTTGCCCAGTATTCTTTGCTGTGCAATCTGCAGCGTCTGGATCAACCGAGCATCTCGGAACTGGCCGAAGCCATGGGCCTGGATCGCAGCACCCTGGGGCGTAACCTGCGGGTGCTCGAAGGCGAGGGCCTGGTGGCGCTGGCCGAGGGTGAGGACATGCGTAACCGCATCGTCCGTCTCACCGAAACCGGTGCACAGCGCCTCGCGGCGGCGCTGCCGGCCTGGGAAGCGGCGCAACAGCGATTGATCGATCGTCTGGGCGCCGAGAAGCGTGAAACCTTGCTGCGACTTTTGGACGAACTGGCCTGAAGGCCGGTTTTTCCGGTTTTAAGCGGGTATATACCCGCGAACGGAGAATAACAATGACATCGATGTGGCGTACGTGCGGTTGGGTGTTGCTGGGAAGTGCGCTGATTCTGGCGTTGTCATTGGGCGTGCGGCACGGCTTCGGTCTGTTCCTGTCGCCGATGAGCGCGCAATTCGGCTGGGGGCGCGAAGTGTTTGCCTTCGCGATCGCTTTGCAGAACCTGATCTGGGGCCTGGCGCAGCCGTTCACTGGCGCGCTGGCTGACCGTTTCGGGGCGGCGAAAGTGGTGCTGGTCGGCGGCGTGCTGTATGCCGCGGGCCTGGTGTGCATGGGGCTGTCCGATTCGGCGCTGACCCTGTCGCTGAGTGCCGGTCTGTTGATCGGCATCGGTCTCTCCGGCACTTCGTTCTCGGTGATTCTCGGTGTGGTTGGCCGCGCCGTACCGCCGGAAAAACGCAGCATGGGCATGGGCATCGCCAGTGCCGCCGGCTCATTTGGCCAGTTTGCGATGTTGCCGGGCACTTTGGGCTTGATCGGCTGGCTCGGCTGGTCGGCGGCGCTGCTGGTGCTTGGCCTGCTGGTGGCGCTGATCGTGCCGCTGGTGAGCATGCTCAAG
Source organism: Pseudomonas sp. FW305-3-2-15-E-TSA4 (assembly GCF_058787295.1). Taxonomy (NCBI): domain Bacteria; kingdom Pseudomonadati; phylum Pseudomonadota; class Gammaproteobacteria; order Pseudomonadales; family Pseudomonadaceae; genus Pseudomonas; species Pseudomonas sp. FW305-3-2-15-E-TSA4. The sequence goes on along the minus strand of NZ_JBYSZP010000026.1, from coordinate 18,905 downwards.
GACAAGCCGCTGCCGGTGCTCGGCCATGAGCAGAGCTTGTCCGAAGCATTGCGCGAAGCCTGCTCCCACTCGGGGTTCTGGCTGTTGGCGTTCGGCTTTTTCGTTTGCGGCTTCCAGGTGGTGTTCATCGGTGTGCACCTGCCGGCCTATCTGGTCGATCAGCATCTGCCGGCGACGGTCGGTACCACGGTGCTGGCGCTGATCGGGCTGTTCAATATCTTCGGCACTTATACTGCCGGCTGGCTCGGTGGGCGCATGTCCAAGCCGCGTCTGCTGACGGCGTTGTACCTGCTGCGTGCGGTGGTGATCGTGCTGTTCCTGTGGCTGCCGGTGACGACGACCTCGGCGTACCTGTTCGGCATGGCCATGGGCTTCCTCTGGCTGTCGACGGTGCCATTGACCAACGGCACGGTGGCGACCTTGTTTGGCGTGCGCAATCTGTCCATGCTCGGCGGTATCGTGTTCCTGTTCCATCAGCTCGGCTCGTTCCTCGGCGGCTGGCTGGGTGGGGTGGTGTATGACCGTACCGGGAGTTATGACTTGATCTGGCAAGTGGCGATTCTCTTGAGTCTGCTGGCAGCCGCGCTGAACTGGCCGGTACGCGAGCGTCCTGTGGCACGTCTGCAGCCGGCTGTCGGCGCCGTATGAAACGCTCCTGGCCTCAAATCGCCTTCACCGCACTCGGCGCGCTGTTGCTGGCGCTGGTGTGGTGGGGCTGGCATCAGGGCGGCCTGGCGTTAATGCAGTTGGGCCTGGGCGCTTGCTTGTAGGCTTGGATGGCGAGTAACGTCGGGAGTCTGATGACTGCTCAAAGGATGCCCCGACATGCTCATGCGCTGGTGTGCTGTACCCGCGTTGCTGATGGCGTTGACCGGACTGGCCCAGGCCGCTGACTGTCCGGAGGCGCTGCAAGGTTCGTTGCCCAAGTTGCGCGCCAAGGAATCCGTCGATCTGTGCCAGCGCTACGCCGGCAAGCCGCTGGTGGTGGTCAATACCGCCAGTTTCTGCGGCTTCGCCCCGCAGTTCGAGGGCCTCGAAGCGCTCAATCAGCATTACAAGGCGCAAGGCCTGGAAATGCTCGGCGTGCCGTCCAATGACTTCAAGCAGGAGTCCAAGGACAGCGCCGAAACCGCCAAGGTCTGCTACGCCAACTACGGTGTGACGTTCACCATGACCGAACCGCAGAAAGTCCGTGGCGACGACGCCACTCACCTGTTCAAGGTGCTGGCCAAGCAGAGCAGCGCACCGAAGTGGAATTTCTACAAATACGTGATCGACCGTCAGGGCAAGGTGGTCGCGAACTTCTCCAGCCTGACCAAGCCGGATGATCCAGAGTTCATTGCGGCAGTTGAAAAGGCCATCGCCTCAAAACCGCTCAACTGATAACACACGCTTTTTGTGGGAGCGGGCTTGCTCGCGAAGGCTGCGGATCTTTCAGCACTTGTTTTGAAGGTCAGACCGCATTCGCGAGCAAGCCCGCTCCCACATTTGATCTGTGGTGTTTGAACAGGCACAAAAAAGCCCCGCTTTCTGCAAAGAGAGCGGGGCTTTTTTGTGGGCGAGGGTTTAGCCTCGCCGTGCAGCATCAGAAGCGATAGGTCGCGCCAACACCGAAACCGTTTGCCGAGTTTTCATACTTGGCGTCGTAGCTCTGGCCACGATTGTTTTCGTTGCGAATCTTGACCGACTCTTCCTTCAGGTACGAGTAAGCGACGTCGATGGTCAGGTCTTCGGTCGGGCTCCAGCCGGCACCGATGCTGAAGATCGTGCGGTCGCCGGTCGGGATGCGTGGCGAACGGTCGACGTTGTTGGTCGGCGACTGGTCGAAGGTCAGACCGGTACGCAGTACCCATTCCTTGTTCAACTGATACGAAGTACCCACGGCGTAAGCCCAGGAGTCGTGCCAGTTCTGCTCTTCGGTAATCTCGCCGAACTGACCGGCCAGCAGCGGCTGTACGCCCGAGTTTTCAACGGTGATCTTCTTCAACTGGCTCCAGCGGGTCCAGGTCGAACCGGCGTAAACGTTCCAGCGATCGTTGATCGCCTGAGTAACCGAGAAGTCCACGGATTCAGGGGTGGTGATCTTCAGCGAAGCGTCGTACTTCTGCTGGGCGCTTAGGCCGACGGCGCCCAATACGCCGTAGTTGACCTTGGTGTTGCCTTCGAGCTTGTAATCGACTTTCGAGTGGTAGGTCAGACCCAGACGAGTGGTGTCGGTGGCCTGTACCAGCACGCCGATGTTGTAGCCCAGCGCGGTGTCGTCACCCTTGATCTTGACCTTGCCGTCCGGCGCAGCCTGAGTGATCGACAGGTTGGATTCCAGCGTGCCGTCGATGCGGTTGATGGTCGGACCGAAACCGATCGACACCACGTCGTTGAACTTGTAGCTGACAGTTGGCTGGAAAGTGATGACTTGTACTTCGGACTTGCTGCCGAAGTAACGGCCGCCAAAGCCTTTTTCGTAGTCGGTAATCAGACCGAACGGCACGTACACGCCGAGGCCGAATGCCCAATGCTCGTCGATCGGTTTGACGTAGAAGCCCATAGGTACGGAGGTGAAGGGCACCATGTCGCCTTTGTTGCTGCCGCCGTTAGGGCTGGAGCTGGCGTCGCTGATATCGGTCTTGGCATCGAGAAATGCAACACCGCCAGTGACTTGTTCGCGCGTGAGGCGCGACATGCCGGCAGGGTTGCCATAAACAGTGCTTGCGTCGTCGGCAGAAGAGGATCGCCCAGCGTAACCAGTGCCCATCCCGCTGATGCTGTGTTCGTTGATGGCAAAGCCAGCTGCGAAGATCTGGGTGGATGCCATGGTAACGGCGAGGCTAAGGGTGGTTTTGAGCATGACTTTTTTCATTATTAGAACTCCTGGTGATCACCGGGGCGAAAATTACCAACATTTTCGTCCCAGCGCTATAGTCCGTATGGCTTGAGTTAGAGCGGTTTTGTAGGACAATCCGACCAGATTCGCGACCTGTTGAGCGATCTTCTAAAACTCGCCAGTCAACACGCGACCTGATTCATCGGTGAAACACAGGTTTGCCAGGCGCAGGTGAAGTCGCGCAGACGTCCCTGAGGCTGGAAGGTCTGACGCCAGATTCGCGCCATACCCAGCAGATCGTCCGGAGCGGGGAGGGTGGGGTGTTGTTCTTCTACCAGCAGCCAGGCGATGGCAGTGGCGTAACGCAGGTTGACGGTCAATTCCAGGTGCGGGCCACTGAGAAAGGCATGCTGGCTGGCGAGGCCGCGGACGAGGCTGGCACGCTCCGGATCGAGCGCCAGATAGTGATCCCAAAGGGCCTGGTGACGGTGCTCGGCAATCCGGTAAAGGCCGTGGCCCCGGCGGTCATGCAGGGCGGAACCGAGGGCGGACTGGCTGGCCGCTATCCCCAGCAGCAGGGATTCGGCGGTTACGCAGTGGCGTCCCAGATAGATCAGTGTGGGACGGATCACATAGCGGCACAGTTCGCTGGCAGCGATACCCATAAAACCCTCGGATCTTGTAATGGGGCGGCGATACCTGAAGGGGCCTTGGCAGCGGTGGATCGACTCAGGCTCGCCGGAAGCGGATCAAGCCGCTTGAGTTGAAGTGTAGTGTCATATTTGCGACGTAAAGGCCTGTTTTTAAAATATTTCCGGCAGCGAGCCGCAAGCGTTATATCCGAAGGTGCTTAGGCATGAAGGGTTAAAAGCGAAACATCAGGCAATAAAAAGCCCCGCATTGTGTGCGGGGCTTTTGCTTTTGCAGCCTTTTCGGCTCTCAGGCAATCAAGGCCTGACGCGTACGATCAATAATGGCCTGCAGCGGTTCGGCGCTGGAGTATTGATCGGGGTACAGACGCTCGCTGTGGCGGGCGATCCCGTGTTCATTGACCACGGTGAAGCTGAAGCAGCCTTTGCGAGCGGCCATGATCAGGCAGTTCATTGGGGCAAAAGCGTTGGTTAGGGTGCGAATGGCATCCTGAGTCTGGATTTGAGTAGACATAGTTATTAGGTGTTCCTACAAATGACACGGATAAGAACCGTGCAACGTTAAAACGTTCCAGTAATGTCGACCACCATTGGTCGAACAAAGAACCCGACTGGAACAAAGCAGCCAGTTTGAAGCGCTATTAAGTTGGCGCGCTTGGGCTGGCAGGTAGGTACTTAGGAGGACAGGCAACACATCGAGGGCAAAGGTTCTGGGCCCGGGGTGAAGATCCTGATCAATTTGCAGGTTGGTTCGGTCAGAGTAAGTGGTCTTCGCAACACCCTTTGCATTCATTCAAAGGCAGTGTCGGCGCAAGATTTACCTGGAAACCATCGAGGGGTCGTTCCCGCTTTTTTCGGTGAAGGGCTTCTGGGAAGAAGGTTGACCGTGGGGATGTGTTCGACCGGAATTGACTTTCAGCTTGGTACTAACGCCGCGGATAGTAACGGAACGTCCTGGGCAATGCAAACCCGGCGGCAAAAAAAGATTTCGGTCGGTGGCGCGGATCACGGGGGACAGGGCTGGCCCCTTCGCGAGCAGGCTCGCTCCCACAGGAGAACGGGGCCGATTGCAGGAGCAAGCCTGCTCGCGAAGAAACCATCCGTCGCCACAAAAGCGTGCAGCCATGCCCAGCGCCAACCCGCTTATCCCCAGTCCGAGGCGCCAAAAGGGCCAAAAAAGCGCATCGATATAACCGGGTAACAGGTACTTGTGCACATTAGTTGCGCAGACGGTAACCTTGCTGTCATATCAATCCTGACCCCGATGGCTGCCTGTATCAAAAGTTTAAGTCAATGAAAAATATCGTCTTTTTTTGTTGGTGAAAAAATCGTCAGTTTGACTGCGAGCCCCATTCCACAAGGCTTTGCGGAGGTTCGGGAGCGGTTGTCCACTGAGTTATCCACAGCTTCTGTGGATTGTCCCTAGCGCTTGCTCTAGGACGGGCGTGCCGGGTTTTTTTCGACTTTACCTGTACGAAAAAGAGAGTAGAGTGGCGCGCCTTCCGATCTGTCCCACAGTGTTTTATGAAGTTTCGCTCAGTATCAGACTCTGTTACCTCCGAACACCCTCGTGTTACCCCTCCCAAGCGATTTTCCGTGCGTGTGGCCGAATGGCTGCTCGACAGCCCGCGCCTGGGCGATAGCCGTAATGCCAAGCATCTGGCGGGGCGTCTGCTCAAGCAACCGGCGCGCGAAGGCGTGGTCGCCGCGCAAAGTCGTCTCGGCCAATTGATGTGCCGCGAGTGCGGCAATGCCCGTGATCGGCGCATCGGGCAGGATCTGCTGCGCCAGGCCGCCCGCGCCGGCGACCGGCGTGCACAACGGGAACTCGGACTGCTCGAAGACTGAGCTGTCCAACGCCCCACGGCTTGGTTAACCTTCAGGCTTTATCGAATCGGCAGGAGTGGCTATGGCTATGGACTTGACCAGCGTGTTGCTGGGTCTGGCGGGCGCGGGATTGCCGCTGCTGGCGCTGGCCTGGCAACTGCAACGGCGGGCCAGTGATCGGCAAGCCGAGGTCGCCTTGCTCGAAGAGCGTCTGGCCATGGCGCAACTGGCGCAGGACGGGCTCAACGCCCAACTTGAAGCCAGCCGCGATGAAATCGTCGACCTCGGCCAGGCCAATGCCGCCAAACAGGCGGAGCTGGCGGCCCTGCGCCGCGAAGTCGAGCTGCTGCAGATCGAGCGCGATGATGCCCGTGACGCTTCCCACGCGTGGAACATCGAGCGCGCCAACAAAGAAGCTGAATTGCGGCGTCTCGACGCACAGGCCGCGTCGCTTAACGCCGAACTGCGCGAGCAACAGGAAAGCCATCAACAACGCCTCAACGACCTGCAAGGCTCGCGCGATGAGCTGCGCGCGCAGTTCGCCGAGCTGGCGGGGAAGATCTTCGATGAGCGTGAACAGCGCTTTGCCGAGACCAGTCAACAGCGCCTCGGGCAGTTGCTCGATCCGTTGAAAGAACGCATCCAGTCCTTCGAAAAGCGCGTGGAAGAAAGTTATCAGGCCGAAGCCCGCGAACGCTTCTCGCTGGCCAAGGAGCTGGAGCGTCTGCAAGCGCTTAACCTGCGCCTGAGCGACGAAGCGACCAACCTGACCCGCGCCCTCAAAGGCCAGAAGACCCAAGGCAACTGGGGTGAATTGATCCTTGAACGGGTGCTGGAACACGCGGGGCTGGAGAAGGGCCGCGAGTACCAGACCCAAGTCAATCTCAAGGGGCCGGACGGCGAGCGCTTCCAGCCGGATGTGATCATTTACCTGCCGGGCGACAAGCAGGTGGTGGTCGACTCCAAGGTCAGCCTCACTGCCTATCAGCAGTACGTTGCCGCCGAAGATGACACCCTCGGCCAGGTCGCGATCAAGCAGCACGTGCTGTCTCTGCGCAGCCACGTCAAGGGCCTCGCCGGCAAGGATTACAAGCGTCTGGAAGGCCTGCACAGCCTCGATTTCGTCTTGCTGTTCGTGCCGATCGAAGCGGCATTTTCCGCCGCCCTGCAAGCCGAGCCGGCGTTGTTCCAGGAAGCGTTCGACCGCAACATCGTGATCGTCAGTCCGACCACGTTGCTGGCGACGTTACGGGTGATCGACAGCCTGTGGAAGCAGGAGCGGCAGAGCCAGAACGCCCGGGAAATCGCTGAGCGTGCCGGCTGGCTGTACGACAAGTTCGTACTGTTCATTCAGGATCTGGACGAAGTCGGCAATCGCCTGCAACAGCTGGACAAGGCCTACAGCTCGGCGCGCAACAAACTCACGGAAGGGCGCGGCAACCTGGTCAGCCGCAGTGAGCAGCTCAAATTGCTGGGCGCGCGGGCCAGCAAGAGTTTGCCGGCGGATCTGCTGGAGCGGGCGATGACCGATGTCGATGGGCTGGTCGAGCTCCCGGAATAACCCGAAGAGCTTCGCGAGCAGGCTCGCTCCCACAGTGAAATGCATTCCAAAGGTGGGAGCGGGCTTGCTCGCGAAGGCGTCAGTGGTAGCGCTGCAACACTCAAGTCAAACGGTTACAGCGGCACATACCGACTCAGCAACGCCCGCAACGCCGCCGGTTTCACCGGTTTGGCCAGATAATCCAGCCCTGCCGCATGCACCTGCGCCACCGTCTCCGGGCGACCATCGGCGCTGATCACCACACCCGGTACCGGCTCACCCAGCGTGGTGCGCAACCACGCCATCAGCTCGGTTCCGGTATCGCCGTGATCGAGGTGATAGTCGACCAGTGCCAGTTGCGGCCGCACACCCTCGTTAAGCAGCGCCGCGCATTCCTCGCGATTGCGTGCCGTCCATACCTGACAGCCCCAACGGCTCAGCAGGCTGTTCATGCCAATCAAAATGCTGTCTTCGTTGTCGATGCACAGCACCTGCGCACCGCTGTGCAACTTGCCATTCAACTCGACCGCAGTGTGCACCGGCAGCGGCACCGACTGCGCCCGGGCCAGCGGTACGCTGACGCTGAACACGCTGCCGCGCCCCGGCCACGAACGTACGCGCAGGGTGTGGCCGAGCACGCGACATAAACCGTCGGCAATCGCCAGGCCCAGCCCAAGACCTTTTTCGGCGCGGGTCTGATGGCTGTCGAGGCGCTTGAACTCCTCGAAAATCACTTGTTGTTTGTCTTCCGGAATTCCCGGCCCGCGATCCCACACTTCCAGGCTCAACTCGCCATCGCGCCGACGTACGCCCAGCAGCACCGGGCCCTTGGCATAGCGGAAAGCGTTGGTCAGGAAGTTCTGCAGAATCCGCCGCAGCAATTTGATGTCGCTGTCGATGCGCAACTGGCTTCCGCGCACACGGAACTTCAGGCCTTGTTCCTGGGCCAGCGCCTTGAATTCGGCGCCGAGCGTATCGAACAGCTCATTGAGCGCGAACGGTTTGCGATCGGGGTTGATCTTGCCGTTTTCCAGGCGGGAAATATCCAGCAGGTCGCTGATCAGGTCTTCTGCCGAGCGCAGCGAACTGTCGAGGTGTTGCACCAGTTTCTGCGCCTCGCTGCTCAAGCCGTCGTCCTGATGGGACAGGGCGGCAGAGAACAAGCGAGCGGCGTTCAACGGCTGCATCAGGTCATGACTGACGGCGGCGAGGAAGCGGGTTTTCGACTGGTTCGCCGCCTCGGCATGGCCCTTGGCTTCGGTCAGTGCGACGTTGAGCTGCGATAGCTCCTGCGTGCGCTCGCTGACCCGTTGCTCCAGGCCTTCGTTGGCCTCGGTCAGTGCCTGCTCCGCTTCGCGGAACGCGGTGATGTCGGTGAAACTCATGACGAAACCGCCGCCGGGCATCGGGTTGCCGATCAGCTCGATCACCCGGCCGTTGGGGAACAAGCGTTCGGAGGTGTGCGCACGGCCCTGACGCATCCAGTGCAGGCGCCGGGCGACGTGGACTTCCGCCTCGCCGGGGCCGCACAGGCCACGTTCGGCGTTGTAGCGAATGATGTCGGCAATCGGCCGGCCGACGCTGATCAAACCGTCGGGGTAGTTGAACAACTCCAGATAACGCCGGTTCCATGCCACCAGTTTCAGCGACTGGTCGACCACGCTGATGCCCTGGGTAATGTTCTCGATCGCGCCCTGCAGCAACGCGCGGTTGAACTGCAGGACTTCCGAGGCTTCGTCAGCGATACGGACCACGTCCTCCAGCTGCATTTCCCGACCTTCGATCGCGGCTTTTACCACCGCGCGCGTCGACGAAGCACCGAGCACACCGGCCAACAAGCGTTCGGTGTGGGCGATCCATTCGCCATCGGCGTTCTGGTTCGGGTTGAAGCCCTTGCCCTGCCGGTAGGCGAAACGAATGAAGCTCTGTCGCGCGCGCTCTTCACCGACAAAGCGTGCCGCCAGTTGCAGCAAATCATCAATCTGCACCGCCAGCATCGAGCGCGCACTCGGCCGCGCGCTGATTTCCTGACCGATGAAGCGCCCGGCCTGCCAGTGTTCCGAAACCCGCGTACGCGACAGCACCGAAACCCAGGCGAACAACGTGAAGTTGCCCGCCAGTGACAGCACGACGCCTTGGGTCAGCGGGGTGATCGGCAGGTTCAGCGGGTTGCTGTGCAGCCACGCCAGACCGGGAAACGTGCTCAATGACCAGCCGAGACTATGGGCCGCAATCGGCAGGATCAGCGTGTAAAACCAGAGGAACGTACCGGCGGCCAGACCGGCGAACACCCCACGGCGGTTGGCCTGTTTCCAGTACAGCGCGCCGAGCATCGCCGGGGCCAGTTGGGTGACAGCGGCGAAGGCGATCTGGCCGATGGTCGCCAGGCTCGCGGTGGAGCCGAGCAAGCGGTAGCTGACGTAGGCCAGCAACAGAATCAGCACGATGCTCACGCGGCGCACCGAGAGCATCCACTGGCGGAACACTTCGAACGGGCGCTCGGCGTTGTTACGTCGCAGTAACCACGGCAAGAGCATGTCGTTGGAAACCATGGTCGACAGTGCCACGCTGGCCACAATCACCATCCCGGTGGCCGCCGACGCACCGCCGATGAACGCCAGCAACGCCAATGCCGGATGGGCCTGGGCCAACGGCAGGCTGATCACGAACGAGTCGGGCAACACGTGACTCGGCAGCATCATCTGCCCGGCGAGGGCGATCGGCACCACGAACAGCGCGGCCAGCGCCAGATACGCCGGGAACACCCACTTGGCCAGACGCAGGTCCTGCGGGTCGATGTTCTCCACCACGGTGACGTGAAACTGCCGCGGCAGGCAAATGATCGCCATCATCGCCACCCCGGTCTGCACCACCATCGATGGCCAGTTAATCGTTTCCTTCCAGTATTCCTCGAGGCGCGGCGCGAGCATCGCCTGATTGAACAGGTCGTCAAACCCGTCGTACAGCCCATAGGTCACGAACGCGCCAACGGCGAGAAAGGCGAACAACTTGACCAGCGATTCAAAGGCAATCGCCAGCACCATGCCGCGGTGGTGTTCAGTGGCGTCGAGGTTGCGCGTGCCGAAGACGATGGTGAACAGCGCCAGCACCAGCGAGACGATCAGCGCGGTGTCCTGGGCGCGGGTGCCCATGGCGTCGGCCCCGGCGCCGATCAGCAGATTCACGCCAAGGACGATGCCTTTGAGTTGCAGAGCGATATAGGGCAGGACGCCAACCAGACAGATCAGCGCCACCACCACCGCCAGCGATTGAGATTTGCCGTAGCGCGCGGCGATGAAGTCGGCAATCGAGGTGATGTTCTCCTGCTTGCTGATCATCACCATTTTCTGCAGGACCCACGGCGCGCCCAGCAGCAACAGGATCGGTCCGAGGTAGATCGGCAGGAATGACCACAGCTGTTCGGCGGCTTGGCCGACGGCGCCGAAGAACGTCCAACTGGTGCAATAAACCGCCAGTGACAGGCTGTACACCCACGCGCGCATCCGCGGCGGCAACGGTGTGCTGCGACGGTCGCCGTAGAAGGCGATGGCGAACATGATGGCCATATAGGCCAGGGCGACGGCGGCGATCAGCCCGGTGGACAGCGACATGCAACACTCCCGACAAAAGACTCCCCGGCAGTCCTGCCCGGGCGGACAGTCTCGCATGAGTATGGCGGTTAGTCAGTGTCGACCAAGGTCGTGGCGTGGCGTGGTGTCGCAGGTTTGAAACCGGGTGGTTTTTGGGGTGACCGGTCGGGCCTCTTCGCGAGCAGGCTCGCTCCCACATTTGGAATGCAATCCCCTGTGGGAGCGAGCCTGCTCGCGGAAGCGTCAGTCCTGTTGCAGTGCGATATCGATCAACCGATGCAGCTCATCCACCTCCAGCGCCGCCGCCGAAAACAGAATCCGGAACACCACCGGCGCCACCACCAGATTGATCAACCGATCAACGCTCGGCGCTGCTTCATCGGGGTGGCGGTCAATGATGGTCTGCAACTGCCCACCAAGAATCGTCACGCAGTACCCCGGCGTGGCGCTGGCCTGCACATCGCGCATCATGTTGCGCCCCGGCTCTGAGCTCATCTCGTCGAGATACTGTTCAGCCCAGGCGCGAATGTCACCACGCAGGTCACCGGTCACCGCCGGTTCGCTGTCCGGGCGCATGCGAGCGAGGGCGACGTCGGCGAGCAACGCCGCCAGATCACCCCAGCGCCGATAGATCGTCGACGGCGTGACCCCGGCGCGCGCCGCGATTTGCGGGACGGTCACGCTGCTGCGCTCCTGTTCTTGCAGAAGCGCGCGAACTGCCGAATGAATCGACTCTTGCACCCGGGCACTGCGGCCACCGGGGCGTAAACCTTCTTTAATAGCCATGCGTCAGACCTTAACACAAAGAATTTGCTTTAAGCCAAAGCCGGGAGCACACTCCGCAAAAGCAAAAAATTAGCTTTTGCGGAGTGTGCCCATGACCAGCCTTGCTTCCAACCGTGGCAGCCTGATTTTTCTGGCGATCACCTTACTCAGTTTTCTCGCCGCTTCCACGGCGCCGACGCCGTTGTATCACCTGTATCAGGATCAACTGCACTTCTCGGCAGCGGTGCTGACCCTGATTTTCGGCGTGTATGCGCTGAGTCTGCTGGCGGCGCTGCTGACGGTCGGATCGCTGTCCGATCACCTGGGACGTAGACCGGTGATTTTCACTGCCGTGCTGCTCAATGCGCTAGCGATGTTGCTGTTTATCAGCGCCGACAGTGTTGCCTGGCTGATCAGTGCCCGCGTATTGCAGGGTTTTGCCACCGGCATGGCCACCGCTGTTTTGAGCGCGACGCTGCTCGACACCGACCGTCAGCAAGGGCCGTTGATCAACAGCGTCGCACCGTTGCTCGGCATGGCGCTGGGCAGCATGGGCTGCGGCTTGCTGGCCGAGTTCGCCCCGGCGCCGTTGCAACTGACTTACTGGCTGCTGCTGGCGCTGTTTGTGTTGCAGGCGGTGTATGTCTGGCGTCTGCCGGAAAGCGTCACCCCGCAATCCGGGGCTTGGGCTTCACTGCGGCCGACCCTGCATGTGCCGGTTCAGGCGCGTTCGACCTTATGGCGTGTGCTGCCGCTGAACACCGCAACCTGGGCCCTCGGCGGCTTTTTTGCCTCACTGGCACCGTCGCTGGTGCGCACTGCTACCGGTTCGACTTCGAACCTGATCGGCGGCGCTACCGTTTCGGCGTTGACCGTGACCGGGGCGCTGATGATCTTCACTTTGCGCAATCGTCCCGCCGGCAAAGCCCTGCAAATCGGCGCCAGTCTGCTGCCTATCGGCGTGCTGCTGATTTTGCTCGGCGTGCACAGCGCCAGTCTGGCGCTGTTTTTCCTCGGCACACTGGTTGCCGGTTGCGGCTTTGGCTCGGGTTTCCTCGGCGCGGTGCGCAGCCTGGTGCCGTTGGCCCTGCCGCATGAACGGGCCGGTTTGATGTCGGCGTACTACGCGCTGAGTTATCTGGCGTTCTGCTTGCCGGCGTTGCTGGCTGGGCATTTGACCCGCACCTACGGCTTGCTTTCGACCACCGACGGCTACGGTGCCGGATTGATCTTCCTGGCCGTCGCCGCGCTGTTGCTCAGCCTGCGCCCGCAAGCAGTCAAGGCTTGCAGCGCTCCATAAACGTTGTGCTTTCAGTTACCTTTGGCCGGCCTTCTTTTCACGGATCGACCGATGAAGATTATCCGCAGCAAGTCGTTCACCGCCGAGCGTGCCTGGGGTGCGCTGGACATCGCCAACATGAACGGCATCACCACGCGCCTGCACTGGACTGATCAGCCGTACAAATGGCATGTCAACGATGGCGAGGAAGTGTTCGTAGTGCTCGATGGTCAGGTGCGGATGCACTATCGCGAACAGGGCGAAGAAAAGCAGGTGCTGCTGGAGATCGGGGACATTTTCTACGCCTCGGTCGGCACTGAGCACGTTGCGCATCCGCAGGGGGTGGCGCGGATTCTGGTAATTGAAAGCGAAGGCAGTGTTTGACTGCTTATCTGCAAAGTAGATAACAGATAGAGAAATTACCCGTTATATAGATATTCGATTCGGTTCTACCATGGGCTCAACCTCACCTGAGGACAGGAGCTCATGATGATTTGCCCCAACACTGCCAAACCCGGTATCAAGCCGTTCAGCCAGCTTCAGCATCCGCGTGAAGTGATCCGTCAATTCACCCCGAACTGGTTCGCCGCGACCATGGGTACCGGCGTGCTGGCCCTGGCGCTGGCGCAACTGCCGGTGGCGATTCCCGGGTTGCACGCGGTGGCCGAAGGGTTGTGGCTGTTCAACATTCTGTTGTTCACCCTGTTTACCTTCGCTTATGCCGCGCGCTGGATTTTATTCTTCGATGAAGCGCGGCGGATCTTCGGCCACTCCACCGTATCGATGTTCTTCGGCACCATTCCCATGGGCCTGGCGACCATCATCAACGGCTTTCTGCTGTTCGGCCTGCCACGCTGGGGCGAGGGGGTGATTCATCTTGCCGAAGTACTGTGGTGGCTCGACGTGGCGATGTCGCTGGCCTGCGGCGTGTTGATCCCCTACATGATGTTTACCCGTCAGGAACACAGCATCGACCAGATGACTGCCGTCTGGCTGCTTCCGGTGGTCGCTGCAGAAGTGGCGGCGGCCAGCGGCGGTCTGCTCGCGCCGCATCTGGCTGATGCCCATGCACAACTGGTGGTGCTGACCACCAGCTACGTGCTCTGGGCATTTTCCCTGCCAGTGGCGTTCAGCATTCTGACCATCCTCTTGCTGCGCATGGCCCTGCATAAATTGCCCCACGAAAACATGGCCGCCTCAAGCTGGCTGGCCCTCGGCCCGATCGGCACTGGTGCGTTGGGCATGTTGCTGCTGGGCGCTGATGCACCGGCGATCTTCGCCGCCAACGGTCTGCCGGGCATCGGTGAAATCGCTGCAGGCGTGGGGCTGATCGCCGGTATCACCCTGTGGGGCTTCGGCTTGTGGTGGATGTTGATGGCGCTGCTGATCACCGCGCGTTACCTGCGTGACGGCATCCCGTTCAACCTCGGCTGGTGGGGTTTTACCTTCCCGCTGGGCGTGTATTCGCTGGCGACCCTCAAGCTCGCCAGCACGCTGAACCTCGGTTTTTTCAGCGTGGTCGGCTGCATGCTGGTGAGCTTGCTGGCGGTGATGTGGCTGATCGTCGGTAAACGCACCGTGCAAGGCGCGTGGCGCGGTGGGCTGTTTGTCTCACCTTGTATTGCAGGGTTGAAGAAATAACCTGAAAAGTTTAGGTAAGGTGTGGCCTGGAACGCCGATCGAGATTCCAATAAGCAGATCCAGGCCATTCTCTACCGACCTCAGGGAAACACGGAAGATGAGTCACCCCTCACAGTTCAACCTGCTTCGCACTCGGCGCTTCCTGCCGTTTTTCATCACGCAGTCGCTGGGCGCGTTCAACGACAACGTGTTCAAGCAGTCGCTGATCCTCGCCATTCTGTATCGGCTGACCATCGAAGGTGACCGTTCGATCTGGGTCAACCTGTGTGCGCTGCTGTTTATCCTGCCGTTCTTTCTGTTTTCGGCGCTGGCCGGGCAGTTCGGGGAAAAATTCGCCAAGGACGCGCTGATCCGTCTGATCAAACTCGCGGAAATCGCGATCATGGCCGTCGGATCGGTCGGTTTCCTCTTCGATCACCTGTCGCTGATGCTGGTGGCGCTGTTTGCCATGGGCACGCATTCGGCGCTGTTCGGGCCGGTGAAGTATTCGATCCTGCCGCAGGCGTTGCGTGAGGATGAACTGGTTGGCGGCAACGGGCTGGTGGAGATGGGCACGTTCCTGGCGATTCTTGCCGGGACCATCGGCGCCGGGATCATCATGTCCTCGACGCACTACGCGCCGCTGGTTTCGACCGCGATTGTCGGCATTGCGGTGCTCGGTTATCTCGCCAGTCGCAGCATTCCGCGCGCGGCGGCGGCCTCGCCGGAAATGCGCCTGAACTGGAACATCTTCAGCCAGTCCTGGGCCACGCTGAAACTCGGTCTGGGCCAGACGCCTGCGGTGTCGCGTTCGATTGTCGGCAACTCGTGGTTCTGGTTTGTCGGGGCGATTTACTTGACGCAGATCCCGGCCTACGCCAAGGAATGGATGCACGGCGACGAAACCGTAGTCACGCTGATCCTCACGGTGTTCTCGGTAGGGATTGCGCTGGGTTCGATGCTCTGCGAGAAGCTTTCCGGGCGCAAGGTCGAGATCGGACTGGTGCCGTTCGGCTCGTTCGGTCTGACTGTGTTTGGCCTGTTGCTGTGGTGGCATTCCGGCGGAATCCCGGAAAGCGTCAACGGCCACAGCTGGACCGAAGTGCTGGGCTTTGCGCATACCTGGGCGGTGCTGGTCGACATTCTCGGCCTCGGTATTTTTGGCGGCTTCTATATTGTGCCGCTGTACGCCTTGATCCAGTCGCGCACCGCCGAGAACGAGCGGGCGCGGGTGATTGCCGCCAACAATATTCTCAACGCCCTGTTTATGGTGGTGTCGGCGATCGTTTCGATCGTGTTGCTGAGTGTGGTCAAACTGTCGATTCCGCAATTGTTCCTGGTGGTGTCGCTGCTGAACATCGGCGTCAACGCCTACATCTTCAAGATCGTCCCCGAGTTCAGCATGCGTTTCATGATCTGGCTGCTCAGCCATTCCATGTACCGCGTCGAGCACCGCAACCTCGAGGCGATCCCGGACGAGGGCGCGGCATTGCTGGTGTGCAACCACGTGTCGTTCGTCGATGCGCTACTGATTGGCGGTGCGGTGCGTCGGCCGATTCGCTTTGTCATGTACTACAAAATCTACAACCTGCCGGTGCTGAACTTTATCTTCCGCACGGCGGGGACGATTCCGATTGCCGGACGCAACGAAGACATCCAGATCTACGAAAAAGCCTTCACCCGGATTGCCCAGTATCTGAAGGACGGTGAGCTGGTGTGCATCTTCCCCGAAGGCAAGTTGACCACCGATGGCGAGATCAACGAGTTCAAGGGCGGACTGACGCGGATTCTCGAAGAGACGCCGGTGCCGGTGATTCCGCTGGCGTTGCAAGGGTTGTGGGGGAGTTTCTTCAGCCGCGATCCGAACAAGGGGCTGTTCAAGCGGTTGTGGTCGCGGGTGACGTTGGTGGCGGGCTCGGCGGTCGAGGTTGAGGCGGCGCAGCCGGCGAAATTGCAGGGGATGGTGGGGGCGTTGCGCGGGGCAGTCAGATAGTCGTCGCCTGATCGGCCCTCATCGCTGGCAAGCCAGCTCCCACAGGTTTTCTGGATTTACACAAGATTTGTGTTCACCGCAGATCCCTGTGGGAGCTGGCTTGCCAGCGATGGGGCCAGTGGCCTAAGCGCTGACCTTGAGGCCAATCAATCCGGTAATGATCAACGCCACACTGGCCAGCCGAATCAACGCCATCGACTCGCCAAACAGAATGATCCCCGCAATCACCGTGCCCACAGCGCCGACCCCGGTCCAGATTGCATAAGCCGTACCCAGCGGCAATTCCTTCATTGCCAGACCCAGCAGGCCAAGGCTGATGGCCATGGCCGCAACCGTCAGGACGGTGGGGAGCGGGCGGGTGAAGCCGTCGGTGTATTTCAGGCCGACGGCCCAGCCGACTTCGAACAGGCCGGCGAAAAACAGAATGATCCAGGACATGAGAGACCTCCATCGATTGACGGGGCCGTCCCCAGATTGATAACTCGATCGAGCCGCAGGGTCGTCCCCGCGTAGCGCAACAGTCTGCCGAGCATTAATCCGGGGATCAAGTTTCCCGGTCAGTCGGCTGGCTGCTGTGCCAGCGCCTCTCGGTCTTCTTTCTCGCTCATGCGCCGGAAGTACGTCGAGAGCAACGCCCCGGAAATGTTGTGCCAGACGCTGAACAACGCGCTCGGCACCGCCGCCAGCGGCGAAAAGTGCGCGCTGGCCAAGGCCGCGCCCAACCCCGAGTTCTGCATGCCGACTTCCAGCGCCAGCGACTTGCGCTGCGCCAGTGGCAACTTGAACAGGCGCCCGGTGAAGTAACCCAGCAAGTAGCCGAAGCTGTTGTGCAGCATCACCACGGCCATGATCAGCAGCCCGGATTCGGCAATCTTCGCCTGACTGGCGGCCACCACGGCGGTGACGATGATCACGATGCTGACCACCGACACCAGTGGCAACACGTCCACCGCGTGGCGCACCTTGTCGCCGAGCACGCGTTGCGCGACCACGCCGAGCACGATCGGCAGCAGCACCACTTGCAGAATCGACCAGAACAATTCCATGAACGAAACCGGCAACCACGCCGAAGCCAGCAGCCAGATCAGCGCCGGGGTCAGCAGCGGAGCGAGGAGGGTGGTGACGGCAGCAATCGCCACCGACAGCGCCAGATCGCCGCGGGCCAGCCAGGTCATGACGTTGGAAGAGGTGCCGCTTGGGCAGCAGCCGACCAGAATCACCCCGACCGCGATTTCCGGTGGCAGATGGAAGATCTGGCAGAGCAACCACGCCACGCCGGGCATGATCACGAAATGTGCGACCACGCCCAAAGCCACGCGCCACGGATGGCGGGCGACGGCGGCGAAGTCATCGAGTTTGAGGGTCAGACCCATGCCGAACATCACCAGCCCCAGCAGCGGCACGATTGCGCCTTTGAGGCCGAGGAACCACGCCGGTTGCAGGAACGCGATCACGGCGAAAATCAGAACCCAGTAAGCGAAGGTATTGCCGACAAAGCGGCTGAGTGCAGCCAGTGCGCGCATGGCCTGTTCCTTATTATTGAATGAACACCACAAAAACAATTGTGGGAGCGAGCCTGCTCGCGAAAGCGGCGTGCCAGACATCATTAATGTTAACTGTCACTCCGCATTCGCGAGCAGGCTCGCTCCCACAGTTTTGAAACTCGTCAGGATTAGATCCCCTGCGGAGTCTCTTCACCGCCCAACGCTTCCACCAGTGCCGGCAGGAAGTCGCCGAAGGTCAGCATCATCAGGGTGAAGCTGGCGTCCAGTTGGCCCAGAGCCTCGTCGCCGCCGTCCTGTTCCGCCTGATCCTGCAGCAGGTCTTCGAACTTCAGGCGTTTGACGGTCATCTTGTCGTCGAGCATGAACGACAGTTTGTCCTGCCAGGCCAGCGACAATTGGGTGACTACTTTGCCGGTGCTCAGGTGCAGCTGGATTTCTTCGCTGGTCAGATCCTGACGCTTGCAACGCACGATGCCACCGTCTTCATGGGTGTCGCGCAGCTCGCATTCGTCCAGAACGAAGAAGTCCGGGGCGGCTTGCTGGGTGGTCACCCACTCGGTCATCACGGCGGTCGGTGCGGTTTTCACGGTCAGCGGACGCACGGGCAGGGTGCCGAGCACTTCACGCATTGTGGAAAGCAGGTCTTCGGCACGTTTCGGGCTGGCGGAGTTGACCAGGATCAGGCCCTGTTTCGGCGCGATGGCGGCGAAGGTCGACGAGCGACGGATAAAGGCGCGCGGCAGGAACGCCTGGATGATTTCATCCTTGATCTGATCGCGTTCCTTCTTATAGACCTTGCGCATCTGCTCAGCTTCGATCTCTTCGACCTTCTCCTTGACCGCATCGCGCACGACGCTGCCCGGCAGAATGCGTTCTTCTTTACGCGCAGCGATCAGCAGGAAGTCACCGCTGACGTGCACCAGTGGCGCATCTTCGCCTTTGCCGAACGGCGCGACGAAACCGTAGGTGGTCAACTCCTGGCTTGCACATGGACGCGCCAGTTTGGTGGCCAGTGCAGTTTCCAGCGCCTCGGCATCGACAGGCAGGTCTTGGGTCAGGCGATAGATAAGCAGGTTTTTGAACCACATGGGGTGAGTCTCTCCTTTATACAAAGGGGGGCATTATTGTCTTCGCCGGGTCATAGGCCAACCCTTCTCTAAGCCTTTGGAAGGCCTGAGAAAATTAATTAAAAAAGTGCTTGCCAGAGGTTGGGTCGCTCCGTAGAATGCGCGCCACACCGAAGCGAAGGGTGATTAGCTCAGCTGGGAGAGCGTCTGCCTTACAAGCAGAATGTCGGCGGTTCGATCCCGTCATC
>NZ_JBYSZP010000025.1:0-66265 GCF_058787295.1 Pseudomonas sp. FW305-3-2-15-E-TSA4 | reverse complement strand
GGTCGTGGTAATGCTTCCGACAACGTCATTACCGGCGGTGCCGGCAACGACATCCTGATGGGGGGCGCAGGCGCCGACCAGCTGATTGGCGGCGCAGGTTTCGATATTGCCAGCTATGAAGACGTACCCAACAGCGTTGCGGTAACCCTGAACCTGAAGACGGGTGTGCATACCGGGTATGCAGCGGGCGATACGTTTGTCGGGATCGAGAGTTTCCGTGGTTCAAATTATGACGATACGTTCTTTGCCAGCGCTGCTGCCGACAATCTCGATGGCTACAACGGCAACGACCGGCTGAGCTACTCGCAGTCGGAGCAAGGCGTCAACATCACCATGACCGCTGCACGTTCGGGTACCGGTCTGGGCGGCGACGCTCAGGGCGATACGTTCTCCGATTTCGAAACCATCATCGGCTCGAACTACAACGACGTGTTCACGGCATCGCTGGGTACCACGGCTTTTTACGGCGGTGCTGGCAATGACGTGTACATCATCAACGGCTCGGCCAGCCAGAACGTGGTGGAAATGGCCGGTGGCGGTGATGACGAAGTCCGCACCACGCTGAACACCATTACCCTGGCCAACGAAGTCGAGCGTCTGACCTTTACCGGTTCCGGCACCTTCATCGGTCGTGGTAATGCCTCGGACAACGTCATTACCGGCGGTGCCGGCAACGACATCCTGATGGGGGGCGCAGGCGCCGACCAGCTGATTGGCGGCGCAGGTTTCGATATTGCCAGCTACGAAGACGTACCCAACAGCGTTGCGGTAACCCTGAACCTGAAGACGGGTGTGCATACCGGGTATGCAGCAGGCGATACGTTTGTCGGGATCGAGAGTTTCCGTGGTTCAAATTATGACGATACGTTCTTTGCCAGCGCTGCTGCCGACAATCTCGATGGCTACAATGGCAACGACCGGCTGAGCTACTCGCAGTCGGAGCAAGGCGTCAACATCACCATGACCGCTGCACGTTCGGGTACCGGTCTGGGCGGCGACGCTCAGGGCGATACGTTCTCCGATTTTGAAACCATCATCGGCTCGAACTACAACGACGTGTTCACGGCATCACTGGGTACCACGGCTTTTTACGGCGGTGCCGGCAATGACGTGTATATCATCAACGGCTCGGCCAGCCAGAACGTGGTGGAAATGGCCGGTGGCGGTGATGACGAAGTCCGCACCACGCTGAACATCATCACCTTGGCCAATGAGGTCGAGCGTCTGACCTTTACCGGCGTCGGCAACTTCATCGGTCGTGGTAATGCTTCCGACAACATCATCACTGGCGGTGCCGGAAATGACACGTTGTTCGGTGGTGCAGGGGCGGACCAACTCAATGGCGGAGATGGTTTTGATACGGTCAGTTATGCCGATGCCGACAAGGGCGTGAGCCTCAACACTAAAACCGGGATACATACCGGAATTGCTGCTGGCGATGTTTACACCAGTATTGAAGCAATCAGTGGTTCGAATTTCAGTGATGCTTTTGTCGGGGATGCGGGTATAAACCGCTTCGACGGTGGTAGCGGCATGGATATGGTGAGCTTTGCTGACGAAACTGCAGGTATCACCCTTGATTTGGGGGCGCCTGTTTTGACGGGGGCGGCCGCTGGCGATATTTACACCTCGATCGAGATATACCAAGGCACTGCGCAAACCGACAGCTTTACCGGAAGTGCGGCAGCTGCGGAGAATTTCGTAGGTGGCGCTGGCGCCGATCTACTGACGGGTGTGGGTCGAGGTGATGGCGCCTGGTACTTGACCAGTACTGGCAGCGTTCAGATAAATTTGCTGGATGGCACTGCCGCAGGTGGCGACGCTCAAGGTGACGTACTGATCAACATCGATAATCTGATGGGGTCGTCATTCAATGACACGCTGACAGGCAATGCCTATTCGAACAAGCTTGAGGGTGGAGCGGGTAACGATGTCATCTATGGTGGCGAAGGTGATGACTTTATCTATGGCGGCACTGCCACTGATATCGGTGCATTTGGACTGCTCGCTATCAGCGGCGTCCAGGCCGATACGCTTTACGGTGGCAATGGTAACGACACCATGCGCAGTGCCGATGAAGATACTGGCAGCATTCTCTATGGCG
Source organism: Pseudomonas sp. FW305-3-2-15-E-TSA4 (assembly GCF_058787295.1). NCBI lineage: Bacteria > Pseudomonadati > Pseudomonadota > Gammaproteobacteria > Pseudomonadales > Pseudomonadaceae > Pseudomonas > Pseudomonas sp. FW305-3-2-15-E-TSA4. Next base: position 64,161 of record NZ_JBYSZP010000025.1, on the reverse strand, counting down.
AGGCTGGCAACGACAACATAACCGTGTCGGCAGGGATTGCTTATGGTGGCGACGGCAACGATACCTTGACGGGTACCGGTTACGGCTACGAACTCCAGGGTGGTGCAGGCGTTGATACGTTGAACTTGCGCGGCTCTGGAGATGCCTTGGGTGGAGAGGGCGGTGACACCTATGTCGTGTTCTCGAAAACCATGGTCGGCATCCAGGACGCAGGCACTTCGGGGGTTGATACCGTCACCCTCAAGAATATTCAAAGTGTCAGTGATGTGCGGATTGTTCAGAACGACCTTGGCGCCTACATCTTCAATGCCGCCGATCTGCAAAGCGGCAACCTGGACTCCGGCGTATTCCTGAAAGACTGGTACAAGGGGGGGGACACCATTGAAACCTTTTTCACCAACAACGGTGAGTCCTTCACCATTCCTGTCGTAGGGCAAGCGATGATGGAGTCTTTCGCAGTCTGACAAAGGCGTTGCACACATAAAAAACGGCGAAGCCTGTATTCAGGTCTCGCTGTTTTTTTGCCGTTTTTTTAGGTTGCCAAAAGAAAACCCCCGACAAACCAGAAGTCTGTCGGGGGTTTTCTTTTGCCTGGAAGCATCAGGCGTCTCGCGACGCCTGACCCGGCTCAGCTTATTGGCAAGCTTCGCAATCCGGCTCGTCGATCGCGCAAGCCTTTGGCACTGGCGCTGGGCCGGCCGGAGCTGCCAGAACCGAATCGTCGCCGTGGTTGCCGCCGCTGGAAACAGCGTTCAGCTTGCCGGTGTTGATGGTCGACTTCTCGGTGCTGGTCGCAGCCAGGGCACGGAGGTAGTAAGTGGTTTTCAGACCACGGTACCAGGCCATGCGGTAGGTCACGTCGAGTTTCTTGCCCGAGGCGCCGGCGATGTACAGGTTCAGCGACTGGGCCTGGTCGATCCACTTCTGACGACGGCTGGCGGCGTCAACGATCCACTTGGTGTCCACTTCGAACGCGGTCGCGTAGAGCTCTTTGAGTTCTTGCGGGATGCGCTCGATCTGCTGAACCGAACCGTCGTAGTACTTCAGGTCGTTGATCATGACCGAGTCCCACAGACCGCGCGCCTTGAGGTCGCGAACCAGGTACGGGTTGATCACGGTGAATTCGCCCGACAGGTTCGATTTCACATACAGGTTCTGGTAGGTCGGTTCGATCGACTGCGATACGCCGGTGATGTTGGCGATGGTTGCGGTCGGTGCGATGGCCATGATGTTGGAGTTACGAATGCCTTTCTGTACACGGGCGCGAACCGGTGCCCAGTCCAGGGTTTCGTTCAGGTCAACGTCGATGTACTTCTGGCCACGTTGCTCGATCAGGATCTGTTGCGAATCCAGCGGCAGGATGCCTTTGGACCACAGCGAACCGTTGAAGGTCTCGTACGCGCCACGCTCGTCGGCCAGGTCGCAGGACGCCTGGATCGCGTAGTAGCTGACCGCTTCCATCGACTTGTCGGCGAACTCGACGGCCGCGTCGGAACCGTAAGGGATGTGCTGCAGGTACAAAGCGTCCTGGAAGCCCATGATGCCCAGACCGACCGGACGGTGGCGGAAGTTGGAGTTCTTCGCTTGCGGCACCGAGTAGTAGTTGATGTCGATCACGTTGTCGAGCATGCGCACGGCGGTGTTCACGGTGCGTTGCAGCTTGGCGGTGTCCAGCTTGCCGTCGACGATGTGGTTGGGCAGGTTGATCGAGCCCAGGTTGCAAACGGCGATCTCGTCCTTGTTGGTGTTCAAGGTGATCTCGGTGCACAGGTTCGAGCTGTGAACCACGCCGACGTGCTGCTGCGGGCTACGCAGGTTGCACGGGTCCTTGAAAGTCAGCCATGGGTGGCCGGTTTCGAACAGCATGGAGAGCATTTTGCGCCACAGGTCTTTGGCCTGGATGGTCTTGAACAGCTTGACTTTGCCCGGGTACTCGGTCAGGGCTTCGTAGTACTCGTAGCGCTCTTCGAAGGCTTTACCGGTCAGGTCGTGCAGGTCCGGTACTTCGGATGGCGAGAACAGGGTCCACTTGCCATCATCGAAGACACGCTTCATGAACAGGTCAGGGATCCAGTTGGCGGTGTTCATGTCGTGGGTACGACGACGATCATCACCGGTGTTCTTGCGCAGTTCGATGAACTCTTCGATGTCCATGTGCCAGGTTTCCAGGTAGGCACACACAGCGCCTTTGCGCTTGCCACCCTGGTTAACGGCTACGGCGGTGTCGTTCACCACTTTCAGGAACGGAACCACGCCTTGCGACTTGCCGTTGGTGCCCTTGATGTACGAACCCAGGGCACGCACAGGGGTCCAGTCGTTGCCCAGGCCGCCAGCGAATTTCGACAACATGGCGTTGTCGTGGATCGCGTGGTAGATGCCCGACAGGTCGTCCGGAACGGTGGTCAGGTAGCAGCTCGACAGCTGTGGACGCAGGGTACCGGCGTTGAACAGGGTCGGAGTCGAAGCCATGTAGTCAAAGGACGACAGCAGGTTGTAGAACTCGATCGCACGGTCTTCTTTCTGCTTCTCTTCGATCGCCAGGCCCATGGCCACGCGCATGAAGAAGATCTGCGGCAGTTCGAAACGCACGCCATCCTTGTGGATGAAGTAACGGTCGTACAGGGTCTGCAGGCCCAGGTAGGTGAATTGCTGATCGCGCTCGTGGTTGATCGCCTTGCCCAGTTTTTCCAGGTCGAAGGTGGCCAGCACAGGGTTCAGCAGTTCGAACTCGATACCTTTGGCGATGTAAGCCGGCAGCGCCTTGGCGTACAGGTCGGCCATTTCGTGGTGAGTGGCGCTTTCGGCCACACCCAGGAAGCCCAGGCCTTCGGCACGCAGGGTATCCATCAGCAGGCGAGCGGTGACGAACGAGTAGTTCGGCTCACGTTCAACCAGAGTACGCGCGGTCATCACCAGTGCGGTGTTGACGTCGTTCAGGGCCACGCCGTCGTACAGGTTTTTCAGGGTTTCGCGCTGGATCAGATCGCCATCGACTTCAGCCAGGCCTTCGCAGGCTTCGGTGACGATGGTGTTCAGGCGGCCCATGTCCAGCGGCGCGAGGCTGCCGTCGGCGCGGGTGATGCGGATCGACGGGTGTGCGTTGACAGCCGCTTCTACCGGAGCGTGGGCAGCGCGTTCTTTCGAACGGCCGTCACGGTAGATCACGTAGTCACGAGCGACTTTCTGCTCGCCGGCACGCATCAGGGCCAGTTCGACCTGGTCCTGGATTTCTTCGATGTGGATGGTGCCGCCCGACGGCATGCGACGCTTGAAGGTCGCGGTGACCTGTTCGGTCAGGCGGGCAACGGTGTCGTGGATTCGCGACGAAGCGGCAGCGGTGCCGCCCTCAACTGCGAGAAACGCTTTGGTGATAGCGACGGTGATCTTGTCATCGGTGTAAGGAACGACAGTGCCATTACGCTTGATCACGCGCAGTTGACCAGGCGCGGTGGCGGCCAGATCCGAATTCGAATCGGCGGCCTGCGGCAAGGTGCCCTGCGGGTTCTCGCGAGTTGTGTCGGTTTGCATGGGGGGTGATCTCCACATTCTCTATGTTTGTTTGGGCACCATCATGGTGCTCACCGTTCTGGTCCGAAGCACTACAACCGACGGGCGTCGGGCATAACAACTTCGGACCAGTAGGAAAAAGGCTAATGACGCCGCATCCTTGCCGAAGTTTTTGGCTGCGAGCCAGGGCTCGAGCCGGATTCCTTCCCGGATGACAGTAATGACTGCAACACCCGTACCGTTCCGGTCGTTTCCAACCTGAAAAACGGCGCCATCCGCAAGTGCGGTTTGGGCTTTGAAAAACTTGCTTGGTTCAACCGGAAACTGGCAATAAAGCGCTTGAGTTTCAGGTCCGAAATGTGGTTGGTCGCTTGAGCGGAAAACCCTATATGTAGGGTCTCTCCTCGCGCCGTGCTACAAGATAATGCGTTTCGAGAGGGCTTGCAACGTACTAGCTGTGGATAAACCTGTGCGTAAATTGTGTAAGAAACCAGGAATTCCCGTGTAGGCCGCGAACCTGCTGAGCTAGACCGTTGGTCACTGTTTTTCACTTGGGAAAAACGCTTCAGCGGATTTTTAAGGGCGCGAACCCTATCACAAAAAACCGCCTTGTCCGAACGCATTTGCCGACTTGTGTTCTGGCTGTACGCCGTTTATACAATCGGGCGGTGTTTACCCATTCTTATCCTCCCGAAAGATGACAAAAAGACGGGAGGATCTACAACTGTGGGAGCGAGCCTGCTCGCGAAAGCGTTGGATCAGCCAACATTGATGCTGAACCTGCCGACGCATTCGCGAGCAGGCTCGCTCCCACATGGATTGTGCTGCGTCGTACGGTTCTTCCTTTATTAATAAAAACAGCAAGCAGAGGTCACCGGTGGAGCAAGAAGCCTGGCAGGTATTGATAGTCGAGGACGACCAGCGTCTGGCCGAACTCACCCGCGAATACCTGCAAGCCAATGGATTGCGCGTGGAGATCGAAGGCAACGGCGCGCTGGCGGCGGCGCGGATCATCAAGGAGCAGCCGGATCTGGTGATCCTCGACCTGATGCTACCCGGCGAAGACGGCCTGAGCATTTGCCGCAAGGTGCGCGACCGTTACGACGGCCCGATCCTGATGCTCACCGCGCGCACCGACGATGCTGACCAGATTCAGGGTCTTGACCTCGGCGCTGACGATTACGTGTGCAAACCGGTGCGTCCACGGCTGTTGCTGGCGCGGATTCAGGCCTTGCTGCGACGCAGCGACACAGCCGAGCCGATCGCGGAAAAAAGCCGTCGCCTGCAATTTGGTCCGCTGGTGGTGGACAACGCCTTGCGTGAAGCCTGGCTCAGCGACAGCGGCATCGAACTGACCAGCGCCGAATTCGACCTGCTCTGGCTGTTGGTGTCGAACGCCGGGCGAATCCTCTCTCGCGAAGAAATCTTCACTGCGTTGCGCGGCATCGGCTATGACGGCCAGGATCGCTCGATCGATGTGCGCATCTCGCGCATCCGCCCGAAAATCGGTGACGACCCGGATCACCCGCGCCTGATCAAGACCATCCGCAGCAAAGGCTATCTGTTCGTCCCTGAAGCGTGTGTGGATCTGGCGCTGTGAACTCGATCTTCCTGCGCATCTATGGCGGCATGTGCGCGGCGCTGATTCTGGTGGCGGTGCTCGGTGTGCTGGCACTGCACCTGCTCAATCAGGTGCGCAGCGAGCAATACCGCGAGCGCCTGGCCCACGGCACGTTCTCGCTGATGGCCGACAACCTGCAACCGATGAACGAAACCGAGCGCCACCGGGCGTTGTTGGTCTGGGAGCGTCTGCTGGGAATTCCGCTGGCACTGAAGAAGTTTTCCGAGACCGGTCTGGACTTGTCTCAGCGCACTCGGGTGCAGCGCGGTCAGGCGTTGGTGGAGCAGACTGGCCCGCATGCGGCGCGGGTCTATCGACTGGTCAGTGATAAAGAACAATTGGTGCTCACCGGCGACGTGCAGCAGATCAGCGAGCAACTGGCGCGCGCGACTATTTATCTGCTGGCCGATGAGCTAGTGCGCTTCCCGGTGAGCGAACAGCCCAAGCGGCTGGCGCAGTTAAAGGAAGAGAAGGGCTTCGGTTTCGATCTGCGACTGGTCACGGTCAACGAGGCTGATATGGATGAAGACCAGAGCCGTCGCGTGTCCGAAGGCGACACGGTGATGGCGCTGGGCAAGGGCGGGGATTCGATCCGGGTGTTTGCCGGCATGGTCGGCACGCCGTGGGTGCTGGAGATCGGCCCGCTGTATCAGATGAATCCGTATCCGCCGCAATGGCTGGTGTTGATCGCTGCCCTGGGCCTGACCTTGATCGGTCTGATCGTTTATCTGTTGGTGCGTCAGCTCGAACGGCGTTTGCGCGGCCTCGAAGCCGCGGCCACGCGCATCGCCAAGGGCAGCCTGGAAACCCGCGTGCCGGCCCGCGGAGCTGACTCGGTCGGGCGACTGGCGGCAGCGTTCAACGGCATGGCTGAGCACTTGCAGCAGTTGCTGGCGATCCAGCGCGAGCTGGTGCGTGCGGTGTCCCACGAACTGCGCACACCGGTGGCGCGCCTGCGTTTCGGGCTGGAGATGATCGGCTCGGCCACCACTCCGCAAGCGCTGGAAAAATACCGCGAGGGCATGGATCACGACATCGAGGATCTCGATAAGCTGGTCGACGAAATGCTCACTTACGCGCGGCTGGAGCAGGGTTCGCCGGCACTGACCTTTCAGCGCATTGACCTCGATGCGCTGGTCAATCAGGTGATCGCAGAACTGGCGCCGTTGCGTGCCGAGGTCACGGTGCAGCGCGGGTTGTGCCTGTCAGCGGCGGACAACGATGGCGCCTGGGTCGAAGCCGAGCCGCGCTTCCTGCATCGGGCGTTGCAGAATCTGGTGAGCAACGCGATGCGCCATGCGCGCTCGAATGTCACGGTGAGTTATCAGGTCGGGCAGTTGCGCTGCCGGGTCGACGTCGAGGATGACGGGCCGGGCGTGCCGGAGTCGGCGTGGGAGCGGATCTTCACGCCGTTCCTGCGTCTGGATGACAGCCGCACGCGGGCCTCTGGTGGGCACGGGCTGGGGCTGTCGATTGTGCGGCGGATCATTCACTGGCATGACGGTCGGGCGCTGATCAACAAGAGCAAAAGTCTGGGTGGGGCTTGTTTCAGTCTGAGTTGGCCGAGGAATCAGGAGCGCCGTTGAGTTTTGTGTCAGCAGAAATGACGCCTTCGCGAGCAAGCCCGCTCCCACAGGGGAATGCATTTCAAGGGTGGGAGCGGGCTTGCTCGCGAAGGCGGTGCAACAGTCGCCGAAAAATCTTCAGGCCGGAATGCTGACCAGACTCAACAACTGCCCATCCTGCACACCAAATTGCGCCTCCAGCTCGGTGCCATGACGCCATTCGCCAGACAAGTCAGTCAGCAAACGCAACCGGACCTGACCCTGCTCCGTCCACTCCAGCACCTCGGCGTGCTCGAAGTAGAAACGCTTCTGCACAATCGGATACAGCGCCTTGAACAGGCTCTCTTTCACCGAAAACGTCAGGGTCACGCACAACGCCAGTTGTTCCCGCGCACCGGCGGCCATGCGTTGCAGCTCCGGCGGCGTCAGAATCTCCCCGGCCAGGCGTTCGGCGCGCTCGGTCTCGAGCAGGTTTTCCAGATCCATGCCCAAGCCGCGCCAGTGCCGCTTGTTGGCGACAATCGCCGCCGCGTGTCCGGTGCTGTGAGTGATCGAGCCGCAGATGTGCGCCGGCCACACCGGTGCGCGGTCTTCGCCAATCGCCGGAATCACGCTTGAGCCTTCCAGTTGCTGCAGCGCGGCCCGGGCGCAGATTCGTCCGGCAAGAAACTCGGCCTGCCGTTTGGCCACCGAGCGCTGAATGCTCGGCGGCGGCTCGATGGCGCTGCGCTGGAAGTCATCGCCCAGCAGTTGCTTCGGGTCGAAACGGGTACTGAGCAGCACGGTCTCGGGCAACACGTTGGGCAACGGCCAATGGGCGTCGAGCGGGGTGCAGCAGGCGGGGAGTGGCGGGCTGGAATTCATGGCGGGCATTTTGCCGATTCGCAGGGGCAAGGTCGAGATCGGCGGTGCGGATTTCGCGAGCAGGCTCGCTCCCACATTTGGAACGCATTCCCATGTGGGAGCGAGCCTGCTCGCGAAGGCCGCGCTGCAATCTATCTGATCAGCCAAAGATTTTCTGGAAGAACGCCTTCATGTCCGCCCAGGATTTTTCATCGGCCGCCTTGTTGTAGCCGATATCCGGGCCGCCGTGATCGCCGTGGCTCAAGCGATCGGCATCCGGATTGGTGAAGCCATGTTTGGCGCCGTCGAGGCTGACGAACTTATAGTCGGCGCCGGCCTTGTCCATTTCAGATTTGAACGCGGTGACGTTGTCCGGGGTGACCATGCTGTCCAGCGCGCCATGCTCGACCAGAACTTTCGCCTTCACACTGCCGGGCGTCGCCGGGGTGGTGGTTGCCAGCGCACCGTGGAAACTCACTACGCCCGCCAGCGGCTCGCCCTGACGCGCGGCGTTGAGCACCACGCCACCGCCGAAGCAGTAACCGATGGCGGCGATTTTATTGACGTCGGTCTGCGGCTGCTTTTTCAGCAGGTTCAACCCGGCCTCGAAACGTTTGCTGGAGGCCGCAGCATCCTGGGTCGCGGCCTGCATGAACGCCATCGCATCTTTCGGGTGCTCAGTGTTCTTGCCTTCGCCGTACATGTCGATCGCCAGCGCGCTGTAGCCCAGTTCGGCGAGATCGCGGGCGCGACGTTTGGCGTAATCGTTAAGGCCCCACCATTCATGCACCACGACGACTCCCGGGCGTTTGCCCTTGATCGCGTCGTCGTAGGCGTAGTAGCCGATCAGTTTGGTGCCGTCGGTACTCTGGTAGGGAATCTCCTGAGTCTTGATCGCGGCGTTGGCCAGACTGCTGGCGGCGAGCAGGGCGAGGGCGAGGAACAGGCGCATGGTCGGTCTCCTTATCGAAAGTGGTCAGGACAGCCTAGTCGATTTGATTCAGCGCAGGTTCAGAGAGTGTTCAGGGCAGGTACAGGGGCGGGTCAGTAACCTTGCGCCATACCCAAACAGCACTGTGAAAGAGGAAACGCGATGAATCGTCTAAACAAACTGCTGCTGGCTTTTACCTTGTTGGGCTCCAGCCTTGCGGCACATGCCGATGACACCAGCAACTTCGCCGGCCTGACCTTTGGCCAGACCAGTGACAAGGTTAAAAAATCCCACGCGCTGAACGACAACCTTGGCCACCCGGACGCCAGCGGCGCAATCGACGGCAACAACACGTACGGCGTACGCCTCGGTCAGCAAAACTCGCAAGGTCGTTACTACGCGACCTACGACAACGTGTCCGGTTCGCACAATGGCATTAAACTGCGCCAGGAAAACCTGCTGGGCAGCTACGATCTGTTCTATCCAGTGGGCGGCAGCACCAAACTGTTCGGTGGTGCAACGGCCGGTTTGACCAAGCTGACTCAGGACTCGCCGGGCTATAGCCGTGACAGCGACATCGGTTACGCCGTCGGTGGCCAGTTCGGTGTGCTGCAACAAGTGGCGCAGAACGTTTCGGTGGAACTCGGTTACCGTTACCTGATGAGCAACGCCAGCACTGAAATGAAAGAGAGCGGTGGCAGCAAGCAAGGCTCGCTGGACTTGACCAGCAGCGCCCAGACTTACCTGTCGGCGAACTACGCTTTCTAAAGCGCGGTTCGCTCTAGACCCTGTGGGAGCGAGCTTGCTCGCGAAAGCCTTCTATCAGTCGATAACAATGTTGGCTGATACATCGCCTTCGCGAGCAAGCCCGCTCCCACAGGTGCGTTGTTGGAGTTTTTGATTTACCCGGGAGAGCGTTATGAAACTGTTGGTCGTCGAAGATGAAGCGCTGTTGCGCCATCACCTGCAAACCCGCCTGACGGAGAGCGGTCACGTGGTCGAGTCCGTGGCCAATGCCGAAGAGGCGCTGTACCAGACCGGGCAGTTCAACTTCGATCTGGCGGTGATCGACCTCGGTCTGCCGGGCATGGGCGGTCTGGACCTGATCCGGCAGTTGCGCTCGAGCGGCAAGACCTTTCCGATCCTGATCCTCACCGCGCGCGGCAATTGGCAGGACAAGGTCGAAGGCCTCGCCGCCGGTGCCGACGACTACGTGGTCAAGCCGTTCCAGTTCGAGGAACTCGACGCGCGCCTGAATGCCTTGCTGCGTCGCTCCAGCGGCTTCACCCAGTCGACCATCGTCGCCGGGCCGTTGTTGCTTGATCTCAATCGCAAGCAGGCGTCGCTGGATGAAGAGCCGCTGGCACTGACCGCCTACGAATACCGCATCCTCGAATACCTGATGCGCCACCACCAGCAAGTGGTGCCCAAGGATCGCCTGATGGAGCAGCTCTATCCGGATGACGACGAGCGTGATCCGAACGTGATCGAAGTGCTGGTCGGCCGTCTGCGCCGCAAGCTCGAAGGACCGGGCGGGTTCAAGCCGATCGACACCGTGCGCGGTCTCGGCTACCTGTTCAATGAGCGCTGCACTTGATTCGTTCTCTTCGCGTTCGTTTGATGCTCGCCGCCACCACGTTGGCGGTGTTGTTCATGCTCGGCTTGCTGCCGGCCATGCAGGGCGCGTTCAGCCTGGCGCTGCAGGACTCGATCGAGCAGCGCCTGGCCTCGGACGTCACCACGCTGATCTCGGCGGCACGCGTCGACAGCGGCCATCTGGTGATGCCGGCGCAACTGCCGGATGAGCGTTTCAATCTCACCGACAACCGCCTGCTCGGCTACATCTACGACCGCGAAGGCAAACTGGTCTGGCGCTCGAAAGGCACGCAGGAAGAGCAGATCAACTACAAGCCGCGTTACGACGGCATGGGCAACGAGTTCGCGCGGATCCGCGAGAGCAACGGCCAGGAGTTCTTCGTCTACGACGTCGAAGTCAAACTGCTCGGCGGCAAGAGCGCGGCCTTCAGCATCGTCGCCCTGCAACCGGTGCGCGAATACGAAAACACCCTCGAAGGCCTGCGCGAAAATCTCTACCTGGGCTTCGGCGCCGCATTGCTGGTGCTGCTGGCGCTGTTGTGGATCGGCCTGACCTGGGGTCTCAAGGCGCTGCGTCGGCTGAGTCAGGAACTCGACGAGATCGAAAGCGGCACCCGCGAAAGTCTCACCGAACAGCACCCGCGCGAACTGCTGCGCCTGACGGGCTCGCTCAACCGTTTGCTGCACAGTGAGCGCCAGCAGCGCAGCCGCTACCGTGACTCCCTCGATGATCTGGCGCACAGCCTGAAAACCCCGTTGGCGGTACTGCAAGGGGTCAGTGAGGACATGGCCCAGCGCCCGGAAGATCGCGATCAGGCCTGGGTGTTGCAAACCCAGATCGAACGCATGAGCCAGCAGATCAGCTATCAACTGCAACGGGCCAGCCTGCGCAAAAGCGGTCTGGTGCGCCATCAGGTGCGGCTGCAACCGGTGCTCAAAAGCCTGTGCGACACGCTGGACAAGGTCTACCGCGACAAACACGTGCGGGTGGCATTTGATCTGCCGGAGCACTGCTACGTGCCGATCGAACAGGGCGCGCTGTTGGAGATGATGGGCAACCTGCTGGAGAACGCCTATCGCCTGTGCCTGGGCGAAGTGCGCATCAGCGTGCGCGACACCCTCGCCGGCATCGAGTTGTGCATCGAAGACGACGGCCCCGGTGTGCCGCCGAATCAGCGCGCGCGGATTCTCGAGCGTGGTGAGCGTCTGGATCGTCAGCATCCGGGGCAGGGCATCGGCCTGGCGGTGGTCAAGGACATCATCGAGAGCTACAACGCCAAGCTGATGCTCGGGGATTCGCCGATGGGCGGGGCGGCGTTCAGGATTCAGTTTCCTGCGGTTTAGGTGTTGGCTGTTCTGACGTCATCGCGAGCAGGCTCACTCCTACAAGGGGAATGCATTTCAAATGTAGGAGTGAGCCTGCTCGCGATAGCGCCAGTCAGTTCAGCGCGGGTCTCACTGCTCCTGCGCCCGATAAGCCCCCGGTGTCAGCCCGGTCCATTTCTTGAACGCCCGGTGAAACGCCGACGGCTCGGAAAACCCCAACTGCTCGGCAATCTGTTGCAACGACAGATCCGCCCGTCCGAGATGATAGATCGCGATGTCGCGGCGCAACTGATCCTTCAATTCCTGAAAACTGCTGCCTTCCTCACGCAGATGCCGACGCAGGGTTTGCGGGCTGATGTGCAGCTGCGCGGCCACCGCTTCGAGGTCCGGCCAGTGCGCACTGTCGCGGCTGAGCAAGCGGCGCAGGCGACTGCTGAGGCTGTCGCCGTCGTCCGGGCGCGATAGCAGGTCGGCGGGTGAGCGTTCGAGAAAGTGCTTGAGGGTGCGTTCGTCCTGCAACAGCGGCATGTGTAGATAGCGACTGTGAAACAGCAGGCTGCTCTGCTGGGCGGAAAACACCAAAGGGCAGGGGAATAACAGGTCGTACTCGGCACCGTGCGCCGGTTTCGGATAACTGAAGGTGGCCTGCTCCAGACGAATCCGCTGGCCGATCAGCCAACTGCCGAGGCGATGCCAGATCACCAGCAGGCTCTCGCTGAGAAAGTGATCCGGGTCCCATAACTGCGAGTCATCAAGGCTCAGGCGCACCCATTCGTCTTCGCGGCTCAGGCTCAGGCGCGGAGCCTCGGGGAATAGGCTATAAAACAATAAACCGCGTTGCAGTGCCTTCTCCAGATTGCGGCAGTGGATCAGCGCGTGGCACATCATCGCGAAGCTGCCGGGTTTGCTTGGCGCGTTGCCAAAGCCCAGGTATTCGTCATCCAGCGCCAGCCACAGGCTCTGGATCAACTGGGTGAATTGCTCCGGGGCAATCCTCGCCCGTGGTTCATCGAGCAACTCGGGACTGATGCCCAGTTGCTGCAGCAGCGGCGCATAGTCGAACCCCGAACGGCGTGCGCCACCGAGGGCGGCACGGGCGAAATGACTGGCGATGGTACGTTCGCGCATAAGCGGCAGATCCTTCCTCAGGCGCTGGATGGTAGCCGGGGCATGCGCAGGGCAACAAGGCGGATTTCCGCCAAATTGTAGGACGAGATCCGCTGACTTGGCGGAAATCCGCCACACTGGCGTCACCGGGCAGTGACAAAAAATACTCTGCATCCCCTGATATCAAAAGGCTTGCAGCGAATTGCACCAAAGTGGCACGGCGTTTGCGATAAGAGCGACAGAAGTGTGCGTCTATTCCGCGGGAATAGCGCCGCTCCAACAACAAATCCCTCCAGTGCAGGAGGGTTCGCAATTCAGGTTCTGCGCCCAACAGATGGATGTTGCCCGCGGGACGCTTGAGGACACTTGCAATGACGACTCGTCAGCCACTGTACAAATCCCTGTATTTCCAGGTGATCGTCGCGATCATCATCGGTATTGCCCTTGGTCACTACTACCCGCAGTTCGGTGTGGCGGTAAAGCCACTGGGTGACGGGTTCATCAAGCTGATCAAAATGATCATCGCCCCGATCATCTTCTGCACCGTGGTCAGCGGCATCGCTGGCATGCAAAGCATGAAGTCGGTCGGCAAGACCGGCGGTTATGCACTCCTGTACTTCGAAATCGTTTCTACCATCGCCCTGCTGGTCGGCCTGATCGTGGTCAACATCGTGCAGCCGGGCAACGGCATGCACATCGACGTCAGCACCCTGGATGCCTCGAAAGTCGCGACCTACGTGCAGCAAGGTGCAGACCAGAGCGTAGTCGGCTTCCTGCTCAACGTGATCCCGACCACCATCGTCGGCGCGTTCGCCACCGGTGACATCCTGCAAGTGCTGATGTTCTCGGTGATCTTCGGTTTCGCCCTGCATCGCCTGGGTGACTACGGCCGCCCGATCCTCGACTTCATCGATCGTTTCGCCCACGTGATGTTCAACATCATCAACATGATCATGAAGCTCGCGCCAATCGGTGCCTTCGGTGCGATGGCGTTCACCATCGGTGCTTACGGTGTCGGTTCGCTGGTGCAGTTGGGTCAACTGATGGCCTGCTTCTACATCACCTGTCTGGCCTTCATCCTGATCGTGCTGGGTGCCATCGCCCGCATGCACGGCTTCAGCGTGCTGAAGATGATCCGCTACATCCGTGAAGAGCTGCTGATCGTACTCGGTACTTCGTCTTCGGAATCGGTACTGCCACGCATGCTGATCAAGATGGAGCGTCTGGGCGCGAAGAAATCCGTCGTGGGTCTGGTGATCCCGACCGGTTACTCGTTCAACCTCGACGGAACCGCGATCTACCTGACCATGGCTGCGGTGTTCATCGCTCAGGCCACCGACACGCACATGGACATCACCCATCAGATCACCCTGCTGGTGGTGTTGCTGCTGTCTTCCAAAGGTGCCGCCGGTGTGACCGGTTCGGGCTTCATCGTGCTGGCCGCCACTCTGTCGGCGGTCGGTCACCTGCCGGTGGCCGGTCTGGCGCTGATCCTCGGTATCGACCGCTTCATGTCCGAAGCCCGCGCCCTGACCAACCTGGTCGGCAACGCCGTGGCGACCATCGTGGTTGCCAAGTGGGTGAAAGAGCTGGACACCGACGTGCTGCAATCCGAGCTGGCTTCGGGTGGTCGCGGTATTGCTGACACCCGTCCGGAAGATGACCTGGGTGTTGCTGAAGGTGCTACTCCGAGCAACGTCAAGTAATCTGAATTGGCTCCAGTGTAATGCTGGAGTCTGAGAGCCCTTGTGGTGAGGGGATTCATCCCCGATGGGTCGCGAAGCGGCCCCTTCTTAGATAGAAGGGGACTGCTGCGCAGTCCATCGGGGATGAATCCCCTCGCTACAGGGGTTTTTTATTGCCTGCGATTTGAGCATTACGGTCACTGCCGCTGATGCATCCGGTGATTGCCGTGCGCGGCAGCGCTGCCTAGGCTGAGTGCATCGCCCAAGGAGTTCGCCCATGTCCGCGCCGCTGGCCTCACTGAAGATTCTGGATTTCTCGACCCTGCTGCCGGGGCCATTTGCCTCGCTGTTGCTGGCGGACATGGGCGCCGAAGTGCTGCGCATTGAATCACCGACGCGCATGGATCTGCTGCGGGTGCTGCCGCCGCATGATCAAGGTGTGTCAGCCAGCCACGCTTACCTCAATCGCAACAAGCGCAGTCTGGCGCTGGATCTCAAACAGCCTGAGGCGCTGGAGGTGGTCAGGCAGTTGCTGGCCGACTACGACATCGTCCTCGAGCAGTTCCGCCCCGGTGTAATGGAGCGTCTGGGTCTGGGTTATGAGGCGCTGAAGGCGATCAACCCGAAGCTGATTTACGTGTCGATCACCGGCTATGGCCAGACCGGGCCGTACAAGGATCGCGCCGGGCATGACATCAACTACCTCGCCCTGGCCGGTCTGTCCAGTTACACCGGCCGCGCCGACAGCGGGCCGTTGCCACTGGGCATGCAGGTGGCGGATGTGGCCGGCGGGTCACTGCATGGCGTGATCGGCTTGCTGGCGGCGGTTATCGCCCGGCAACAGACAGGGCAGGGCACGCACCTGGACGTGAGCATGACCGATTGCGCCTTCAGCCTGAACGCCATGGCCGGTGCCGGGTATCTGGCCTGTGGCGAGGAACCGCATTGGGAAGAGCAGATGCTCAATGGCGGCAGCTTCTATGACTATTACCGCTCGCGCGACGGGCGCTGGCTGTCGGTGGGCAGTCTTGAACCGGGGTTCATGCAGCAACTGTGTCAAGCGCTGGGCCGGCCGGAGCTGGCGGCGCAGGGCTTGTCGCCGAAACCCGAGCAGCAACGGTTATTGAAGGACGCGTTGAAAGTCGAATTCGAGAAGCACGACTTTGCCGAGCTGTGCGCGTTGTTTGCCGAGGTCGATGCCTGTGTCGAACCGGTCTTGAACCTGAGCGAGGCGGTGCAACATCCGCAGTTGCAGGCGCGGAAGCTGGTGACCCAGGTGCCGCGTGGCGACGGTACGGCCCAGGCGCAGATTGCCTGTCCGCTGAAATTCTCCGAAGCGCTGCCGGCGCCGCGGCATGTCGGCGCAGGGTTGGGACAGCATACTGAGCAGGTGTTGGGGGAGTTGGGGTTTGATGCTGAGCGGATTGCTCAATTGCGGGCGGCCAAGGTAATTCTCTAGCGTCTGTACCGGCCTCTTCGCGAGCAGGCTCGCTCCCACATTTGAAATGCGTTCCCCTTGTGGGAGCGAGCCTGCTCGCGAAGGGGCCAGTTGGGGCAATACAAAAACCGGCTATTCCACCCGCATCTCACCACTGAACACCAAAGTGTTGCGGCATCTACGGCATAAATACCGTCGCCCTTGGCGCACCAGGCTATGGCGCTGCGCCGAAAACGGGAAATCACTGTCGGCGCATGGGCATTTGTAGATGTAGCGGGTCACGCTGCGGCGTTTGATTGCGTAGGTGTGGCAGCGATCCGGCGGCAGTTCGTAAACCCCGCGCATGATCAGTTGCCACTCCTCGCCGTGGGGCTGGATACGGTCGCCGAACAGTTGATGGGCGATCAGGTGCGCGACTTCGTGGGCCACGGTCTGCTTGAGGAAGTGTTCGGTGTTTTCCCGGTACAGCTGCGGGTTGAAGCGCAGCAGGTTCTCGTGCAGATGCGCGACACCGGCTTTTTGCCCGCGCAGCTTGAGGCTGACGACGGGGCGTTGGAAATGACGTTTGAAAAAGGCTTCAGCGAGTTGGTAACAGTCTTCGACGCGGGTATTGAGTTGCTCGGGCATGCTTGATGGATCTCCAGAGGCGTCGAGTATGCCGCAACCTCTGGGACTTGCGAATCGCTGACCTGCCGAATGGTCATCCGCCAAACGAGAAGGCCGCCTTGCGGCGGCCTGTATTGGCAGATCTTGTTTTTCTCTGGGGTAAAGCTTGTCAGTTGGTATACACCGGCCCCACGCCGAGGCCCCAGACAATCACGGTGAACGCCATGATGGCCACCAGCACCACCAGACCCACCGCCAGCACCGAGCTGGAAAACAGGAAGCCTTCGTCCGACGGAATGTTCATGAACGTTGGCAGCCCCACGTACAGCAGATACACCGTGTAGCAGATGGCCGCCGTGCCGACGATCATTCCCAGCCACATGTGCGGATACAGCGCCGCCAGCCCGCCGACGAACAACGGTGTCGCGGTGTAGGTGGCGAATGCCACGCAACGGGCCAGACTCGGATTGGCGTCATAGGTGCGGGCCATCCAGTGCACGAAGGCGCCCATCACTGCGACCCCGCCGAGCATCGCCAGGTACGACATCACGGTCATCCAGATCGCGCTTTCGACGGTGAGCATCACCGGTGCGCGGTTGCCGATCACCCAGCCGACCTGAGTGGTGCCGATAAACGCCGAAACCGCCGGAATCGCCGCCAGGATCAGCGTGTGCGTCAGGTACATGTGGCTGATGCTTTCCTCTTGGTCGCCACGGATTTCCTTCCATTCCTGATCGGGGTGGGTAAAAAGTCCCACTACGTGATGGATCATGCCAGTCACTCCTCTTGTTATTGCCATCGCCCCCCAGCGGAGCGCCTACGGGCCAAGGTGGCCGAGCAAATTCAGGTCTTCAGATTGTGTGCGACCTTATGTCGCAGTATAGAAAGGACTTAACCGCACAGGGATTAGGGGCTTAGAGCAAATTGCGCTGTAAACCGGCGGGGTAATCGCGTCGGGGTCTGTGCAAACGGGCAATCGAAGGGGCGACAACCTGTGGCCACAACCCCGGTGTTTTTGCGTAAAATGCCCGCCTTTCGTCACACCTCACGGATTTCGCGTCATGGGCACTCTTACGGTCAACCAGAACAAACTGCAAAAGCGCCTGCGCCGCCTGGCCGGCGAAGCGGTCGCCGATTTCAACATGATCGAAGACGGCGACAAGGTCATGGTCTGCCTGTCCGGAGGCAAGGACAGCTACACCATGCTCGATGTGCTGCTGCACCTGCAGAAGGTTGCACCGATCAAGTTCGAGATCGTCGCGGTGAACATGGATCAGAAGCAGCCGGGCTTCCCCGAGCACGTACTGCCGGCCTACCTGAAAGAGCTGGGCGTCGAGTACCACATCGTCGAGAAGGACACCTACTCGGTGGTCAAGGAGCTGGTGCCGGAAGGCAAGACCACCTGCTCGCTGTGCTCGCGCCTGCGTCGCGGCACGCTGTACACCTTTGCCGACGAAATCGGCGCGACCAAGATGGCCCTCGGTCACCACCGTGACGACATCGTCGAGACGTTCTTCCTCAACATGTTCTTCAACGGCACCCTCAAGGCGATGCCGCCAAAGCTGCGCGCCGACGACGGGCGCAACGTGGTGATCCGTCCGCTGGCCTACTGCAACGAGAAAGACATCCAGGCCTACTCGGACTTCAAGGAATTCCCGATCATCCCGTGCAACCTCTGCGGTTCGCAGGAAAACCTGCAGCGCCAGGTGGTCAAGGAAATGCTTCAGGACTGGGAGCGCAAGACTCCGGGCCGAACTGAAAGCATCTTCCGCAGTCTGCAGAACGTGGTGCCGTCGCAACTGGCCGACCGCAACCTGTTCGACTTCACCAGCCTGAAGATCGACGAAACGGCGGCCTCGCGCTTCGTTAACGTCGTTAACCTGTAAGCACAATCATTGTGGGAGTGAGCCCTGTGGTGAGGGGATTTATCCCCGATGGGCTGCGCAGCAGCCCCAGCTTTTCTGGGGGAGCTTTGCTCCTCATCGGGGCGGTGCGACGTTTCGCTAAATCCCCTCACCACAGGGCCCGCTCCCACATGGGGTTTTTCGTTTCATTCAATAGGAGAGGGCATGCGCGATTACAAGTGGCTGCACGAATACTGTCTGAACCGCTTCGGTTCGGCGGCTGAACTGGAAGCCCATCTGCCCGTTCCCAAGACTCCCGCGCAATTGCGCAAGATCAGCGACGATCGTTACCTCTCGACCATGGCCCTGCGCGTGTTTCGCGCTGGTCTCAAGCACAGCCTGGTGGACGCCAAGTGGCCGGCCTTTGAAGAAGTGTTCTTCAAGTTTGACCCGGAAAAAGTCGTGCTGATGAGCGCCGAGCATCTCGAGCGCCTGATGCAGGACGCGCGAATCATTCGCCACCTGGGCAAGCTCAAGAGCGTGCCGCGCAATGCCCAGTTCATCCTCGATGTGGAAAAGGACAAGGGCAGTTTCGGCGCGCTGATCGCCGACTGGCCGGTGACCGATATCGTCGGTCTGTGGACCTACCTGAAAAAGCATGGGAGTCAGTTGGGCGGACTGTCGGCGCCGCGCTTCCTGCGCATGGTCGGCAAGGACACTTTCGTGCCGAGCTATGACGTGGTCGCCGCGCTGAATGCACAGAAGATCGTCGACAAGGCGCCGACCAGTCTGCGCGATCTGGCGATTGTGCAGAACGCGTTCAATCAGTGGCATGAACAGAGTGGCGGGCGGCCGATGAGCCAGATTTCGATGATGCTCGCGTACACCGTCAACCATTAAGACCGCAGCGCTCCATTCGCGAGCAAGCCCGCTCCCACAGAGGGAATACATTTCAAATGTGGGAGCGAGCCTGCTCGCGAAGGCGTCAGATCAGGCGACGCTGATCTCGCCTTCGCCCGCGAGTTTGCGATTCAACTGATACCGCCACCGCACATACAGCAGCGCCGAGCAGAACAGCGCCAGGCTCGCGGCCATCTCCAGCACCCCGAACAGCTGTCGGTTCGGGTCATACGCTGCCAGTGCGCCCTTGATGAAATACAGATTCACCACAAAACACATCCACGAGTGCGCACGCGCGTTGCCCATCAGCATCCCCGGCGCAAGGATCAGCCACGGGATCAGCTCGACCAGCAGGATCACCCACGGTCGGGCGCCGTGCAGGTCGGCGAACACCAGATAGTAAGCGGCGAGCAGCCCGGCGAGGCCGAAGAAGCACAATAGACTGATGACCCGCATCGCCTTGACGCGGGGTTCGAGCCACTCGACGGAGGGCAGGACTTTCGGCTTCTTCGCCACCCTCAGCCCTCCAGTTTTTGCGCGGTTTTCGCCAGGCGTGCGCCGAGTGCGCGACACAGCGCCATTTCGTGTTGATCGAGACCTTTCTTGCCATCGGCCCCGGCATGATGACTGGCGCCATACGGCGTACCGCCGCCCTGGGTTTCCAGCAGCGCCGACTCGCTATACGGCAGGCCGGTGATCAGCATGCCGTGGTGCAACAGCGGCAGCATCATCGACAGCAGGGTGGTTTCCTGACCGCCGTGCAGGCTGGCGGTGGAGGTGAACACGCCGGCCGGTTTGCCGACCAGAGCGCCGGTCAGCCACAGGTTGCTGGTGCCGTCGAGGAAGTACTTGAGCGGTGCGGCCATGTTGCCAAAGCGCGTCGGGCTGCCAAGGGCGAGGCCGGCGCAGTTCTTCAGGTCATCGAGGGTGGCGTAGAGCGCACCGTCTTCCGGGATTTCCGGGGCGACCGCCTCACACTCGCTGGAAATCGCCGGTACGGTACGCGGGCGCGCTTCGAGACCGGCCTGTTCGACACCGCGGGCAATCTGCCGGGCCATCTCGTTGGTCGAACCGTTGCGGCTGTAATACAGAACCAGAATGTACGGCGCGCTCACGGCAGCAGCTCCAGCACATTTTCCGGCGGACGACCGATCACAGCCTTGTCGCCGACTTCGAGAATCGGTCGTTCCATCAGTTTTGGATGCTGGGCGATGGCGTCGATCAATTGCGCTTCGCTGAGGCTTTCGTCAGCCAGCTGAAGCATTTTGTATTCATCTTCTCCGCTGCGCAGCAACTGACGCGCGCTGATCCCGAGCTTGCCGAGCAGTGCCTTGATTTGCACCGCATTCAGCGGGGTTTCGAGGTAACGCACCACGTTCGGGGTCAGGCCACGGGCCTCGAGAAGTTCCAGTGCGCCGCGGGATTTCGAGCAGCGCGGATTGTGATAAAGCGTCAGATCGGTCATGGCGGGTCGCTTCTGGCGTAAAGTGGCGGCTATTCTAACTGTGCAGCGCGTAATCCAGAACCTTCAGAGGCGATGGGTCGCAGGCGCCTTCAATTTTTGACCAGGGAACATGACATGACACGGCGATTGGCAGCGGCATTGACGATAATCGGGGCGTTGATGCTGGGGGGCTGCGGCAATGACTACGGCATTGACCAGAATGGTCAGAAGGTCGCGTCCGAGCGTCTGGACAAACAATGGGTAGTCATCAATTACTGGGCCGAATGGTGTGGCCCGTGCCGCACGGAAATTCCTGAGCTCAATCATTTGGCTGACGAACTCAAGAGCAAGAACATCGGCGTGTTCGGGGTCAACTTCGACAACGTCCAGGGTGAAGACCTGAAGAGTGCCAGCGAGAAGCTGGGCATCAAGTTCACCGTGCTGGCGCAGGATCCGGCCGACCTGTTCGACCTGCCGCGCAGTGAGGCCTTGCCGGTGACCTACATCATCGACAACAAGGGCAAGGTGCGTGAGCAGTTGATGGGCGAGCAGACGGCGGCGGGGGTGATGGCCAAGCTTGAGGCATTGCAGGCGACAAAGTGAGCTGCCTCTAAAGAGCAACGCTCACCCCAGCCCTCTCCCAGAAGGAGAGGGAGCTGACCGAGGTGTCTGGCGCTTCCATCGACCTGGAAGATCGTGTCGATTATGGATTCAGCGAAGATCCTTCAAGTCGGCGCACACTTTCAGAACCCCCCAATCAGTTCCCTCTCCCTTTGGGAGAGGGTTAGGGTGAGGGTTTGGCGTTCTTGAGGGTTAACCCTCTTCCAGCCACCAACGCAACGGCTTGCCTTCGGCCGGCCAGAAGCGCATCTGCTCGATCGGCGAGATGTCCCAGCGCTCAACGCCTTGCAGCGCCTGCAGGAAGCGTTGTTCCTGCTCCATCAGCGCCGGCGCGCAGAGTTTGCGGGTCTTGCCGATCGGGCCGAAGCTCAGCTTGTCACCTTCGAGGGTGTACGGCGCGAACCAGTGGTTGCAACCGCCGTTGCCATATGCGCGACCATCGTCACCGAGGGTCACGGTCAGATGGCTGTAATCCATCAATGGCCGCTCGCCGATCCACTCCAGAATGTAGCTGCGGTTCTGTTGCAATTGCACAGGCTCTGCGGCGCAGCCCACCAGAGCGGCACCGACCAGCAGCGGCAGGGCAAGGCGTTTCATCACGCAGGCTCCTGGCATTTCGGGCACAGGTGCTTGTCGCCGACGGCTTTCCAGCCCAGCTCGGCGATGCGCGCCGTGGCGGCCGGTTTCTCGGCGGTCTTGCCCAGCTTGGCGTCCACGGCAAACTCGAAGTTCAGCTCTTTGGCGCAGCTGTCGCAGTTGACCTGCCAGGTGTGGATCGCCAGTTCGCCGAAGACCGGGCCGGTGGTCATCGCGGTCCATTGGCCCGGCGGATTGATCAGGTGGCGCACGGTGTCGACGGTCAGGCGCATGGACAAGTCCTTGCTGCCTTTGAGGGTGACCAACAGGACGTCACCGTTGCGGATCGAGCCACCGTTGCCGGTGACCTGATAGCGGCCCGGTACGAGGGCGCGGCATTCGGTGAGGGTGTGTTGCGGGTTCATCAGGGTGTAGCGGAAATCGTGTTCGACCATGGGTCCTCCAAATCTGCGCGACATGCTAGCACGGGCTGGATTGCAGGATGGCGTACGCGTGCGACCTTCGATCCGGTTCAAATCCTCCGGCGCTCATGGCAAACTGCCGCCCTTCACTCTGAGGGAACGGAACATGGCGCTGATCGAATGTTATGAATGCAAGCGGAGCATCAGCTCGGAAGCCAAGGCGTGCATTCATTGTGGTGCTCCGATGGCGCAGCAGCACGAGCACACACCGGCGCAAGCCGCCGCTGCGACGATTTCATTTGGCAGCCTGCCGCGCAACAAATCCGTGCCTGAAGCCTTCGTCCCGGCGCCAGCCCCGGAGCCTGCGCCGAAAGTCACACCGGCCGCGCTCGGTCGCCGCCGTCGGCAACCGGAACCCGCACCTCAACTTCAGCCCAACGCCGACGGTTCGCGGCCAGTGGAAGGCTGGTTGAAGATCATGGTGTTCCTGCTACCGATGGTCTTCGTCTGGTTCCTGCTGCGTAACGGTCATTCGATGAAGCAGCGCTTTTTCGGTTTTGGCTGGCTGGCGTTGCTGATCCTGGCCTCGTCGCTGTCGCCGAAGTAAACCGGCAAGCCTTCAACCTTCGACCTGGTTCTGCGGCGCACCTGCAGCCCAGGTCGCGATGTTGTGCAGGGTGGTCGCGGCAATCGCGCCCAGCGCTTCATGGGTCAGAAACGCCTGATGCGCGGTGATGATCACGTTCGGGAAGGTCAGCAGCCGCGCCAATACGTCGTCCTGCAACGGCAAGTCGCTGCGATCCTCGAAAAACAGCTGCGCCTCTTCTTCATACACATCCAGTCCCAGATAGCCCAGTTGGCCGTCCTTCAAGGCGTCGATCAGCGCTGGCGTGTCGACCAGGCCGCCGCGTCCGGTGTTGATCAACATCGCCCCCGGTTGCAGGTGTGCCAGTGACTCGCGGTTGATCAAGTGTTTGCTTTGCGCGTTGAGCGGGCAATGCAGGCTGATGATTCGTGACTGCGCGAGCAGCTCCGGCAGACTCAGGTAACGTGCGCCCAGCGCCACGACCTCAGGGTTTGGGTACGGGTCGTAGGCCAGCAATTGGCAACCGAAACCGTACATGATTTTCGCGAACGTCGCGCCGATCTGCCCGGTGCCGACGATGCCCACGGTCTTGCCCACCAGATCGAAACCCGTCAGGCCGTGCAGCGTGAAATCGCCTTCGCGGGTGCGGTTGTAGGCGCGGTGCAGGCGTCGGTTGAGTGCCAGAATCAGCGCCACCGCGTGTTCGGCCACCGCATGTGGCGAGTAGGCCGGTACCCGCACCACGGCCAGCCCGAGGCGTTTTGCCGCGAGCAGATCAACATGGTTGTAGCCCGCCGAGCGCAGGGCGATCAGCCGTGTGCCACCGGCGGCGAGGCGCTCCAGCACCGGCGCACTGAGGTCGTCATTGATGAAGGCGCAGACCACCTCGTGCTGCTCGGCCAGGGCGGCGGTGTCGAGACTGAGCCGGGCCGGCTGAAAGTGCAGTTCCAGCCCGGCCGGGCATTCGGCGCCGAGGAAGCTGTCGCGGTCATAGGTCTGGCTGCTGAAAACGAGCGTGCGCATGAATTCCTCCTGGAACGGGGTGGCGAGTCAGCGTTGACGGCCACCACTTTAACGGCAGATGCCGCTGCCGGCATTGCCGTGGATCAGGCGCTGATCCTGGCTTGCGTCGCGAGTCGATTGATCGCCCGCTCCAGTTCTTCCAGCGCCACCACTGCCTTCGGATCGCCCTGTTTGAGCAGGGTTTCACTGCGCTGACAGGCCGCGCGTAACTGCGGCACGCCACAATATCGGGTCGCACCGTGCAGGCGATGCACGCGCTCGATCAGTGCATTCTGATCCCGGGCTTCACTGGCGGCACGAATGGCTTCGCGGTCAGCCTCCAGCGAGGCGAGCAACATGGCCAGCATGTCGGCTGCCAGATCGGCCTTGCCGGCGGCCAGACGCAAGCCTTCTTCGTGGTCGAGCACCGGCAACTCATTGCCACCCGCCGCGCTGTCGCTGGCCCGTTCCGTTCCTTGATTGCGCAAGGCCAGACCGGTCCACTTCAGCACCACTTGCGCCAGTTGCCGCTCGCTGATCGGTTTGGTCAGGTAGTCGTCCATGCCGCTTTGCAGCAAGGCGCGTTTTTCGTTGGCCATGGCGTGGGCGGTGAGGGCGACGATCGGCAGCGGTGTGCTATGCCGTTCGCTTTCCCACTGACGGATGGTTTCGGTGGTCTGGCGTCCGTCCATGCCCGGCATCTGTACGTCCATCAGCACCAGATCGAAGGATTCGCTCTGCACCGCTTTGACTGCTGCGTAGCCGCTTTCCACGGCCAGAACCTTGGCGCCCATGTCTTCGAGCAGGGTCTGCACCAGCAACAGGTTGGCCGGGTTGTCGTCGACGCACAGCACTTTCGGCGCGCGGCTCGACAGCGGCTCACCCGGCTCGTTGCGCGGCTGGCGTGGATTGGCCAGATCGGCCAACGCCCGACGCAGTTTGCGCGTGCAGGCTGGTTTGGCTTGCAGCTGGCTGTGCGGGTTGGGCACCGAGAGATGGAACAGCGTCTGTTCGGTGGTCGGGCACAGTACCAGCACTTTGCAACCGAGGTGTTCGAGATCCCAGATGTGCTGGTTCAGGCGCTCCGGGAGCATGTCGTTGCTGGTGATGCCGAGCACCGCAAGGTCGATCGCCTGATCGGTCTGGTGCGCGCCGGTGACGCCGTTGGTCAGGCTCTCCAGCGTATTGAACGGCGTGACGTCGAGGCCGCAGTCTTCCAGTTGATGCTGCAGGGCCTGACGAGCCAGTTCGTGATTTTCCAGCACCGCCACGCGACGCCCGAGCAGTGGCGGGCCTGGCAGGTCTTCGCTGTCGTCGCGGGTTTTCGGCAGGCTCAGGCTGATCCAGAATTCCGAGCCTTCGCCCGGGGTGCTGTCGACGCCGATTTCACCACCCATCTGTTCGATCAGACGCTTGGAGATCACCAGACCCAGACCGGTACCGCCGGGTTGGCGCGACAGCGAGTTGTCGGCCTGACTGAAGGCCTGGAACAACGCGCGCACGTCCTGACTCGACAGGCCGATGCCGGTGTCCTGAATGCTGATGCGCAACTGCACGCTGTCTTCGTGTTCTTCTTCAAGCATGGCGCGGGCGACGATGGTGCCTTCGCGGGTGAATTTGATCGCGTTGCTGACCAGGTTGGTGAGGATCTGCTTGAGGCGCAGCGGGTCGCCGACCAGTGACAGCGGCGTGTCGCGATAGACCAGACTCACCAGCTCCAACTGCTTGGCGTGGGCTGCCGGGGCCAGGATGGTCAGGGTGTCCTGCAGCAGATCGCGCAGGTTGAACGGGATATGGTCGAGCACCAGTTTGCCGGCCTCGATCTTCGAGAAATCGAGGATCTCGTTGATGATCCCCAGCAGGCTGTCAGCGGACTTCTCGATGGTGCCCAGATAGTCGAGCTGGCGCGGGGTCAGTTCGCTTTTCTGCAACAGATGCGTGAAACCGAGAATGCCGTTGAGCGGCGTGCGGATCTCGTGGCTCATGTTGGCGAGGAACTCGGATTTGATCCGGCTCGCCTCCAGTGCTTCTTTGCGCGCCAGGTCCAGTTCGATGTTCTGGATCTCGATGGTTTCCAGATTCTGCCGCACGTCTTCGGTGGCCTGATCGACGCTGTGCTGCAGTTCTTCGCGAGCGTTCTGCAGGGTGCCGGCCATGCGGTTGATGCCCGAGGCGAGCTCGTCCAGTTCCTGACTGCCGAGCGGTGGCAGGCGGGTTTCCAGATGACCGTCCTTGAGCTGGGCAACCGCCTGTTTGATCTGGCTCAGCGGGCGGTTGATGGTGCGGCCCATGCGCAACGCGAGCAGGGCCGCGCCCGCCAGACCGGCGGCAATCAACAGCAGGCTGGCAAACAGGCTGCGATAACCGCGCAGCAGCATGCCGTTGTGCGACAGCTCCAGTTCGACCCAGCCGAGCAGACGGTCTGATTCTTCGGGGATCAGATCACCAGCGAGGTTGCGATGCTTGCCGAACACCGGCATCAGGTAACGGGTGGCGTCATTGCCGCTGCGCCGTTGCAGTTGTGCACTGTCACCGCTGGGCGCCTGATTGAGCATGGTCGGGCCGGCGTGCGCCAGCGGTGTGCGGTCGGGGGCGAGGAAGGTGACGGCGCGCACGTCGGGTTGTTCGAGGGACTGGGTGGCGATGCGTTCGAGCAGATCGGTGTTGCCGTGGCCCATGGCGGGCGCCACCAGCGGCGCCAGTTGTTCGGCGATCATTTCACCGCGCTGCATCAATTGGGTCTGCAAATCGGACTGTTGCATCCAGGTGAAATAGCCACCGAGCACCAACGCCATCAGGCTGGTGGGCAACAGGGTCAGCAACAACACGCGACCTTTGATTCCCAGTTTCTTGAGCACACCCATCTCCTGCATCCCGCTGAACTGTTGACTCGCACGTGCGTCCGGCACGCGACATTGGCGCAGTGTAGCGATTTGCAGGCGGGCAATCTTCGGAAAAATCATGTCGCCATTGGTCGGCGCGGCCTGGCGCGTTTGTCCGGCCGGTCAAGCTTGGGTTGCCCGATGGCGGGCAATCTTGAATAATCGGCCAACTGAGAATTATTAGCAGATACTCATGACTCCTGTTTCCACCGACCTGCCACGCATTCTCGCCATTGAGGACGACCCGGTGCTGGGCGCCTATGTTCACGAGCATCTGGGCCGCAGCGGCTTTGCGGTGACCTGGTGCCAGAACGGTCAGGAAGGGCTGAACATTGCGCGTCACCAGCCGTTCGACGTGGTGCTGATGGACATTCTGCTGCCGGGGCTCGACGGCCTGAAGGTGCTGACGCAATTGCGCCAGAGCCATTCGACGCCGGTGCTGCTGATGTCGGCGCTGGGCGCCGAGGCCGATCGCATCAGCGGTTTTCGCCTGGGCGCCGATGATTACCTGCCCAAGCCGTTCAGCATGGCCGAGCTGCATGTACGGATCGAGGCGATCCTGCGCCGGGTGGCGCTGGATCGGCGCCCGGCAGCGATTGCCCCGGCTACGATCCACGGCGCGCTGCGTTTCGACGACGAACAGTGCGAAGTCTTCTATAACGCACAAGCCGCCGGCCTGACCCGCAGCGAATACCGTCTGCTGGAAACCCTCAATCGCAACGACGAAGAAGTGCTGAGCAAGGCCTTCCTTTATCAGCATGTGCTGCAACGCGGCTACGCGGCCCACGACCGCAGCCTTGACATGCACATCAGCCAGATCCGCCGCAAACTCAAGGCCATCGGTTACCTCGAACGGGAAGTGCGCACGGTGTGGGGCAAGGGTTATGTGCTGAGTGCCACCGATGAAAGTCTCTGACCTGCCGGGGCGGCATTCGCTGTTCTGGAAACTGGCGTGTCTGCTGGTAGCGTTCTGTCTGTTGATGATCTGGCTGAGCTGGTCCTGGGGCCGCTACATGGAAGAGCGCAACCAGTATCTCTCCGACGAGGCGCGCGGCACCCTCAGCCGCTATGCCGGCGAAGCCGAGCGCGCGTGGCAGCGCGGTGAGCGTGACGGGGTCGATAACTGGTTGCAGAGCATGGAGCTGCGCGAAGCCGCCTGGGTCGGGGTGATCGACCGCAATCTGCAGTCGTTGAGCAGCGATCCGCTGGATGAACAGGAAATCCAGCACCTGACCTTTTTGCGCGGCCTCGACTGGCCGATCCACAAGAAGGGCCGGCCGTGGCTGCGCGTACCGTTTCCGCAGAATCCGTCCGCCGGCAGTCTGGTGATCGAGTTGCCCGAGCGCTTCCTGCCGGGGAAATACCGGGTGTTCTGGCGGGTGATCACCAACGGGGTGATTCCGGGGCTGTTCACTCTGTTGCTGTGTGTCGGCCTGTATCGCTTGCTGGTGGTGCCGCTGAACAATCTACGCAAGCAGGCCAATGCGTGGCGTGCCGACCAATTGAATGTGCGTCTGTCGAGCGGCATTACCCAGCGCCCGGACGAACTCGGTGAACTGGCGCGGGCCTTCGATTCAATGTCCGAACGCCTGCAATCCACCGTCGCCCTGCAACAGCAATTGCTGCGCGACCTGTCCCATGAACTGCGCACGCCGCTGAGCCGGCTGCGGGTGGCCAGTGAAAGCGAACAGGATCTACGGCAACTGCGCGAGCGCATCAGCCGTGAAGTCGACGGCATGCAACGACTGGTCGAAGACACCCTGCAACTGGCGTGGCTCGACACCGAGCGTGCGCCGCTGCCGGACGAGGCGATCCAGATTCAGGCCTTGTGGGAAATGCTCACCGACAATGCCTGTTATGAAAGCGGCTGGCCGAGCCTGCAATTGCAGTGCGCGGTGCCGGCGTCGTGCTGGGTGCGCGGCAACCTCAATACTTTGGCGCAGGCGCTGGAGAACATCCTGCGCAACGCCATTCGGCATTCGCCCGAGGGCGGCATCGTGCGCCTCGATGGACGGCGTGACGGCGATTACTGGCATTTATGGCTGGAGGATCAGGGCGGCGGGGTGGCCGAGGGCGATCTGCAACGGATCTTCTCACCCTTCACCCGCCTCGACGGCTCGCGTCCGGGGGATGGTGGTTTTGGACTGGGGTTGAGCATTGCGAGGAATGCGGTGCAGCGTCAGGGTGGGATGGTGTGGGCGGAGAATGGTGGGGCGGGGTTGCGCTTGAATTTGCGCCTGGTGGCTGACGATGATGTCGCATCGACTGATGCTATCGCGAGCAGGCTCGCTCCTACACTGGAACTCGTTTCGCCACCGAACGTGTGAACAACGCAGATCTCCTGTAGGAGTGAGCCTGCTCGCGATGGGGAATTTCGCTTCACCACTGTAAGCCAGTGCGGGAGGGATCTCGTATTTTTGTACGACCTTTCCTAAGGGAGTTTATCGACGTTTTAACCCGTTCTTGACCGTTTACTCTCGGGGCTCCGCTCGTCCTCAAGGAACTGGTCATGACTGCAACTGACATCCCCGGCAATACCTCCGATAACCGTTTCAATGAAGTACTGGCGCTGATTCAGAACGCCAGGCAGCAAGCCGTGCAAGCAGTAAATACTCAACTGATCGAGTTGTACTGGCAGGTGGGGGGTTACATCAGCCGCAAGATCGCTCGCGCTGAGTGGGGCGATGCGGTGGTTAGGCAACTGGCCGAACATCTGGCTCGAACGCAGCCAGGGCTGCGTGGGTTTACCCGTTCGAACTTGTTCCGCATGTGCCAGTTCTACGAGACTTATCACGCTGAAGAAAAAGTCGCACCACTGGTGCGACAATTGTCTTGGTCTCACAATTTGATCATTCTCAGCCAAAGCAAACGTTCAGAAGAACGCGAGTTCTACGTCCGCATGGCAATTCAGGAAAAGTGGTCAAAGCGCGAACTCGAACGCCAACTCAAGGCTGCGCTCTTCGAACGCAGCATCACCCAGCCCGCAAAGGCTTCTGCTGTCCTCAAACAGACTCATCCCGCCGCACTCGAGATCTTCCGTGACGCCTACATGGTCGAATTTCTCGACCTGCCCGGCGTACACGCCGAGACCGATCTGCACCAAGGTTTGCTGGGGCGACTGAAGGAGTTTCTGATCGAGTTGGGGCGCGATTTCTGCTTCGTCGGCTCGGAGTATCCGGTACAAGTTGGCGGCCGTGATTTCGCCCTTGATCTGCTGTTCTTCCATCGTGGGCTCAACTGTCTTGTCGCCATCGAGCTCAAGGTCGGACGTTTTGAACCTGAATATCTGGGCAAACTGAATTTCTACCTTGAAGCGCTGGATCGCGGTGTTCGCAAACCTCACGAGAATCCGGCCATCGGTGTATTGCTTTGCGCCAGCAAGGAGGACGAGGTCGTCGAATATGCCCTCAATCGCAGCTTGTCTGCGGCGCTGATCGCGGAATATCAGGTGCAGTTGCCAGACAAACAATTGCTGCAAGCCAAATTGCACGAGTTCTATGCCATGAATGTCGCAGGGGAAGAGGAAGGCTGAGCCATCTGCTTATTCCCAGAAACCATAAGCACCGCACTTTGCGTGATATGGCCTGCGAACGTTTGCCGGTATGATAGGCGCCCCCGCACGTCTGGATTGCGAATACGCCATGACCCTGCAGTACCCAACCATCGCCGATTGCGTCGGCAACACTCCGCTGGTGCGTTTGCAGCGCCTGCCCGGTGCCACCAGCAACACCCTATTGCTCAAGCTCGAAGGGAACAACCCGGCGGGTTCGGTCAAGGATCGTCCGGCGCTGTCGATGATCACCCGTGCCGAACTGCGCGGGCAGATCCACGCCGGTGACACGCTGATCGAAGCGACCTCGGGCAACACCGGGATTGCGCTGGCGATGGCCGCCGCGATCAAGGGTTACAAGATGATCCTGATCATGCCGGACAACTCCAGTGCCGAACGTAAAGCGGCGATGACCGCTTACGGTGCCGAGCTGATTCTGGTCAGTCAGGAAGAGGGCATGGAAGGCGCTCGCGATCTCGCCCAGCGGATGGAAGCCGAAGGCCGTGGCAAGGTGCTCGATCAGTTCGCCAACGGCGACAACCCTGAAGCGCACTACACCACCACCGGCCCGGAAATCTGGCGTCAGACCCAGGGCACCATCACCCATTTCGTCAGTTCGATGGGCACCACCGGCACCATCATGGGCGTCTCGCGCTACTTGAAAGAGCAGAGCGACAGCGTGCAGATCATCGGGCTGCAACCGATGGAAGGCTCGGCCATTCCCGGTATCCGTCGCTGGCCGCAGGAATACCTGCCGAAGATCTATCAGGCCGACCGCGTCGACCGCATTGTCGACATGGCGCAAAGCGAAGCCGAGGACGTCACCCGGCGTCTGGCCCGCGAAGAAGGCATCTTCTGTGGCGTGTCCTCGGGCGGTGCGGTGGCAGCGATGCTGCGCCTGTCCAAAGAAGTTGAAAACGCGGTGATCGTCGCGATCATTTGCGACCGTGGCGACCGTTATCTGTCGACCGGCATTTTCGACGCGCCCAACTGATGGCCAAGCACGAGAGAGGCCTGCGCTTCCAGCCCACCGGCGGCAGCAAGGCCGCGCAAATTCCGACCGGCAAAAAACAGCGCTTGAACATCGAGCGCCTGGCCAATGACGGTCGCGGCATCGCGTTTTTCGAAGGCAAAACCTGGTTCGTCCTCGGCGCCCTCGCCGGTGAAGAGGTCGAGGCGCGGGTGCTTGGCGCCCGCGGCAAAGTGGTCGAAGCGCGCACCGAGCGCGTGTTCAAGGCCAGCGAATTGCGTCGCCCGGCAGCCTGTCAGCATGCCGGCCGCTGCGGCGGGTGCAGCGTGCAGCATTTGCCCCACACCGAACAGCTTGCCCTGAAACAGCGCATGCTCGCCGAGCAGCTGTCGAAGGTTGCCGGGGTCGCGCCTGACGAATGGGCTGCGCCGTTGACTGGCCCGGAATTCGGCTATCGCCGCCGCGCGCGGATCGCCGTGCGCTGGGACATGAAAGCCAAGCAGCTTGAAGTCGGTTTCCGCGCTGCCGGCAGTCAGGACATCGTCGCCATCAACGAATGCCCGGTGCTGGTACAGCCCTTGCAACCGATCATGACCCGTTTGCCGGAGATGCTCCGTCGTTTGAGCAAACCGCAAGCGCTGGGGCACGTCGAGTTGTTCAGTGGTTCTTCGCTGGCGGTGTTGTTGCGACACATGGCGCCGTTGTCTGAAGCCGACCTGACGATCCTCAAGGAATTCTGCCAGTTCCATGAAGCGCAACTGTGGCTGCATGGCGACGGCGAGCCGCAACCGGTGGATGCCACGCAGTCGCTGGGTTATCGCCTGGAGCAGTGCGATCTGGATCTGGCCTGGCGCCCGGGGGATTTCATTCAGGTCAACGCCGGGGTCAATGAGGCGATGGTCGCGCAGGCGCTGGACTGGCTGAAGCCGACCGGTGACGAGCGGGTACTCGACCTGTTCTGCGGTCTGGGCAACTTCGCCTTGCCGCTGGCCAAAAGCGTGCGCGAAGTGGTGGCGGTGGAGGGCGTGCAGACCATGGTCGACCGCGCCGCTGCGAATGCCGCTAGCAACAATTTGCATAACACAAAGTTTTTTCAAGCCGATTTATCCCAGCCTTTGACCGATGCTCAGTGGATCGGAAACGGCTTTTCTGCGGTACTCTTGGACCCACCGCGTGACGGTGCTTTCGAGGTGGTGCGCAAGCTCGCGACCCTGGGTGCCAAACGGTTGGTGTATGTATCGTGCAACCCTGCAACTCTGGCGCGCGATACGGTCGAATTGATCAGGCAGGGCTACCGGTTAAAACGTGCCGGGATTCTCGATATGTTTCCTCAGACGGCACATGTCGAGGCCATGGCGTTATTTGAAGCGAGCCAGGATGGCTCGTCTGAATCCGTCTGACCTGTCTGGGCGGCGCTCGCTTTAGCCCCGCGAGCGCATACGGGCGTTGAGGGTCAGCGATTTGACGCATTGAATCTGCGTCGTAGGGAAGGTAAAGCAGCATGGTACAGGTGAGAGCACACCAGCCGATCAACACTGACGGCAGTATCAATCTCGAGGCTTGGCTCGATCACGCGGTCAGTGTCGACATGGCACTGGATCGCGAAGCCTTGAAAGAAGCCTGCGAGTTCGCTCGCGAGGCCGAACAGCAGTCCAATGCCAAGAAGAATCTGTGGGCCGAAGGCTCCGGCAGTTTCAGCACGGGACTGGAGATCGCCGAGATCCTCGCCGACCTCAAACTCGATCAGGATTCGCTGGTCGCGGCGGTGCTGTATCGCGGCGTCCGCGAAGGTCAGATCGAACTCGCGGCGGTCAGCCAGCGCTTCGGTCCCGTCGTGGCCAAACTGATCGACGGCGTGCAGCGCATGGCGGCAATCAGTGCCAGCCTCAGCCCGCGCCAGTCGATGGTGATGGGCACTCAGGGCCAGGTGGAAAACCTGCGCAAGATGCTGGTGGCGATGGTCGACGACGTTCGTGTCGCGCTGATCAAACTGGCCGAACGTACCTGCGCCATTCGCGCGGTGAAAACCGCTGACGACGAGAAGCGCAACCGCGTCGCCCGGGAAGTCTTCGACATCTATGCGCCGCTCGCGCACCGGCTCGGCATCGGTCATATCAAGTGGGAGCTGGAGGACTTGTCCTTCCGTTACCTGGAACCCGATCAATACAAACAGATCGCCAAGCTGCTCCATGAGCGGCGGCTGGACCGTGAGCGGTTCATCAGCGATGTGATGACCCAGCTCAAGGACGAATTGCAGGCCACCGGCGTCGACGCCGACATCAGCGGCCGGGCGAAACACATCTATTCGATCTGGCGCAAAATGCAGCGCAAGGGTCTGGAATTCAGCCAGATCTACGACGTGCGTGCGGTGCGCGTGCTGGTGCCGGAAATGCGCGACTGCTACACCGCGCTCGGCATCGTCCACACCCTGTGGCGGCACATCCCGAAGGAATTCGACGACTACATCGCCAACCCGAAAGAGAACGGCTACCGCTCGCTGCACACCGCGGTAATCGGTCCGGAAGGCAAGGTGCTGGAAGTGCAGATCCGTACGCACTCGATGCACGAAGAGGCCGAACTCGGCGTCTGCGCGCACTGGCGCTACAAGGGCACCGACGTCAAATCCGGCTCGAACCACTACGAAGAGAAAATCTCCTGGCTGCGGCAGGTGCTCGAATGGCACGAAGAGCTGGGCGACATCGGTGGTCTGGCCGAACAGCTGCGCGTCGATATCGAACCGGACCGGGTCTACATCTTCACCCCGGACGGTCATGCCATCGACTTGCCGAAGGGCGCGACGCCGCTGGACTTCGCCTATCGCGTGCACACCGAAATCGGGCACAACTGCCGTGGCGCGAAGATCAACGGGCGGATCGTGCCGCTCAACTACAGCCTGCAGACCGGTGAACAGGTCGAGATCATCACCAGCAAGCACGGTACGCCGAGCCGCGACTGGCTGAACCCGAACCTGGGTTACGTCACCACCTCGCGGGCGCGGGCGAAGATCGTTCACTGGTTCAAGTTACAGGCCCGTGACCAGAACGTCGCGGCCGGTAAAACCCTGATCGAGCGCGAACTCAATCGCCTCGGTCTGCCGGCGGTGGACTTCGACAAGCTGGCCGAAAAGGCCAACATGAAAACCGCCGAAGACATGTTCGCCGCCCTCGGTGCCGGCGACTTGCGTCTGGCGCAACTGGTCAACCTGGCGCAGCAACTGGTCGAGCCGGAGCGTGGCAACGAACAGCTGGAGTTGATCCCGCGCAAAGCTACCGGTTACAAGCCGGGCAAGCGCGGCGACATCCAGATCCAGGGCGTCGGCAATCTGATGACGCAGATGGCCGGCTGCTGCCAGCCGCTGCCGGGCGACGCGATTGTCGGCTACATCACCCAGGGTCGCGGCGTGAGCATTCACCGGCAGGACTGCGCCTCGGTGCTGCAACTGGGCGGGCGCGAGCCGGAGCGGATCATCCAGGTCAGCTGGGGCCCGGTGCCGGTGCTCACCTATCCGGTGGACATCGTCATCCGCGCCTACGACCGTTCCGGTCTGCTGCGGGACGTCTCGCAGGTGCTGCTCAACGAGCGGATCAACGTGCTGGCGGTCAACACCCGCTCGAACAAGGAAGACAACACTGCGTTGATGTCGCTGACCATCGAGATTCCCGGGCTGGATGCGCTGGGGCGCTTGCTGGGGCGGATTTCGCAGTTGCCGAACATCATCGAGACGCGGCGTAACCGTACCCCGTGAAGATGGCTTCGTTCGAAGGTGGGAGCGGGCTTGCTCGCGAAGAGGGCGTGTCAGTCGATATTTGCGCTGAATGACACACCGCATTCGCGAGCAAGCCCGCTCCCACATTGGTTTTGTGTAGAGGCATGACAGATGTATTCACTTGAAGACCTGCTCCACCTGATGAACCGTCTGCGCGACCCGCAGTACGGTTGCCCGTGGGACATCAAGCAAACCTACGCGACCATCGTCCCGCACACCCTCGAAGAAGCCTACGAAGTGGCCGACGCCATCGAGCGGGGCGACTTCGATCACTTGCAGGGCGAACTGGGCGATCTGCTGTTTCAGGTGGTTTATTACAGCCAGTTGGCCAAGGAAGAAGGGCGCTTCGAATTCGCCGGGGTGATCGACAGCATCACCCGCAAGCTGATCCGCCGCCATCCGCACGTGTTCCCCACCGGCGATCTGTATGCGCCGCTGGACGTACCATGCCTGAGCGAAGAGCAGGTCAAGCAGCGCTGGGAAGAGATCAAGGCCGAAGAACGCGCCGAGAAATCCGCCGCGCCCGAGCAGCTGTCACTGCTCGATGATGTACCTGCCGCGCTGCCGGCACTGTCGCGTTCGGCCAAGTTGCAAAAGCGTGCCGGGCAGGTCGGTTTCGACTGGCCGGATGCGTTGCCGGTGCTGGACAAAGTGCGCGAAGAGCTCGATGAAGTGCTCGAAGCCATGTCCGAAAACGATCCGCAAGCGGTGGCCGACGAGATCGGCGATCTGCTGTTTTCCGTGGTCAATCTGGCCCGGCACCTGAAGGTCGATCCGGAAACCGCGCTGCGTGGCGCCAACGCCAAGTTTGAAAGACGTTTCCGTTTTATCGAACAGGCATTGCGCGACACCCGTCGTCCCATGGAAGATTGCACCCTCGAAGAGTTGGACGCCCTGTGGGGTGAAGCCAAACGTCAGGAAAAGAATTTGCCCAGCTGCGGCTGAGCCGTTGCCCAAGTGAGTAAGCATTAATGAGCCTTTCCCTTCGCGACCAGTTGCTCAAAGCAGGTCTGGTCAACCAAAAGCAGGCCAAGCAGGTCAGCAAAGACAAGCAGAAGCAACAGCGTCTGGCCCACAAAGGGCAGGCCGAGCTGGATGATTCGCAGCAGCGCGCCGCTCAGGAAGCCATGGCCGAGAAGGTCAAGCGCGACCAGGAGTTGAACCGTCAGCAGCAGGAGAAAGCCGAGGCCAAGGCCCGTGCCGCGCAGGTCAAACAGTTGATCGAAGTCTCGCGTCTGCCGAAGCTGACCACTGAGGACTACTACAACTTCGTCGACGACAAGAAGGTCAAGCGCATCTCGGTCAATACGCTGATGCGCAACAAGCTCAGCAGCGGCTCGCTGGCGATCGTGCACCATGCCGGCGGCTACGAAGTGATCCCTCGTGAAGCGGCCCTGAAGATCCAGGAGCGCGACCCGCAACGTATCGTGCAGCTCAACGTGCAGACCGAAGAGGTCAATGCCGAGGACGATCCGTACGCGGCCTATCAGATCCCGGATGACCTGATGTGGTAAACCGATAAAGCTGTAATAACGACAAACCCCGCTCATGGCGGGGTTTGTCGTTTTCAATGCTGTGGTTGCTTCAGGCGGATTTCAGATCCCGCTGCTGTTCCTGCAGTTCAAGTTCGGCCTTGTAGTTGTGGGCGTCGATCTCGTTGTGGAACATGCCGACCAGCAAGTCTTGTTGATGCACATCCCAGATGCGGATACCGGCGGCTACGCCTTCGTGGGACATGTGTGAATCGTCGCGTTCAGTTACTTTTACAGTCATCTGCTAGCTCCAAATCTCAAGTTATCTGCAGCAAGGCGTGTGCAGGACTCTTTTATATGATTTGTTAGCTTGCTAAGTAAACGCTTGATTTGCGCAAGGTGTTGTTGCGGTTTTTGCAACAGTGCTGCAGCCCGCGTAATCCGCGACATTCGGTCGCAGGGCGGGAAGTTTCATGACAGAAGTTTCATTTTCAGAAGCTCAGCAAGTCCACTTGTGGGAGCGAGCCTGCTCGCGAATTCGGTGGGTCAGATGATGAGAGGGTGGCTGGAATATCGCATTCGCGAGCAGGCTCGCTCCCACAGGGTTTTACGGTTAACTGCCATTTATTTCAGGCAAAAAAACGCCCCGAACCAGTCGGGGCGTTTTCATGTGTGGCTCAGCAGCGGGGGCTTACTTGCCTTCCCAGCGCTTGAGCACCAGCGTGGCGTTGGTGCCGCCGAAGCCGAAGCTGTTGCTCATCACGGTGTTGATGGTGGCGTTTTCGCGGGTCTTGGTCAGCACCGGCAGATCGGCCACTTCAGGGTCCAGTTCGTCGATGTTGGCGGAACCGGCAATGAAGTTGCCTTCCATCATCAGCATGCAGTAGATCGCTTCGTGAACGCCGGCGGCGCCCAGGGAGTGACCGGACAGGCTCTTGGTCGAGCTGATTGCTGGAGCCTTGTCGCCGAACACTTCACGCACACCTTTCATTTCCGCGACGTCGCCAACCGGAGTCGAGGTGCCGTGGGTGTTCAGGTAGTCGATCGGGGTGTCGACGGTGGACATTGCCATCTGCATGCAGCGGATCGCGCCTTCGCCACTTGGGGCAACCATGTCGTAGCCGTCGGACGTTGCGCCGTAGCCAACGATTTCAGCGTAGATCTTGGCGCCACGGGCCAGAGCGTGTTCCAGCTCTTCAACCACGACCATGCCGCCACCGCCAGCGATGACGAAACCGTCACGGTCGGCGTCGTAGGCGCGGGAGGCTTGTTCCGGGGTGTCGTTGCGCTTGCTGGACAGGGCGCCCATCGCGTCGAACAGGAACGACTGGCTCCAGTGCTCTTCTTCACCGCCACCGGCGAAGACGATGTCCTGCTTGCCCATCTGGATCTGTTCCATGGCGGTACCGATGCAGTGAGCACTGGTGGCGCAGGCAGAAGCGATGGAGTAGTTCAGGCCCTTGATCTTGAACGGCGTGGCCAGGCACGCGGAAACGGTGCTGCTCATGGTCCGCGTTACACGGTATGGGCCAACGCGTTTCACGCCTTTCTCGCGCAGGATGTCCAGCGCTTCCATCTGGTTCAGAGTCGACGCGCCGCCCGAGCCGGCGATCAGGCCGGTACGCGGGTTGGACACTTGCTCTTCGGTCAGGCCGGAGTCAGTGATCGCGTCTTTCATGGCCAGGTAGGCGTAAGCCGCTGCGTGGCCGACGAAACGATAGATCTTGCGATCGATCAGTTCTTCAAGGTTGAGGTCGATGGAGCCGGAAACCTGGCTACGCAGACCCATTTCAGCATATTCCGGGTTGAACCGGATGCCAGGGCGGCTTGCACGCAGGTTAGCGGAGACGGTCTCTTTGTCATTGCCCAGGCACGAAACAATGCCCAGACCAGTGATAACGACGCGGCGCATGCGAATAACCCTTAGAAGTTGTCAGTGGAGGTGAACACGCCGACGCGAAGGCCTTCGGCGGTGTAGATTTCGCGACCGTCGACAGTCACCGAACCGTCGGCGATGGCCAGGTTCAGCTTGCCCTTGAGGACGCGTTTGATATGAATGTTGTAGGTGACTTTCTTGGCGGTCGGCAGGACCTGGCCGAAGAATTTCACTTCGCCCGAACCCAGCGCACGGCCACGGCCCGGCAGGCCTTGCCAGCCCAGGAAGAAGCCGACCAGTTGCCACATGGCGTCCAGACCCAGGCAGCCCGGCATCACCGGATCGCCCTCGAAGTGGCACGCGAAGAACCACAGGTCAGGGTTGATATCCAGCTCGGCGACCAATTCACCTTTGCCGTACTTGCCGCCTTCTTCGCTGATCAGGGTGATGCGATCCACCATCAGCATGTTCGGGGCGGGCAGTTGCGCGTTACCTGGGCCGAACAGCTCACCGCGACTGCAGCGCAGCAGGTCTTCCCGAGTAAAGGCGTTTTGTTTGGTCATGCGAGCTCCTCAATAATCCCATGCGGCAGGTGGGGCAAAACTTCCCGGCCGATCGACGCGTTCATGCCTCGTACCGGCAGCCTACTCATAGACTATTGCGTTGTGGTGAAAGTCACAGCACCAAGGACATGAATGTACACTTGTGCACTGAAATTTTTATTCAAGCCTCTTTTGAGGCTCGTTCGGGTGCCTAAGACTGCCGCACTTTCGCTTTTCACGCCAGTCGCAGATGGTCGAAAAACCGTCACTACTGCACCCAGCGCTGCAGAATCTGTTGTAGGTCATTGCGTTTGAACGGCTTGGCCAGGTAATCGTTCATGCCCGCCGACAGACAGGTTTCGCGGTCGCCCTGCAACGCGTTGGCGGTCAGCGCGATGATCGGCACCTCGCGGCGTCCGGGCAGTTGGCGGATCTGCCGAGTCGCCTCGTAACCGTCGATGATCGGCAGGCGGCAGTCCATCAGAATCACTTCGAAATCATTGCCTTCGGCGCTGCGCACCGCTTGCGCGCCATCGGTGGCGACGCTGACAGTAAAGCCGAGGCTGCGCAGCATGGCTTCGATGACCGTCTGGTTGACCGGGTTGTCCTCCACCAGCAACACATTGCGCCCCTCACCATGCCCGTTGCCATTGGCCGCGCGCGGTGCAGCCAGTTGCGGCAACGTCTGCTTATATAAGGCCAGCGGGATTTCCAGAGTGAACACCGATCCCAGGCCTTCTTCGCTTTGCGCGCGCAACGTCCCGCCCATGCGTTCGGCCAGGGTGCGGGCGATCGGCAAGCCGAGGCCGGTGCCGCCATAGCGCCGGGAAATCGAACTGTCGGCCTGCTGGAACGCATTGAACATCAACTCCAGACTTTCCGAGGAGATACCGATGCCACTGTCGCGCACCGAACAGGTGAACCACAGCAACTCGTGATCCAGCGACTGCCACTGCGCCTCGATGCTGACCCGGCCACGCTCGGTGAACTTCAACGCGTTGCCCACCAGGTTGACCAGAATCTGCCGGATCCGCGTCGGGTCGCCCTGCACCTGCAAGGCGCGCATGTCCTCGGGGATCCGCAGATTCAGGTCCAGGCCACGCTGCACCGCGCTGTGCTGGAACGACTGGGCACACGCGCCGATCAGGTCGGCGAGGTTGAATGGAATGTGCTCAAGCTCCAGTTCCGAGCGTTCGATCCGCGAGAAGTCGAGGATGTCATTGATGACTTTCAGCAGGTGTTCGGTCGACTCGGAAGCCAGCGCCGCGTACTCGATCTGCTCCTCGGTCATGTCGGTGGTTTCCAGCAACTGCAACATGCCCAGCACGCCGTTCATGGGGGTGCGCAGTTCGTGGCTCATCATCGCCAGGAAATCGGATTTGGCATTGTTGGCTTTTTCCGCTTCCTCGCGGGTCTGGATCAGTTGCGCCATCGCCTGATGCTGTTCGCGGCTGGCCTGCTCCAGTGCCTGGGCGAGGTTGTTGATGTGCTGCGACAGCGCGCCCAACTCGGTGTCATCGACGATCGGCAGCGGAGTCTTGTAGTCGCCTTGCTGAATCGCCTTGACCGCGTTGCCGATATCGCGAATCGGCGCTGACAGACTGCCGGCCAGACGCCGCGCCAGAACAAAGGTGAAGAGCAGGGCAAACAACGCCAGGATCCCAGCCTTGAACAGAATTTCCTGTTGGCGCTGACTGAAGGCATCGTTGGACAGACCGACGATTACCCGGCCCAGGTAATCCTCGCTGGTCACGTTGTTGCTGGCTTTGGCGTCGTGGAAAAAATCGCTGTTGAGGGCGATTCGTTGCAGGCGCACCGGGGCCTGGAACACCTCGACCTGATGCGGGCGGTTGTGCGCATCGGCGGCTTGCTCAACGTAGGCCAGAATCCGGTTGGCGCTGTCCTGCACTTCCAGAAAGCGCACGTTCGGTGTGGCCAGGGTCGCTTTGAGCAGGCTTTCCAGCACTTCGTTGTTGCCGGAAATCACTCCGTACTCGGTGGCAGGCGCCAGTTGGTTGGCGATCAGTTGCCCGGTGTGATTGAGCTCCTGACGTAAATCCTGAATTCGCACGAAGGTAAAGAAACTGATCAGCAGCAGCGTGAGTAGCAGGGCCGGGCCGAGGCTGATCAATTGCGTGCGGGTGTTGATGTCCCAGCGGCGACGCAGATTCATGGGTGGCTTTCTCCTTCAGCCAACTGGCGGGCAACAGACGCTTCATCGATTGGCTCGATACCCAGGGAACGAGCGACCTGCACATTACTTGAGACCTTGAAGCGATCGGGGTAGAGCGTGCGCGGCCACGTCGCCGGCGGGCGATCGAGCAACTGGTCAAGGATCGCCAGCCAGTCGGGCTGATCGCTGTAAGTGCTGGCGAGGCTGCCGGCGCGCACGAACGCCGCGTTCGGCCCGACCAGCGCCACTTGCCGGGAGTAACTGCTGAGCAACAGGTTTTTCGCGGTTTTCGGGTTGTACAGATCGGGATCGTCAAGGCCCAGCAACACATCACTGTTTCTCAGCACGCTTTGCAACGGACGACTGTCCTGAGTGTTGTCCCAACGCTGGCTGACGATTTGCAGATTCAGCGGCGCTGCGGCCTGGTGCAGCTCCTTGAGCAGGAATTCGCTGTGTTGGTCGAACAGCACGCCGACCCGGCGCGCCTGCGGCAGAATCCGCCGAATCAGTTGCAGTTGCCGCCCCAGCGGCGGGTCGCTCCACAGCAGACTCAAGTGCGGCGGTTGTGCGCCACCCAGGCGTTGCCGCGCTTGCAGTCGGCTGATGCGCAACACCAGCGTCGCCGGGCCCTGGGGCTCCTGCAGGCGCCAGTCGAGGCTGGGCAGGTCGAGCAGAATCATCCGCAGATTGCTCGGCAACTTGCCCGGCGCCGGCAGGCTGGCCAGCGGCTGGAACCGCACGTTGTCGGTGGGACGCAGCTCGCTCAGGGCCTGGACGAAGGCTTGCACCCCGGGGCTTTCTTCGGCGCCGGTCAACAGAATATCGGCGGCTTGCACCGCCACGCCGTGCAGCCACGCGGTCAAAAACAGACAGACACCCGCCAGCCAGTGGCCAAGGGTTGGCGTCTTGTTTGGCGTGGCGTAGCGCACCCTAGAACTCCAGCTCGGCGCTGAAGTACAGCACCCGGCGTTCGTCGTAATTGTTGTCGACGAAAGTGGTCGGTTCATTGTCGAGCCGCTGCTGCAGCACGC
Organism: Pseudomonas sp. FW305-3-2-15-E-TSA4; assembly: GCF_058787295.1. Lineage (NCBI taxonomy): Bacteria > Pseudomonadati > Pseudomonadota > Gammaproteobacteria > Pseudomonadales > Pseudomonadaceae > Pseudomonas > Pseudomonas sp. FW305-3-2-15-E-TSA4. Next base: position 22,279 of record NZ_JBYSZP010000025.1, on the reverse strand, counting down.
CGGCCAGTTGCAGTTGTGCCTTGCCCAGCGGGATGCGTTTGGCGATGCGCGTGTCGACGCGCTCGAAGCGGTAGCCGTTGAGCGCGTTGTCGCCGTAATAGAACAGCGCGCTGTTCCAGCCGTGGCCCCAATCACGCAGCCAGCCGGCAGAACCGCTGTTGCGCGAGGTGAATTGCTGATCCAGCGGATTGCTCGCTTCGGCGTCGACGAAAGCGTAAGTGAAGCGCAGGCGATCGATCATGCTCAGGCGCCAGTCGAGCTGGGTTTCGCTGCCGCGAAAGCGTGAGCTGTTGGCGTTGCTGGCGATGTACTGGTTGTTGCGCAGCGGCTCGCTGATCATCCCGGTGATTTCGTCGTAGAACAGCTTCACGTCCACAGCCAGCCCCAGCTCGGCGAAATAGCCGTTGTAGCCCAGTTCGCGCGAGCGCATGTGCTCCTGATCGAGATTGCCCGGGCCACGGGTCTTGACGAAGTAGCGCGCCGAAGACTGACCATAGGCGGACGGCCGCAGGTTGCTCACCTGATAGCTCCAGTTGACGTTGTTCTCGAACATGTCCGGCGAGCGGATCGCCTCGGAGTACACCGCGCGCAGGCCATGGCGTGGGTTGATCAGGTAGTTGACGGCGAATCGCGGCGTCAGCGAACTGCCGATCAATTGGGTGTTTTCGAACATGGCGCCACCCTGCAACAGCCAGTGTTCACTGGCGCGCCACTCCAGTTGGCCGAACGCGCGCCAGGTGGTGTCGTCCAGCGTGCCGTTGAAGTAGGTCTCGGAGTCGGCCCGGTCGTAACGATAGTTCAGGCCGCTGACCAGTCGCAGGTTGTCGGACAGACTGAGGGTGTCCTGCAATTCGAGGTCGTAGCGTGATTCGCGGGCGCTTTGATCGATGTCGCCACACAAGGTCTGGCTGGCACCGTTGCGCCATTGATCCAGCACTTGATTGGCCAAGGCCATTTCCTGTGGCGTTCCGGCTTCCGGGCCGGGGCCGGTGAAGCGGGTGATGTTGCGCGCCAGGCGTTCGGTGTAATTCGGGTTGAGCTGCCACAGTTGGGTCAGTTGCGGGCTGAACGATACTTCGGCATCACAGGCGCGCCACACTTGCTGGCGATCCCAGTGCTGGGCCGAACCTTGTATATAAAGGCTGTGTTCGGGATTGATGTCGAGATTCCAGCGCACCGAGCCGGCGTAATCCTTGGCGACCACGTCGGAATTGTTCCCGGCAGCGGTAATCCCCGAGAACACAGGGCGGTAGGTGTAGGGCCGCTGGTTACTGCCGTCCTTCGCGTTGATTTGCCAGTCGAGGCTCTGGTTGTCGCTCAGGGTCTGGCTGACGCCGAGGCTGAAGCGGTTCAAGCGGCGGCTGTCACGGTAATCGGCGCCGGTGCGGTCGCTGTCAAAACCGTCGTCTTCCTGGCCGGACAACGACAGACGCAGGTCGCCGCCATTCCAGCCCGTGCCCTGGCTGGCATAGAAATCGTTGATGCCGCGCTGGCCTCGGGTGACCTTCAGGCGCGTGCCGTGGCTGTCCGCCGGGTTGCGGGTGATGATGTTGACCACCGCCATCAGCGCGTTGGCGCCGTAGCTGACGGTGTTCGGCCCACGGAAAACCTCGATGCGCTCGATGTCTTCCATGGCCACCGGAATGTCACTCCAGTCCACCGTGGCCAGGCCTGCGCGGTACACCGAGCGGCCATCGATCAGCACCTGCATGCGCCGCGCTTCACTGGCATTGGTCCCGTGATAATTGACCGCCGCCTGATTGCCGCTGATGTTGCCGACCATCATCCCCGGCACCAGCCGCAGCAACTCGCTGATGTCCCGCGCGCCGCTGGCGTTGATCAGCTCACTGTCAAGCACGGTCATGCTCCCCGGCACTTCCGCCGGTGTCTGTTTCAGGCGCGTAGCCGTCAGCACCTGCGGCAGCGTTTCGCTGTCGACAAACAGGTCGTCCGCCTGCAACACCGGGCTGAACAGCAGCGCCAGCAGCAGTGACGAACGCGAGGGGGGAGAGCCAAAAGACACGGCACGGCCTTGATCGCAAAGAATTGGCGCGCATGTTAACCGAGGACAGTGACTTTTCCAGTCACGATGCGGGCATTTTCCTCGGCTTTATTGGTCTTCTTCCTACAAGTGTCGGTAATTGACGCAGGGGCTGGCCGCGCTCCGGCCGCCCCGTATAATGCCGGCATCGCCACTGGTATGGATTAACGGATTGCATATGACTGAACAGCGCCCGATTGCGGTCCTGGGAGGCGGAAGTTTTGGTACCGCCGTGGCCAATCTATTGGCCGAGAACGGCCATCAAGTCCGGCAGTGGATGCGTGACCCCGAGCAGGCCGAGGCCATCCGGGTCAACCGCGAGAATCCGCGTTACCTCAAAGGCATCAAGATTCTGCCGGGAGTGACTGCGGTCACTGACCTGCAGGCCACCCTCGATGCCTGCGAGCTGTGCTTCGTCGCGCTGCCCTCGAGCGCATTGCGCACGGTGCTGGCCGCCCACGCCGAGCGCCTGAGCGGCAAGATGCTGGTCAGCCTGACCAAGGGCATCGAAGCCCACACCTTCAAACTGATGAGTCAGATCCTCGAAGAGATCGCCCCGCAGGCGCGCATCGGCGTGCTGTCCGGGCCGAACCTGGCGCGGGAGATCGCTGAACACGCGCTGACCGCCACCGTGGTCGCCAGCGAAGACGAAGAACTCTGCAAAGCGGTACAGGCTGCGTTGCATGGTCGCACCTTCCGCGTTTACGCCAGTGCTGACCGTTTCGGTGTCGAACTGGGCGGGGCGTTGAAAAACGTTTACGCGATCATCGCCGGCATGGCGGTGGCGCTGGAGATGGGCGAGAACACCAAGAGCATGCTGATCACTCGCGCCCTGGCCGAGATGACCCGGTTCGCGGTGAACCAGGGTGCCAACCCGATGACTTTCCTCGGTCTGGCCGGGGTCGGTGATCTGATCGTCACCTGCTCGTCGCCGAAGAGCCGCAACTACCAGGTCGGGTTTGCCCTCGGTCAGGGCTTGAGCCTTGATGAAGCAGTGTCGCGTCTGGGCGAAGTCGCCGAAGGCGTGAACACCCTGAAGGTGCTCAAGGCCAAGTCCCAGGAGGTTGGCGTGTACATGCCGCTGGTCGCCGGGCTGCATGCGATTCTGTTTGAGGGACGCACGCTGGAGCAGGTAATCGGTCTACTGATGCGTGCCGAGCCGAAAACCGACGTCGACTTTATTTCCACCAGCGGTTTCAACTGATTCAACAGGAAGCGAGCCATGAACGATCCGAAAACCGAAGCCAAGTACGAATCCATTCTCCTGCGGGTGGTGTGGATGATCGTCTACGTGCTGGTCTGGCAAGTGGCGCAGTTCATCCTCGGCGCCGTGGTGCTGGTGCAACTGATCTATCGTTTGATTTACGGCGCGCCGAGCGCCAGCCTGATGAATTTCGGCGACAGCCTGAGCCAGTTCCTCGCGCAGATCGGCCGCTTCGGCAGCTTTCACAGCGACCAGAAACCCTGGCCGTTTGCCGACTGGCCAACCCCGCGTGCCCCGGAAGGCGAAGCACCGCACGCCGTGCCGCCAGCGCCGCATCCGGCCCGCGATGAGGAACCCAAGCTATGAAACTCTGGGTGTTGCGTCACGGCGAGGCGGTGCCTTACGGCTCGTGCCCTGACTCCGAGCGGGCGTTGACCGAACACGGTCGCAAAGAAGCGTTGAGCAGCGCCGCGCAATTGATCGGCCAGCCACTGACGGCGATCTACGCCAGCCCTTATCTGCGTGCGCAACAGACCGCACAGATTGTCCGCGAGGCGCTGGGGTTCGAGCCGGAGATCCGCACGGTCGATTGGCTGAAGCCAGAGAGCGATCCGGACAAGGTCACCGATCAACTGGTGTCGGTGAGCAATGTGCTGCTGGTCAGCCATAACCCGTTGGTGGGCAACCTGCTGAGCTATCTGCAGCACGGCGCCGGGCATCCACCGGAGAAGGTCGGCACTGCCGGTCTGGCTGAGCTGGAAAGCCCTGAACTGCTGATCGGCTCGATGACCCTCAACAGCCTCAAGCACCCCTGACACTGATTCCTTGTGGGAGCGGGCCCTCATTTTCAGTTGAAATTATTTGTTTGAATTTTCCAACCAAGCACTTGCTTGGTTGACTACGCTTGCTCCAGACCCAAAAAACAGGAGCGAGTCGCATGTCTGCCGCCTTCCGTTTGCCGCTGGACGTGTTCTACGAGCGTGAGGCCCGGCACCCGCGCCAGCGTTTTCTGGTGCAGCCCATCGGCGGCGGGCAGGTCGAGACCCTGACCTGGGCCGACGTCGGTCATCAAGCGCGTTGTGCCGCGCACTGGCTGCGCGCGCGGGAATTACCGCAGGGCAGCCACATCGCGCTGATCTCGAAAAACTGCGCGCACTGGATCATTGCCGATCTGGCGATCTGGATGGCCGGGCACGTCTCGGTGCCGCTGTATCCCAACCTCACCGCCGACTCGGTGAATCAGGTGCTGACGCATTCGGAAAGTGTGCTGGCGTTCATTGGCAAACTCGATGACTGGCCGGGCATATCGGTCGGTGTGCCGGCGGATTTGCCGACCATCAGCCTGCCGCTGCACCCGCCCGGCGAATTCGATTTCAGTTGGGATGACCTGCAAAAAAGCTCGCCAATCCGTGACGATCCGCGCTCGCCAGGCGAACAACTGGCAACCATCATCTACACCTCAGGCACCACCGGGTTGCCCAAAGGCGTGATGCACAGCTTTGCCAATCTGGGGTTCGCCACGACTCGCGGCACGCAACTGTTCGGGCTTAACGAGCAAGACCGGCTGCTGTCGTACCTGCCGCTGTGCCATGTCGCCGAACGCATGTTCGTTGAGCTGGCCTCGATCTATACCGGGCAAACCGTGTTCTTTGCCGAAAGCCTCGACACCTTCATCACCGACCTGCAGCGGGCGCGGCCCACGGCGATGTTCGGCGTGCCGCGGATCTGGACCAAATTCCAGATGGGCGTGTACGGCAAGATTCCGGCCAAGCGCCTGGATTTCCTGCTCGGCCTGCCGTTCCTTGGCAAGCGGGTCGGGCACAAGGTGCTGGCCGGCCTGGGCCTTGATGCCTTGCGCGTGGCGCTGTCCGGTGCGGCACCGGTGCCGCAGACCTTGCTCAGTTGGTATCAGAAACTCGGCCTCGATGTGCTGGAGGTGTATGGCATGACCGAGAGTTGCGGCTACTCGCACATCTGCCTGCCGGGCCAGTACAAACAGGGCTGGATCGGCAAACCTTGCCCGGAGGTCGAGGTGCGGATCGACGAGTCCGGCGAGGTGCAGGTGCGCAGTCAGGCGAACATGCTCGGCTATTTCAAGGAGCCGCAGAAAACCGCCGAGACCCTCACCGAGGACGGCTTCCTGCGTACCGGCGACAAGGGCGAGCAGGATGCCGAGGGGCGCTTGCGCCTGACCGGCCGGCTCAAGGAAATCTTCAAGACCAGTAAAGGCAAATACGTCGCCCCGGCGCCGATTGAAAACCGGCTGGCGGTGCACTCGCGGATCGAACAGGTCTGTGTGGTCGGCGATGGCCTGAGTGCGCCGCTGGGCTTGTGCGTGCTCTCGACGGTCAATCAGGACGAAGGGCGGGCCAGCCTGCATTCGAGCCTGGAAAAACTGCTGGAAGAGGTCAACGCCGTGCTCGACAAACACGAGCGCCTGCGCCGGCTGGTGGTGGTCAAGGACAGCTGGGCGGTGGAAAACGGTTTTCTCACGCCGACCTTGAAGATCAAGCGCAACGTCATTGAAGACACCTACGGCGCGCGGTTTGAAGAATGGAGCGCGCGCAGCGAGGCGGTGCTGTGGCAGGATTGAGTGACCACCAAAACAACAAAGGAAGCCTGCGATGAGCTTGTGGCGCACCACTCCGAACATCGAGCAGTTGAACGCAATCCAGAAAAACACCATCGGCGAAGTGCTGGATATCCGTTTCGAGTCCTTCGACGAGGAATCGCTGACGGCGAGCATGGTCATCGACCACCGCACCCATCAGCCTTACGGTCTGCTGCACGGCGGCGCCTCGGTGGTGCTGGCGGAAACCGTCGGTTCGATGGCCAGTTATCTGTGCATCGATGCCAGCAAGTTCTACTGCGTGGGGCTGGAGATCAATGCCAACCATTTGCGCGGTTTGCGCAGCGGGCGCGTGACCGCGGTGGCCAAACCGATTCACATCGGCCGCACCACGCATGTCTGGGACATCCGCCTGACCAGTGACGAGGGCAAGGCCAGTTGTGTGTCGCGGTTGACCATGGCGGTGGTGCCACTGGGCGAGCAGCCGCCGGCGCGTTGAGGTCAGATGCGCCATCGCCATGACCGGACTGTCATCATTCCTGGCAGTTACGGTCATTGCTCAGGGCCGCGCTCTTGCGGACAATCAGCGGCATGTTTCCGCTCATGGATAAACCTGCATGTCGCAACCGATCTTTTTCGCCCACGCCAACGGGTTTCCCTCGGGCACCTATGGCAAGTTGTTCGCGGCGCTGGCGCCCGAGTATCGGGTCGCGCATCTGGAACAGCATGCCCATGACCCGCGTTTCCCGGCGGACGACAACTGGTACAACCTGGTCGACGAACTGATCCACCATCTGCGGCAACAGGATCAGCCGGTGTGGGGCGTCGGCCATTCGTTTGGCGGCGTGTTGCACCTGCACGCGGCGTTGCGTTGCCCTGAGCTGTATCGCGGCGTGGTCATGCTCGACTCGCCGGTGCTGACCCGCACCGACCAGTGGGTGATCCGCGCGGCCAAGCGCTTCGGTTTTATCGACAAACTGACCCCGGCCGGACGTACGTTGGGGCGGCGCGAAGAGTTCGCCGATCTCGACACGGCGCGCAGCTATTTTGCCGGCAAGACCCTGTTTCGCGGTTTCGATCCGGAATGCTTCGATGCCTACCTGCAGCACGGGCTGCATACGGTTGGCGACAAGCTGCGTCTGCGCTTTGATCCGGCCACTGAAATCAGCATCTATCGCGGCGTGCCGCACACCAGTCCCGGTCGCACTCGTCAGCTGAAAGTGCCGCTGGCGGTGGTGCGTGGGCACAAGAGTCGGGTGGTCATGCGTCATCACAGCCGATTCGTCGGGCGCCTGCCGCAGGGTGAAGCACTGAGCATGCCGGGCGGGCACATGTTTCCGCTGGAACGTCCGCAAGACACGGCGCGCCTGCTCAAAGAGCTGTTTACGCGCTGGGAGCGCCGCCAACAGAAGGACTGCGCATGAGCCCGACCTTTGAAGAAGTGCGCTTGAGCCTGCCGCATATCGAACTGGCGGCGCACTTGTTCGGCCCCGAGGACGGTCTGCCGGTGATTGCCCTGCATGGCTGGCTCGACAACGCCAACAGCTTTGCGCGCCTGGCGCCCAAGCTCAAAGGCCTGCGCATCATCGCGCTGGACATGGCCGGGCATGGGCATTCCGGGCATCGGCCCAACGGCGCCGGTTATGCGTTGTGGGACTATGCGCACGACGTGTTGCAGGTCGCCGAGCAATTGGGCTGGAAGCGCTTCGGCCTGCTCGGGCATTCGATGGGCGCGATCGTTTCGCTGGTGCTGGCCGGTTCGTTGCCGGAGCGCATCAGCCACCTGGCGTTGATCGACGGGGTGATTCCTCCTACGGACAAAGGCGAAAATGCTGCCGAGCGCATGGGCATGGCCCTGCAGGCGCAACTGGATTTGCGCGAGAAGCGCAAGCCGGTCTACAACACCCTTGATCGTGCCATCGAAGCGCGGATGAAGGGGCTGGTGGCGGTCAGCCGCGAAGCCGCCGAACTGCTGGCGCAGCGCGGCCTGATGCCGGTGCCCGGCGGTTATACCTGGCGCACCGACAATCGCCTGACCCTGCCGTCACCGCTGCGCCTGACTCAAGAGCAGGCGATGGCTTTCGTCCAGCGCATCACCTGCCCGGCGCAACTGGTGGTGGCCGCCGACGGCATGCTGGCCAAACATCCGGAGTTGCTGGAGCGTCTACCCTTTAGCCAGGAACAGCTGGCGGGCGGGCATCATTTGCACCTGAACGATGAGTCCGGTGCCGACCTTGTCGCAGACTGTTTCAATCGCTTCTTCGCCATTCCTTGACTTGCACCGGGCAACTGTCGAGGCTGGGCGGGTTGAAATGGGAGACAAACTCGATGGATTTCTATACCGCTGCGCCCCCGACCCGCCAAGCCATGCCGATCCGATGAGCCTGACTATGCGGTCACTCAGTCTGTTGGCGCTGTGCTGTTTCAGTTCCGTTTCGTTCGCCGCCGACGTGCCCGGCAGCCAGGATTTGCAGATCGTGCCGCGTCTGGCCGATGCGCAGATCGTCGACTATCGCCCTCCTGTGGAGCTTGAGCGGATCTATCCGCTGGGCTCGATCCGCAAGATCAGCGGCCAGTTGCGCTTTGACGGCCAGGTCACGGCGCGCGGCCAGACCACTTCGGTCACCTACGAGTTGCCGCCTGAGCATTCCGCCACCGAAGCCTTCACCGCCGCCCGCGAAGCCCTGCAAAAGCAGGACGCCGAGTTGCTGTTCTGGTGTCAGGCCCGTGATTGTGGCGAAAGCAGCCTGTGGGCCAATGAAGTGTTCGGCAACTCCAAGCTGTACGGTGCCGATGAGCAACAGGCCTATCTGCTGTTGCGTCTGGCCGCACCGAAGGACAACACCCTGGTCGCGCTCTACAGCATCACCCGCGGTAATCGCAAAGCCTACCTGCATGTCGAACAGTTCGAAGCGGGCGCGCCGCTGGGCGTGTTGCTGCCGACCTCGGCCACGCTGTTGCGACAGCTCAAAAGTACCGGTGAACTGGACTTTCCCAAGCTGACCGGCGATCCGGATGACACCTGGTTACGACTGATTTCCCGTGGCTTGAACCTCGACACCACCCAACGCGTGACGATTGCCGGACCCAAGGCCGAGGCCTGGCGTCAGGCGCTGATCGGTCAGGGGGTGCGGGCGGCACGGATGGAGGCGGGGAGCGCCGACGGCTCTGGCCTGCGCATCGATCTGTTGCGGTAAGCTGCATCGGGCGTGCACGCGCGGCGTGTTCGCCTACTCTTTGACCGACTGACTTCTTCGAGACTGTACATGCTCAATAACGATCGGCTGTTGGTGCAAATCCTCCTGCTGGTGCTGTTCGGTGCCAGCCTGTGGGTGATGGCGCCGTTCTGGTCGGCGCTGTTCTGGGGCGCGGTGCTGGCGTTCGCCAGTTGGCCGCTGATGCGTCTGCTGACCCGCTGGCTCAATGGCCGCGAATCACTCGCCGCGGCCATTTTGACCCTGGGCTGGATGTTGCTGGTGGCGGCGCCGCTGGTGTGGCTCGGGTTCAACCTGGCCGATCACGTGCGCGATGCCACGGCGTTCATCAAGGATGTGCAGGTCGATGGTCTGCCGGAGGCGCCGGTCTGGCTCGGCAGCGTACCGTTGGTGGGCGAGCGGCTGGTGGGGATCTGGAACAGCATTGATCAGCAGGGCGCAGCGCTGATGGTGTCGATCAAACCGTATCTGGGGCAGGTCGGTAACTGGTTGCTGGCGCGCAGTGCGCAGATCGGCGGCGGGATTCTCGAGCTGACATTGAGCATTGTCTTCGTGTTCTTTTTCTATCGCGACGGGCCGCGCTTGGCGGCGTTTGTGCACGGTCTGCTGCAGCGCCTGATCGGCGAGCGAGCCGGGTATTACATCGAGCTGGTGGCCGGCACTGTACAGCGGGTGGTCAACGGGGTGATCGGTACGGCGGCGGCGCAGGCGGTTCTGGCGTTGGTCGGGTTCCTGATTGCCGGGGTCCCGGGGGCGCTGGTGCTGGGGATCGTGACCTTTCTGTTGAGTCTGATTCCGATGGGGCCACCGTTGGTGTGGATTCCGGCCACGGCCTGGCTGGCCTGGAAAGGTGAATACGGGATGGCGGTGTTTCTCGGGATCTGGGGGACGTTCATCATCAGTGGCGTGGATAACGTGTTGAAGCCCTATCTGATCAGCCGCGGCGGGAATCTGCCGTTGGTGATTGTATTGCTTGGGGTGTTTGGCGGGTTGATCGCTTTTGGGTTTATCGGGTTGTTTATCGGGCCTACGTTGTTGGCGGTGGCTTATAGTTTGTTGACGGATTGGAGCAAGAGTCAGGCTCGGGTTTAGGCGCCCTGGCTTTTTTGGGGTTGTGGGCATATCCGTTTTTTTGGGGGTTGCGGCTGGCGGTTTCGCCCTTACGGCGAGTCACTTTTTACAAACGCCTAAAAAGTAACCCAAAACGCTTGCTCCTACGTTCGGCCCGCTCGCTGGGGCTCGGGGTCCCTTCGCTCCGGGATTCATCCGGGGGCATCGCCTCCGGTTTGCTTCGCTGCACCTCCTCTCGCTGTGTTTGGCTTCGCCAAACGGTCGCTGCGCTCCCACCCCCGGATCAATCCCTCCACTCAGCCTTCCGATGTCGCCCGTAGGTCAAGATCAAGAGCTTTCGGCGAGCTGACACTCGGCCATTGAGTGGGGCGGCTTCGCCGCGTGCGGTGCATACAGTTAAAAATTGTGGGAGCCAGCCTGCTGGCGATGGCGGCCTGACAGCCGACCAATTTCCAACTGACCACCCCCAATCCAACTGTGGGAGCGGGCTTGCTCGCGAAGGCGGGCTTATAGCCGAACAATCTCCAACTGAATGCACTCCATCCAATTGTAGGAGTGAGCCTGCTCGCGAAGAGGCATATCAGGCAACCAATCTCTCACGGTTACACCCAAATGACCGTTCCCACACCGCTGCATGGAAACGATCATCCATTACGACATCGGGTCAGGTCGCCACATTCAGGTATTTGCCCACCGGCGCGGCATTGTCCAGCGAGTACTGTTTGCTCAAGTTGGCAATCATCCGGTTCAGCGCTTCGCTGGTGGTCTGGGTACTGGTGGTCTGTTCTTCGGGCGGGCGATCCCGACCTGCCTGTAGCGCCGCTTTCAGTTCGTCGCTGTTCACGCCGCCACTGCTGTCGCTGTCCAGTACCTTGAGCAATGCAGCGCTGGTATCAGTGCTACTCGTCGAGGCGCTGTCGCTGCTTTGCAACGCGCTGCTCAGTTCGGTCTCGCTGATGCTGCCGTCGCCATCGGCATCCAGTTGGCTGAACAGTTCGTTGCTGGAGGCTTGTTGCGGCGGTGGTGGCGGTGGTGGGGTGAGGCTGGCGGTGAGTTCGTCCTGGCTGACGGTGCCGTCCTTGTTCTTGTCCAGGGCCGAGAAGATTTGGTTGCTGTCGGCGCTGCTGCCGGCGCTGGTCAGGCCGTTGCTCAGTTCGTCGCTGCTGATGGCGCCATCACCATCGGCGTCGAGGGCGCTGATCAGGGCGTCGGCCAGATCGGTGTTGGGGGCTTGATCCTGCGGTGGCGGTGGGGGCGCCATGGCGGTCATTTCTTCGATGCTGAGGCTGCCGCTGGCGTCGCTGTCCAGATCGCCAAATTGCTTGCTCAGGTTGACCAGCAGGCCATCGTCGGATTTCTGCGACAGGGCACTTTTCAGTTCGTCCTGATCCACCGCGCCGTCGCCGTTGCTGTCGAGTTTGGCGAACAGTTCCTTTTGCAATTGCTGGCTGCGGGCGTTCTGGGTGGTGCTGCTGGTGCTGGTATAGCTCGTGTAATTGCTGACGCTACCGATCATGGGCTCACTCCTTGGACTGTAAAACCGGTGGGTGTACCGGCTTGTGCAGACTCAAGGGGCAAGATGTCCTGGGTGTTTTGGCTTTGTACCGGTGGGTATACACGATGGAGTGAACACCACTGAAACCTGTGGGAGCGGGCTTGCTCGCGAAGGCGGCCGATCATTCAACACAGAAGTCGACTGACACACCGCTTTCGCGAGCAAGCCCGCTCCCACGGTGGATAGGTGTGTTTCTTAAGTGCGCGGTAGGCGGATGATTGCGGTCAGGCCGCCACCCGGGGTTTCTTCCAGATTCAATTGTCCACCCAAACGCTGCGCTGCCTCGCGGGCGATGGTCATGCCCAGGCCGACGCCGCCGGAGTTGCGGTTGCGCGAGCCTTCCAGGCGAAAGAACGGTTCGAACACCGCCTCGCGCTTGTCTTCGGCAATCCCCGGGCCGTGGTCGATCACGCGGATCAGCAGTTGCTCGCGTTGATCCTGCAGTTCGATGCGTGCCTGTCCGGCGTAGCGCAGGGCGTTGTCCATCAGGTTGTTGATGCACGAGCGCAGCGCCATCGGCTGCACCTGCAGCGGTGCGCAATGGCCGCTGACTTCAACGTCTGCACCTTGATCCTGAGCGTTCTCGCACAACGATTCGACCAGCGCCTGCACATCCATCAACTGCAACGCTTCGCTGGTGCGCTGTTCGTGCAGGTAGGTGAGGGTGGCGTCGAGCATGCCGATCATGTCGTTGAGGTCTTGGCGCATCTGGCCTTGCAGTTTTTCGTCGTCGATCTGTTCCAGGCGCAGCTTCAACCGCGACAGCGGAGTGCGCAGGTCGTGGGAGACGGCGCCGAGCATGCGTGCTCGCTGCTGCACCTGTTCACGAATGCGTTGTTGCATCAGGTTGAAGGTGTGCGCCGCCTGTCGTGCCTCACGCGGGCCGGACTCGTCCAGCGGCGGGCTGTCGAGGTTTTCGCTGAGGCGTTCGGCGGCATCGCTCAGGCGCTGGATCGGCCGGCTGAGCAGTTTGGCGCCGTACCACGCAGCGATCATCAGCGAGATGAACTGGAAGGTCAGCGGCACCAACGGCCCGCCGAACCAGGGGCGCGGCGGGCGATGGGCGAAACGTGGATCCGGCGGCGGCCGCTGACCGTCGACGCCCGCGGCAAATTCCGGCGGGGGTGGCGGCGGGGGCGGGCCGTAGTGGTGAAACCAGGCAAAGGCCAGCAGGTGCGCCAGGACGATCGCCACGAACAGCATGCCAAACAGGCGGCCAAACAGCGTGTCGAAGCGCGCTCGCATCAGCCGATGTCTCGCGCGTCGAACAGGTAACCTTCACCGCGCACGGTTTTGATCAACTGCGGGGCTTTCGGGTCGTCACCAAGTTTTTGCCGCAGGCGCGACACCAGCAAATCGATGCTGCGGTCGAACGCCTCGATCGAACGGCCACGGGCGGCATCCAGCAGTTGTTCGCGGCTGAGTACCCGGCGCGGGCGTTCGATGAACACCCAGAGCAGGCGGAATTCGGCGTTGGACAGCGGCACCACCAGGCCATCGTCGGCGATCAACTGCCGCAGCACACTGTTCAGGCGCCAGTTGTCGAAGCGAATGTTGGCGCGCTGTTCGGTGCGGTCATCGCGAACCCGACGCAGGATGGTCTGGATCCGCGCCACCAGTTCCCGTGGTTCGAACGGTTTGGCCATGTAGTCATCGGCACCCAGTTCCAGGCCGATGATGCGGTCGGTGGGTTCACAGCGGGCGGTGAGCATGAGGATCGGGATGTCCGATTCGGCGCGCAGCCAGCGGCACAGCGACAGGCCGTCTTCGCCGGGCAGCATCAGGTCGAGCACCACCACGTCGAAATGCTCGGCCTGCATCGCCTGACGCATGGCCGCGCCGTCGGTGACGCCGCTGGCGTGGATGTTGAAACGGGCCAGGTAGTCGATCATCAATTCGCGGATCGGCACATCGTCATCGACGATCAGCGCGCGGATGCTCCAGCGTTTGTCGTCTTTCTGCTCATCAGTCACGGTGGTCTGGGTGTTGTGCATGGGGCTGTTCATCTGCCAGTAGGCCGCCAACCACAAAGATGGGCTGCGAGGTGGTGGTTTCAGCATAGGCGTCCTGCCGTGAGGCGGGAAGTGCTGATGTAAGGACGTGTTGCGGCTGGCGAGGCTAGCGCGGGCGCTTGTTGGCGGCGTGTCGGTTGTGTATCGGGTTCGACACAATAGCCGCGAGCGCTATGCTGATCACGGTTGCGGCGACGATTTACCGATCATCGGGTGCCGCGCCGTCGCCGCTTCCGCTACAATGCGCGCCGATTTCGACTTGCCTGAGAGCCCATCCATGTCCGCCTGCCAGACTCCTATCATCGTCGCCCTGGATTTCCCCACCCGTGACGCCGCACTGAAGCTGGCCGATCAGTTGGACCCGAAACTGTGCCGGGTCAAAGTGGGCAAGGAACTGTTCACCAGTTGCGCCGCGGAAATTGTCGGCACCCTGCGTGACAAAGGCTTCGAGGTGTTCCTCGACCTGAAATTCCACGACATTCCCAACACCACCGCGATGGCGGTGAAAGCCGCTGCCGAGATGGGTGTTTGGATGGTCAACGTGCATTGCTCCGGCGGCCTGCGCATGATGGCGGCCTGCCGTGAAGAGCTTTCCAAACGCAGCGGCCCGCAACCGTTGCTGATCGGCGTGACCGTGCTGACCAGCATGGAGCGTGAGGATCTGGCCGGTATCGGTCTGGATATCGAACCGCAGGAGCAAGTGCTGCGTCTGGCTGCGCTGGCCGAGAAGGCCGGGATGGACGGTCTGGTGTGCTCGGCGCTGGAAGCCACCGCACTGAAGTCGGCGCACCCGTCGCTGCAACTGGTGACCCCGGGGATTCGTCCGGCGGGCAGTGCGCAAGATGACCAGCGCCGTATCCTGACCCCGCGTCAGGCGCTGGATGCCGGTTCCGATTATCTGGTGATCGGCCGTCCGATCAGCCAGGCGGCGGATCCGGCCAAGGCACTGGCGTCGGTCGTGGCCGAACTGGCCTAAGCAAACACCGCCGAACCCTGTAGGAGTGAGCCTGCTCGCGATAGCGGTGTATCAGTGACATTGATTGTGGCTGATACACCGCTATCGCGAGCAGGCTCACTCCTACAATTGTTTCGTGGTGGCTTTAGACCTTCAGCACCAACTTGCCGAAATTCTCCCCGCTGAACAACTTCATCAGTGTCTCCGGAAAGGTCTCCAGACCTTCAACGATGTCTTCCTTGCTCTTGAGCTGCCCCTTGGCCATCCAGCCGGCCATTTCCTGCGCGGCACCGGCGTACTGCGCGGCATAGTCCATCACCACAAAGCCTTCCATGCGCGCACGATTGACCAGCAGTGACAGGTAGTTGGCCGGGCCTTTGACCGCTTCCTTGTTGTTGTACTGGCTGATGGCGCCGCAGATCACCACCCGGGCTTTCGGCGCCAGACGGCTGAGCACAGCGTCGAGGATCTCGCCGCCGACGTTATCGAAATACACATCAACGCCTTTCGGGCACTCACGCTTGAGTCCGGCCAGCACGTCTTCGTGCTTGTAATCGATAGCGCCGTCGAAGCCCAGTTCATCGATCAGGTATTTGCACTTGTCGGCACCACCGGCGATGCCGACGACCCGGCAGCCTTTGATCTTGGCGATCTGTCCGGCAATGCTGCCCACTGCCCCGGCAGCTCCCGACAATACCACGGTGTCGCCGGCCTTCGGTGCGCCGACGTCGAGCAGGGCGAAGTAAGCGGTCATGCCGGTCATACCCAGCGCGGACAGATACACCGGCAGCGGCGCCAGTTTCGGATCGACTTTGTAGAAACCTCTGGGCTCGCCAAGGAAATAATCCTGCACGCCGAGGGCGCCGTTGACGTAGTCGCCGACGGCAAAGCCCGGGTTGTTCGAGGCGATGACCTGGCCCACGCCCAAGGCACGCATGACTTCACCGATTTCTACCGGCGGGATGTAGGACTTGCCCTCGTTCATCCAGCCGCGCATGGCCGGGTCGAGGGACAGGTATTGGTTTTTCACCAGTATCTGACCAGCGCCCGGTTCGCCGACCGGGACTTCCTGGTAGGTGAAGGTCTCACGGGTTGCAGCCCCCACCGGGCGTTTGGCGAGGAGGAACTGGCGATTAGTCTGACTGGTCATGGCAGGCACTCGAACTGAATGAAGCCTTGTTGATAGACCCTCGAGGCCAATGCTGCAAGGTCGGCTGATGTGGCGAATGCGCAATGATCCAGTGCAGTGATAGTGGCCCACAGGCTTTTATCACTGCGACGGATGAAGGCATAAACAGCCTTCTGATAGTGCTGACTCGGGACGGGCCCCGGTGACTATGCTGCGAGTCTGCAAATCCCTCCTGCATCTCTCCCTTCGAGGACATAACAATGAGCATGACGTTTTCCGGCCAAGTGGTCGTAGTCACCGGAGCGGCCAACGGTATCGGCCGGGCGACCGCCCAGGCGTTCGCCGCCGAAGGTTTGAAAGTGGTGGTGGCCGACCTGGACACGGCAGGGGGCGAAGGCACCGTGGCGCTGATTCGTACAGCCGGCGGCGAAGCGACCTTCGTACGCTGCAACGTTACCGTCGAAAGCGAAGTGAAGAATCTGATGGACGAGGTGATCAATACCTACGGTCGCCTGGACTACGCCTTCAACAATGCCGGGATCGAAATCGAGCAAGGCAAACTGGCCGACGGCTCGATGGACGAGTTCGACGCGATTATGGGCGTCAACGTCAAAGGTGTGTGGTTGTGCATGAAGTACCAGTTGCCGTTGTTGCTCGCTCAGGGCGGCGGGGCGGTCGTCAACACCGCGTCGGTGGCGGGCCTTGGCGCGGCACCGAAGATGAGCATTTATGCGGCGTCGAAACACGCGGTGATCGGCCTGACCAAGTCGGCGGCGATCGAATACGCGAAGAAGAAAATCCGCGTCAACGCCGTGTGCCCGGCGGTGATCGATACCGACATGTTCCGTCGCGCTTACGAGGCTGACCCGAAGAAAGGCGAATTCGCCAACGCGATGCATCCAGTGGGGCGCATCGGCAAGGTCGAGGAAATCGCCAGCGCCGTGCTGTATCTGTGCAGCGATGGCGCGGCGTTTACCACCGGTCATTCCCTGGCCGTGGATGGCGGCGTCACGGCTTTCTGACGCCGAGTGGCAACACTCTGGAACCCGCCTCAGTGCGGGTTTTCCTGTTGCTGGGCGCCCGTTCCGTTAAACCGTTAAACAATGTGTATCAAACGGTTAGAACGGCTGCTTTTGACGGCGTTGTCGCACAGCCTGAGCGACGCGGCTGTGATTTACTGCCGCCAGCAAAATGGACAGGAGTTTGCGTGCTCATGGAATTGAGAATTGACCGACAGGCAATGGTGCCGGTCGTACAGCAGATTGTTGATGGCATGACTGAGTGGATCTCGCGAAGCGGTGTGGCGCCGAGCACGCGCTTGCCCTCCGTCAGGCAGATTGCGCGCTCCAATCTGCTGAGTCAGTCGTGTGTGGCCGAAGCCTGCGAACGGCTGGTGGCGCAAGGCGTTCTGGCCCCGCGTCAGGGCGCCGGGTTCATGGTGGCCGCGCAGGGCCGTGGGGTGATCGGGATTGACTGCGGGCAGGCACACAGCGGGTTGAAACTCGGCGAGGGAGGCTTGCCGCAGAGCTGGCGTGAATCCGACGACCTGAGTTATGCGATCCGTCAGGTGGCCCGTACCGACATGGCGAGTCTGTTCAATTACAGCAGCCCGCTGGGGCTGCCGGCGTTACGCGAGCAGATCGTCAAACGCCTCAGGCTGATCGGCGTCGAGGCTCTGGATGAACAGGTGCTGACGACCTCCGGTGCGAGCCAGGCGCTTGATCTGCTCGCGCGCACATTGTTGAAGGCCGGTGACTGCGTTGTCGTCGAAACCCCGGGCTATGCGCCGCTGTTCGAGCTGTTGCGCCTGTACGGCGTGCAGTTGCTGGAAGTGCGCCGCACGCCGAGCGGGCCGGATCCCCAGGCGCTGGAAGCACTGTTGCGGCAGTTCCGGCCGGTCGCGATGTTCATCAACAGTCACCACCACAATCCCACCGGCTCTTGCCTGACACTTGGCGTTGCCCAACAGATCCTGCGGTTGTGCAACGCTCACGATGTGCGAGTGATCGAGGACGATGTCTACGCCGACCTGCACAATGGCAATGGCACACGCCTGGCGGCACTCGATGAGCGAGTGATCTATGTCGGCAGCTTTTCCAAGACACTGAGCAGCTCGCTGCGCGTCGGGTTTGTGTACGCCGAGCCAGCGCTGATTGCGCGGCTGGGGCGAATCAAGATGATCAGTAGCATGGGCGCTTCGAGTTTCAATGAGGCGGTGCTGACCAGTCTTCTGGCCAATGGCGCCTATCGCAAAATGGTCCAGCGCCAGCGTCAACGGTTGAATACCGATCGGGTCGCCGCGTTGCAGGCGCTGGAAGACGCCGACTGGGAGGTCTTCGGTAAGCCGTGTGGCGGCCTGTTCATCTGGGCCCGTGCCCCTCTGGGCGATACTGGCCGCTTGCACAGTCAGGCGCAGTGCAATGGTGTCAGCCTTTGCGACCCGGGGGCCTTCAGTCCGAGTGGCGAACCCAGTGAGTGGCAGCGGATCAACGTAGCCTATGCCTGTGATCCGAGGGCCCGGCAGTTTTTTCGCAGTACCGGTGTGAATCGACCTCAAGCGTTCTGAAAACGACGCGTGCGTAGCTTTTTGCCATTATTCCGCCGCCAGAGACTTGTGCTGCTCCATGGCCGTTGCGAATCTTCGGCAACAGACTTTGGCAGGGGACTACGCGCAATGATTTCCGCCGTGCAAGGACGTTTTGCCAACCTCGGTATGGCGAAGAAACTGGGTATCGGGTTCGTGCTGGTGCTGCTGTTGACTGCGCTGGTGGCTGCCATTGGTGTCTGGTCCCTGCAGACCATCAGTCAGCGCTTCGATGGACTGAAGCAGATGTCGTCGCTCAACAGTGCACTGCTCAAGGTGCGGCTGCTGGAGCAGGACTATGCGCTGCACAGCAATCCGAAAACCGTCGATGCCTTGCACGAAGGCGTAGACGGTTTGCTGGCTCAGGCCGCGCAACTCAAGGCGCAGTCCCCGGCCAACGTGGCGGTGATGAGCGATGTCGAACAGGCACTGGGCGCTTATCGCAAGGCTTTCGATGAGTTTGTCTCGCTGACCCAGGCCAAGGATCTGGCGCTGGAAATGGCCAGTTGGTCGGTGTCCAGCGTGGCCAATAACCTGGACGTACTGCAGGCCGGGCTGGCCGATGATGGCGCGTATACCTTGAAGGACACCGAAGGCAAGGACGGCGCACAGTTCATCGAACAGGCCAGCCAGGTCAGCCAGGTGTCGCGGCTGATGTTGCAGGCGATGAACGAGGCGCGGGTTCGTCTGGATCAGAGCCGCAAGGGCGATGCCGACAGTGCCGGCAAGGGCAATATCGAGCAGGCCGCCCAGGCGCAGGCTCAGGCCGAGCAGTTGAAGACCACGGTCAAGGATGAGGGCTACCTGACGGTACTCAATGAAGTGTCCGGGCACATCGCCGGTTTCAACGACAAGCTCGCCGAGTACACCGGCCTGCTGGCCCAGGAAAAAGCCGTCTACGAACAGTTGCACCAGCGTGCGGCGCAGGTGATGGAGCGCGTGGATCAGGCGTATGGCGCCGAGGACGGCGCGATGCAGGCGGAATTGAAGAAGAACTCGGCGTTGATCATCGGTTCTTCGGCGCTGGCGTTGCTGGTGGGGCTGATTGCCGCGTGGCTCATCACCCGGTTGATCGTCGCGCCGCTGCGCAGTGTGATGCGGGTGGCGCAACAGATTGCGGCGGGGGATTTGAGTGCGAGGGTGGAGGTCACCCGGCGTGATGAGATCGGGCAACTGATGCTGGCGATGCAGCAGATGGGCACTGGGCTGAGCACGATCGTCAGCGGTTTGCAGGCGGGCATCGAGCAGTTGGCCAGTTCCGCGCAATCGCTGTCGGCGGTAACCGAGCAGACCAACCTTGAGGTCAACAGCCAGAAGGAAGAGACCGAGCAAGTGGCCACGGCCATGAACCAGATGACCGCCACCGTGCATGACGTGGCGCGCAATGCCGAGGAAGCCGCGCTGGCCGCACAAACGGCGGATGCCAAGGTCGAGAGCGGGCAGCAGGTGGTGCGCCAGAGCATGGTGCGGATCGAGCAACTGGCGGATTCGGCGACATCAGCCAGTTCGAGCATCGAAAGCCTCAGTGCGCAGATCCAGAACATCGGTACGGTGCTGGATGTGATCAAGAGCGTTGCCGAGCAGACCAATCTGCTGGCGCTCAACGCCGCGATCGAGGCGGCGCGGGCCGGGGAACAGGGCAGGGGCTTTGCGGTGGTGGCTGATGAGGTTCGCGCGTTGGCGCGGCGTACGCAGCAATCGACCGAGGAGATCGAGCGGCTGGTCAGTGCTTTGCGTTCGGCAGCGCATTCGTCGGTGCAGCAGATTCAGAGCAGTGGTGACTTGGTGAAGCTGGCGGTCAGTGATGCGCTGCAGACCGAGAGTGCGCTGGGCAGTATTGCGGCGGCGGTTTCGTTGATTCAGCAGATGAATCAGCAGATTGCGGCGGCGGCGGAGGAGCAGAGCTCGGTGGCTGAGGAGATCAATCGCAGTGTTACGAGTATTCGTGCGAGTGCGGATCAGTCTTCGATGGCGATGCGGGGGAATGCGGTTTCGAGTGTTGAGCTGGCGCGGTTGGGAGGGGAGCTCAAGGGGATGGTTGGGCATTTTCGGCTTTGACTTGGCGGCCTCTGGGCCGACCAGGTTCTTGGGGTTTTGGGTGAATATCCGTTGCTGCGGTAACGGCTTCTTATGGTTCCGCTCTTACAGCGGCTCACTTTTCCAGACGCCGAAAAGTAAGCAAAAGGCTTGGCCCCGGCGTTCGGCCCTCGCTTAGGCTCGGGTTCCTTCGCTCCGGGATTCATCCGGGGGCATCGCCTCCGGTTTGCTTCGCTGCACCTCCTCTCGATGTGTTTGGCTGCGCCAAACGGTCGCTGCGCTCCCACCCCCCCCCGGATGAACCCCTCCACTCAGCCTGCCGAAGGGGCCGGCACGGCAAGATCAAGAGCTTTCGGCGAGCTGACACTCGGCCATTTGAGTGGTGAAGAGCGAAGCGGTGCACTATCTCGCTCTTCTGTAGGAGTGAGCCTGCTCGCGAAGGCGGCCTGACAGCCGACCACTTTTCTAACTCACTCACCCTATCCCACTGTGGGAGCTGGCTTGCCAGCGATGGCGGCCTGACAGCCGACCAATCTCCAACTGAATAAACTCATGCCCACTGTGGGAGCGGGCTTGCTCGCGAAGGCGGCCTTACTGCCAACCAATCTCTAACTGAATGTTCGCAATGGCAGTCAGCCCACCCCCCACAAAAAAGCCACCTCTCGGTGGCTTCTCTTAACTCTCGACCATCAGTCGTAAATCACTTTCTTCTTCCAGTCCGCATCGGCTTCGACTTCTTTGAGGCCTTCGGTCAACTGGTTCACTTCGCCTTCAACCGGAGCAATCTTGTCCATGACCTGGGCATTGGCGCGGGCCAGGAGTTTTTCCAGGTATTGCAGTTGTTCCGAGTACATCTGCGGGTCTTGCTGTTTGCGCAGGTATTGCACGCCGCGTTCGAAGGCGAGGCGGGCCTGGCCGGGTTGGTTTTGTTGCAGGGATTGTTGGCCGAGGTTGTTGAAGAATTCGATGTGCAGCAGGACCAGGATGTGGCGGACTTCCTTGATCCAGTGTTTGGCTTCGTTCGGTGGCAGGAAGCCGTCATGGGCGGCGCGGGTGATCTGGCCGTGCAAGGCTTCGAGCAGGAAGCGGACGTCCTTGGCTTTGGCTTCGGTCAGGATCGGTGCCGGCGGGTTGTTGACCGGGATCGATTCGCCTTGGGCCACCAGTGCGCTGAGTTCGGTGATCCGTGCCTTGGTCGTGGCGCTGGTTTTTTCCAGGTTCAGCAGGCGCTGGCAGACGTTCAGCTCCAGACGGGTCAGCAGCAGCTTGAGTGCCGGGGTCATGAACTGGCCGGGGAAGGTTTCGGTCAGCTCGCCGCAGCGGCGCAGGCGGTCGTTGAGTTCGACTTTGGTGCGGGCCTTCTCCAGTTTGTTGTTTTCCACCACATGGTTCATGTAGCCAATGGCGATCAGAATTGCGATCCCGGCTATGACTAGCAGGGTGATCATGAGTGGTGTCACCGGTAAGACCTCTTTATAGGGTTCGCATGCGAGTGTAGTGGCTGGACATTCAGGCGCCCAGCGCCGCTCGACGAGTTGATTCAGCAGCTTCTGTCTATATCGGCTGCCCACTGCTTATATGAATGCTGGCGCAAGGTGCGCAGATTGCCATCATTGTGTTGCGGACTATAACGCCTTGGCGGGTGGCGGAATATAGGCGTCAATCGTCGGGCGACGGAAAAGCCCGAATGCTCCCGTAAAGCAGGTCGAAGTCATTGATTTAAATAAATTTATATTCGGGGGTTGACGACCTCTCAAACCATCCATAGAATGCGCGCCACTTGCAGCGTAAAGCACACAGCGAAACGCGGCAGGGAGTGAATGTTGTAGCGTGTCCCCTTCGTCTAGTGGCCTAGGACACCGCCCTTTCACGGCGGTAACAGGGGTTCGAGTCCCCTAGGGGACGCC
>NZ_JBYSZP010000024.1:0-71721 GCF_058787295.1 Pseudomonas sp. FW305-3-2-15-E-TSA4 | reverse complement strand
GAAATACAAAACGCCCGATGCGGTGCATCGGGCGTTTTGAGACTGAAACAGGTGTAAACCTATTTCAGGACTAGACATGTTCATTTTCTCAATGAGCCAATGCAATCAAAACATGAACCGGGTCGCTATGAATGGCCTTGAGCAAAGCTTTTGCCGGCCCGGTTGGCTCGCGACGACCCTGTTCCCAATTTCGTAGAGTGCCGAGTTGGACGTCGATCAGTGCCGCAAATTTGGCCTGGGTCAAACCGGTAGCTTTACGAATTTCTTTGACCTGCAATGCATCAACGTGGAGTTCGCGAGAAGGTGTGCGCTCGCCTCGTACGATCTCGTCCATCTCTTGCACACTTTCCATCAGCTCATCAAAAAATTTGCTCATGGTCATCTCCATTTTTCGATCAAGACCTTGAGTGCTTTACGCTCATCGCTGGACAGATCGTGTTGTTCATTTTTAGGGTAGATCATCAATAACCCGATTTGTGACGCCGAAACGAATTTGAGTAGATCACTGGTAAGTGATCGTTCTCATGTCGAACATGGGAACGATCTGATCACTCAACCTCAGACTGGAGCTTTCCAGTTGAGCATTCGTTGTTGGGCGACCTGCAACAGGTCAAAGCCGTCTTTGGTCAGCAGGTAAAGAGCGTGAGTGATGTGGGGGATATCTTCGATGTCGGCTTGTTTGAAGCTGAGGCAGTAGAGGGTTTTCAGCAGATCGCTGGAGGCGCGCAGGCGCTGGACGGCGCATTCGAGGATGTCTTGCGGATTGGCCTCTGTGTCGATGATCAGGGGCTTGGTGTCGGTGAGATTGGATTCGAGTGAGTAGTAGCGATCAGCGGCTAATTGATTCCATGTTTTCATTTGGTTGATCCTCAAATAAACACAGCCACCATAAACTGCAGGCAATTGAGTGCCGGCAGCATACAGCGGACGCGTATGCACGATCCATTCAGGTGACCAAGCCCGAGCCGCTGATTTGCCAGCGACAGCCACGACTATAGATTTGTGCCCTCAAGCCGCGATAGGCGACAAAGAGTCGTGGCGTGTAGGAACGGGATGAAGATTTCATCGGACGTTCCTACCGGTCTTTCATCGTTTTTCAACGCAAATGCTGATACGCCGAAATATCCAGCAAACTGGTTGCCAGGCCGGTCGCCGGCTTGTAGATCTCGCCTTTCACGCTGCTGAACGGCACACCTTTACTGCCCAGCGAAACGTAGCGTTCGCCTTGGTCCAGTTCGGTGAAATAGGTGTAGGAATGTTTGTGCATCAGTTTGTATTTGGTCTCATCGCGTACGATGCCGTTGGTGAGGTTTTCCAGATCGGCCTGGGTCAGATTCAACGTTTTTTGCAGTTGCACGCCCCAGCGTTTGAGGCAGGTTTCGGCGAGGTGGCGCACGATGCGTCCGGGCTCGGACAGCGCTTTCAGATCACTGGCGCCGGTCGGGACGCCGCCGCTGCTGGTGGCATTGCCGGCCATGGTGGCGTGGCGGCCAGCCATAGGATAGATGTAGGTTTTAGTGCCGGTAGCGGTCTGTGGGATGACGCAGCTGAAACCTTTTGAGCGTTCGTCACGAGCATAGAACGCTACATACTCTTTGACATTGCCCGCGAGTTTGACGCGCTCTTCCTGAAAGTTACCAATGCCTGGCACGGGATCAAGCGCAAAGATATTGACCGGGATGTTTTTCAGCAGACTGTCCTTGAACATTGCATTGGCCAACATATGGCAACTGATGCCGCCCCGGCTCCAACCGACGAGATTGACTTGAGTCGGAATAACACCATCCTTGCGGTGGGTTTTGATGATTCCTTCCTGTAATTGCTGCTGGGTAATGCTGCGATTGCCGTAATTATATTTGCGCCAGAACCAGGAACCCTCGGCTTTTACATCTTCGATCGGAATGCCGGCAGCTTTCAGGCGATTGTATTCGGCTTCAGTCAGTTGCTCGCGTTGCCAGTCGCACTTGCCCTTGATGATGTTGAGCGCGTGCAACACGTTTTCTTCCCAGCCCTTGCCGAACAAGGTGCCGCTCATGCCGTATTCCTTGGTCTTGGTGAATAGATCATCGGCCTGCAGGTTGCCGCTGCCGGGGCCGTCCACCACGATCCACTCGGCAAACTCGTGGCCCAAATGATTGGAAGCCAAGGTGGAAATCAGTTCGCCGTTCCAGAAGTTTTCGTGGGTGGTATCAAACTTGTTGGAGCCTGTGCCGCAGAAAAATATGGTTAAAACAGTCATTGTGTTGCTCTCGGTGAAAGTAAGAGTCAACAACTTAGGTCTTTTTTGGCTGTTTATTAAAGCATTCTGTTGTTTCTGGATTTTAGTTGTTTTCAGTGTCGGTCTGTTGTTGGGGTTTATGTTTTGCTACTTCGAGCAAGTCACAGCCATCCTGCACTAGTAAATAAAGAGCATTGACGATGTTAGGTATATCTTTCACGTCGGCCTGTTTGAAACATAAACAGTAAAGGGTTTCCAGCAGATCGCTGGCGGCACGCAGTCGCTGGTCAGCGGCATCAAGCAGATCGCGATGGCTGGAGTGAGTATCGATGACCAATACGGGATTTTCGTTGTAACAAGTCTTCAAAGGGCGATAGCGGGTAATCATGGTGAGGCTTGTCCTTTACAAAGGCACTCGGGCGGGGCTGATTCAGTGGTCAGTCGCGCCGGCCACTATAGAAGTGCGTGGCGAGCACTCACAAGAGCGCCGCAATGGACGCCGTTCGTAGGGGATTTTCCGAGGGCCGGGCATATGCCCTACAAGGTTTTGCGGTTTTTTCGGGGTGAAACCCCTAGCGCAGAAATTTCCCACAGGATTCTCAGGCGTTTCTTGGCAAATCTATGTATGGTGCGCGCCAGAATCTGTAGGACGTTTCCAAACGTCCGATACGCGCTTAAAGGGAATTGAGTATGCAGTGGCTACGTATGGCCTCGATTTTATTGCTGTGGGCCAGTGGTTGCCGTTTGGCCATGGCGTCTGGTGTCGGCAACAGCTGGACGTTTGCCGACCTCGAACGCACCGGTTGGCCCGATGCGCTCTCCAGCCAGACTGGCATCGATACCGCCTCGCGCGCCGAGGTGTTGATGTTCGGCAGGGCCTTGCTCGCCAGTGAAGCGCTGGACGAGGCAGGGCTGGAGCAGCGACTGGGTGTGCCGCATGTGCAGCTCAAGTCGATCAGGCAGGTGCGTGACGGTCTGTGGGATCGTTTGCTGAGCACCTATCGCAACGCCAGCGTTGACTGTGACGGGCAGCCGTTCTGCCCGCGCGTGCGCAGTGTTGCGGAACTGCGGCAATTGGCGGCGGCCTTCACCGGTGACATCAGCCCGGCTCATGCGTTGTGGGCGAGCAAGAGCCAAGGCGTGCATGAGCAGGTGTTGAACGAGCAACTGCGAGTGGCGGTTTTGCGGCCCTGAACGGGTAAGGTTGTATCGCTGTTTTGTGCCCCTTCGCGAGCAGGCTCGCTCCTGCAGTGGACCGAGTTGTCTGCGCTATTGGCTGTATCATCCCGTATTGAATTGACCCCGGCCTTTTCTCGACTCGCTGCGATCGCCCGCTAGGCTGTTGGCATCACAGCGGTCAACGGAGTGACAGCGCATGCACAACACCCTGGAACAGGTTTTCGGTTATCCACAGTTTCGACCCGGGCAGGAAGCCGCGATCAGCGCGGTACTGGCCGGGCGCTCGGCGGCAGCGATTTTCCCCACCGGGTCTGGCAAGTCGCTGTGCTATCAAGTACCGGCACTGTTGCTGCCACATCTGACCCTGGTGGTCTCGCCACTGTTGGCGTTGATGCAGGATCAACTGGCATTCCTCAAGCGTCACGGCATCAGTGCCGGCAGCATCGATTCGGCACAAAGCCGCGATGACGCCAATGATGTGATGGCCCGCGCCCGTTCGGGTGAATTGAAGATCCTGATGATCTCGGTGGAGCGCCTGAAGAACGAGCGTTTTCGCAATTTTTTGCAGCAGGTGCCGATCTCGCTGCTGGTGATTGACGAGGCGCACTGCATCTCGGAGTGGGGCCACAACTTCCGCCCCGACTACCTGAAGCTGCCGGACTATCAATGCCAGTTCAACATCCCGCAAACGCTGCTGCTGACCGCCACGGCGACGCCGAAGGTCATCGCCGACATGCAAGCCAAATTCGCCATCGCTGCCGAAGATGTTGTGACCACCGGTTTCTATCGCCCAAACCTCAATCTGCTGGTGGAACCGGTGCGTGGCCAGGACAAGCGCCGGCGGCTGGTGGAGTGGATGAGCGAGCGCGCGAGCCAGCCGAGCATCGTCTACGTCACGCTGCAGAAAACCGCCGAGCACATCGCCGAACATCTGGGGCGCAACGGCATACAGGCCGAGGCTTATCACGCCGGGTTGCCCAACGATCAGCGCGAGGCGATCCAGAAGCGCTTCATGGCCGGGCAGTCCAATTGCATAGTCGCAACCATTGCCTTTGGTATGGGCATCGACAAGAGCGATATCCGCAACGTGGTGCATTTCGACCTGCCGAAATCCATCGAGAACTACAGTCAGGAAATCGGTCGCGCCGGGCGGGACGGACAGCCGTCGGATTGCCTGGTGCTGGCCAACCGCGACAGCCTCAACGTGCTGGAAAATTTCGTCTACGGCGATACCCCGGAGCGCGAGGGGATACGTTGTGTGCTGGAGGAAATGCAGGCTGCCGCAGCTGAAGGGCAGTGGGAATTTCTGCTCGGGCCGTTGGCGGATCAGAGCAACATTCGCACGCTGCCGCTGAAGACGTTGTTGGTGCAAATGGAGCTGCGCGGCCTGATCGCGCCGCGCTATGCCTATTATGCCGAGTACCGTTTCAAATACCTGCTGGAGCCGGAAGCGTTGCTTGAGCGTTTCGAGGGAGAGCGCAGGGAGTTTGTCGCGGCCATCATTCACACCTCCAGCCGCGCACGTACCTGGGCCACGGTGAATTTCGAAGCGATGTACACGCAGTATTCGGCTGAGCGCAATCGGGTGGTGACAGCGCTGGATTATTTTCAGGAGAAGGGCTGGGTCGAGCTTGAGAGCAAGCAGATGACCGAGGTCTACAACGTGCTGCACAGCGATTTCGACAGCGCTGTGCTGAGCGCCGAGTTGCACGAGTACTTCACCCGGCATGAACAGACTGAAGTCGCGCGGATTCACGCCATGCTCGAACTGTTCGCCACTGAGCGCTGCCTGGGTTATCGCCTGGCCGAGTACTTCGGCGACCACAATGCGCCCGAGCACTGCGGGCACTGTTCGGTGTGCCACGGTGATGTCGCGCGGCTTCCGGCACCTCCCGAGTTGCCAGCCCTTGTGAATAAAAATTTTGCGGCGTTGTGCGGTGATTTTATCCACAGGCACGAACAGCACACCGGCCATGTGCCGACGGCGGAGCGCCTGACGCGTTTTCTGTGCGGGATCAGCGTGCCGCTGTTTACCAAGTTGAAGGCTCGGACGATCTCGGGGTATGCGGCGCTGGAGCAGTATCCGTACGCGCAAGTCCGCAGTTGGGCTGACAATCATCTGCTCGAGTAAATACAAACCCTGTGGGAGCGTGTGATGCCATGGCGGCCTGTATCCATGCGCTGAATGTCGCTCATCACGGTAATAAACTTCAAAAACGCCCGGTGCCTGACTATGGTGAAGGCTGTCTTCGGATCGCCAACAAGAGAACAACATGAGCCAGACATCCTTCGATATTCAGCAAGCTGCCGTGATCGGCGCGGGCACCATGGGCCGCGGTATTGTCATGTGCCTGGCCAATGCCGGCATCGCCGTGCAGTGGGTCGATAACAATCCACAGATGCTCGAACAGGCGCTGGGCACCGTGGCGCAGACTTATGCACACAACGTGCGCCAGGGCCGGATCGATCAGGTCGAAGCGGATGCACGTCTTGCCCGGATCAGCGCGGCGGCGGATTACCCGGCAATCCGTAATGTCGATCTGGTGATCGAAGCGGTGTACGAAAACCTCGCGCTCAAGCAGAAGATCTTTCGCGAACTGGATGGCCTGCTCAAGCCTGAGGCGTTGTTGGCGAGCAACACCTCGGCACTGGATATTGATGCGATTGCCGCTGCAACAAAACGTCCATCGCAAGTGCTCGGTCTGCATTTCTTCAGCCCCGCGCACATCATGAAACTGCTGGAAATTGTACGTGGCGCGCAGACGTCGCCAGCCGCACTGGAAGCGGCACTGGTGCTGGGCAAACGCATGGGCAAGGTCAGTGTGGTGTCGGGCAATTGCCACGGTTTTATCGGCAACCGGATGTTGCATCCGTATGTGCTGGAGGCGCGCAAGATGCTGCTCGAGGGCGCTTATCCACAGCAGGTCGATACGGTTTTGCAGGGCTTCGGTTTCGCCATGGGGCCGTTTCGCATGTACGACGTGGTCGGCATTGATCTGGAATGGCGCGCCCGCGAACTGGCCGGCAAGGGGCAGGATGCGCCGGAGGTTCAGGTGGATAATCGCTTGTGCGAGATGGGCCGCTTCGGGCAGAAATCCGGCAACGGTTACTACCACTACGAGCCGGGCAGTCGTCAGGCAGAGCATGATCCCGAGGTCGATGCGCTGATATTGAGCGTCAGCGAAGGCCTCGGCTTTCAGCGCCGGGAGATTGGGTCCGAGGAAATCCTCGAGCGGTGTCTTCTGGCGCTGGTCAACGAGGGCGCGAAAATTCTGCAGGAAGGCATTGCCGAATCGGCGCATGACATCGATCAGGTGTACCTCAATGGCTACGGCTTCCCGGGGGACAGAGGCGGCCCGATGGCCTGGGCGGACGATCAGGGGCTGGCGGACATTCACAAGCGCTTGCTGGCGCTGGAGACGCGACAGGGCGATCAATGGCGGCCGGCGCCACTGATTGGCGAGCTGGCGGCGCGAGGCAAAGGTTTTTACCTTTAGACTGGACAGATAACTCAAGGAGTCGATACCGATGTCCAGCACCATGGCGCAACGCGCCGATTACCCGCATTTCCAGCCGATCACCACCCGCTGGCACGACAACGATGCTTATGGCCACATCAACAACGTCACCTACTACAGCTTTTTCGATACTGCCGTGAACACTTACCTGATTCAGGTCGGTGGCCTGGATATCCACGACGGCGAGGTAGTGGGTTTTGTCGTGAGTTCATCTTGCGATTATTTCGCCTCGATCGCGTTCCCGGACCTGATCGAGATCGGTCTGCGGGTCGGCAAGCTGGGTAACAGTTCAGTGCAATACGAACTGGCGGTGTTCAAGGTCGGTGAAAGCGAGGCATGTGCAGCGGGGCGTTTTGTCCATGTGTTCGTGGATCGGGCGAGCAATCAGCCGGTGCCGATTCCAGGCAGATTGCGTGACGCGCTGGAGCGTCTGGTGGTTTGAACCAGAGCAAAAAAAATCGCAGCCCTTGGGCTGCGATTTTTGCTTTCGCGCTTAACGCAACGGATTAGTCGCGATAGTAGCGGTGATGCTTGCGGTGGCCATAAGCGTGGCCACGGCCAGGGTGACGGTCGCGATAGTAGCGACGGTCGTCACGGCCGCGATCGTAATGACGACCCTCGTCATTGCTCTGGTTACCCATGTAGTTGCCCAGCGCGCCACCGGCTCCGCCACCTGCTGCGGCACCGATCAGGCTGCCGGTGGTACCGCCCATGCTGCGGCCGACCACGTTACCGCCGGCTGCGCCCAACGCACCGCCAATGGCCGCTTCGCCACGGCTGTGTTTGTTGGCGCCGACCGCGCTACCACCCGCGCCGCCCAGGGCTGCGCCAATGGTTGAACCTGTGCTGCCGCCTAAAGACTGACCGACGACCGAGCCAAGAACCCCGCCCAATGCGCCGCCCACACCTGCTTCGGTGGTGCCTCCGGCAGAAGCGAAGCCACTGACCAGGCCAAGGGACAACAAGAGAATCGAGGAGAACTTCATAGAGGAGCCTCAAAGGGATGACGGCGCCGATCCTGAGGCTGTGTAACAAGGCTGACAATCGAAATCCGACGAATAACACGACTTGTATACAATTATGCAAGTTGCTGTTTTGTATGCGGAACTTAAGCGAATTTCGCCGGTCTTTAGCTACTTCGGACAGGCCGCTTTTGTGAAAAAGCGGCCTTTTTTGTGGGCGTTGGAAGGGTGCAGGGTACAAAGATTTTTGTTGAATGTGCCACCGCTTTCGCGAGCAAGCCCGCTCCCACATCTGAAATGCATTCCAATGTGGGGGCGGGCTTGCTCACGAAGGGGTCAGTCCAGGCAACGCTTTACGCAGATTTGGCCATGATCAACCCAGTCTCGCTTGCAGCCTCCAGCCGGATCGCAATGAACTTCGACGTCGGCGTATGGCTGCCATCCCCGGTGCTTTCCAGCGGCACCAGCGGATTCACTTCCGGGTAATAAGCCGCGGCCTGCCCCGCCGGAATATCAAACGCCAGCAAGGTAAAGCCCTTCACCCGACGCTCACGGCCATCGTCCCAGATCGACACGATGTCGGCCTTCTGTCCCGGGCGGAAGCCCAGACGAATGATGTCGGCCTCGTTGGCGAACAACACATCGCGCTGGCCCTTGACCCCACGGTAACGGTCGTCGAGACCATAAATGGTGGTGTTGTACTGGTCGTGGGAGCGCATCGATTGCAGGATCAGATCCGGCAGTTGCCCGGTGGCGCGGGTACGCTCGTGCACCAGATCCTTGGGCAGCAGGTTCGCGCGGAAATTGGCCCGGCCCGACGGGGTGTTCCACTTGCGTGCACCGGCACTGTTGCCGAGGTAGAAACCGCCCGGGTTCTTGACCTTCTCGTTGAAGTCCTTGAAGCCCGGAATGGTATCGGCGATCAGGTCGCGGATGCGCCGGTAATCGGCCACCAACCAGTTCCAGTCCACCGGTTTGCTGCCCAGCGTGGCGGCGGCGATGCCGGCGATGATCGCCGGTTCCGAGCGCATCTGGTTCGACAGCGGCTGCAGCTGGCCATTGGAGGCATGGACCATGCTGAACGAGTCCTCCACGGTGACCGCTTGCGGGCCTTCGGCCTGGATATCGATATCGGTTCGACCCAGGCACGGCAGGATCAGTGCGTCTTTACCGTGGGCCAGATGGCTGCGGTTGAGCTTGGTGCTGATCTGCACAGTCAGGTCGCAATTGCTCAGCGCCGCGAAGGTACGCGGGCTGTCCGGCGTGGCCTGGGCAAAGTTGCCGCCCAGACCGATGAAAACCTTGGCGCGGCCCTCGGCCATGGCGTGGATCGCCTCGACCACGTTGTGCCCGTTGTCACGCGGCACCTTGAACTGGAAGCGCCGCTCAAGTGAATCGAGGAACGCCACCGGTGGACGCTCGTTGATGCCCATGGTGCGGTCGCCCTGCACGTTGCTGTGACCGCGCACTGGACACAGGCCGGCGCCGGGTTTGCCGACGTTGCCGCGCAGCAACATCAGGTTGGCGATTTCCTGGATAGTCGGCACCGAATGGCGATGCTGAGTGATACCCATCGCCCAGCACATGATGACGTTCTTGCCTTTGGCGTACATGCGCGCCGCTTGCTCGATCTCCACCAGAGTCAGGCCGGACTGCGCGACGATCTGCTCCCACGGCGTGTCATCGACCACGCCCAGATACTCCAACACGTTGGTGCTGTGCGCATTGAGGAAGTCGTGATCGAACACCGCAGGTTCACCGGCCTTCTGCGCATCGCGTTCCCACTGCAAGAGGAACTTGGCCATGCCGCGCAGCACCGCCATGTCGCCGCCCAGTGCCGGACGGAAGTACGCGGTGTTGGTCGGTTTGTCGCCATTGGTGAGCATTTCCAGCGGGTGCTGTGGATGCTGGAAACGTTCCAGACCGCGCTCTTTCAGCGGGTTGATGCACACCACTTGTGCGCCACGCTTCACGGCTTCGCGCAACGGTTCGAGCATCCGTGGGTGGTTGGTGCCGGGGTTCTGGCCCCAGACGAAAATCGCATCGGCGTGTTCGAAGTCGTCGAAGGTGACCGTGCCTTTACCGACGCCAACGCTCTGCGCCAACGCCACACCGCTGGCCTCGTGGCACATGTTCGAGCAGTCCGGGAAGTTGTTGGTGCCGTAGGCGCGCACGAACAGCTGATACAGGTACGCCGCTTCGTTGCTGGCACGGCCCGAGGTGTAGAACTCGGCTTGATCCGGACTCGACAGCGCTTGCAGGTGTTTGCCGATCATTGCAAAGGCATCGTCCCAGGCGATGGGTTTGTAGCGGTCGGTCTCGGCGTCGTAGACCATCGGCTCGGTCAGGCGGCCCTGGTATTCAAGCCAGTAGTCGCTTTGCTCCAGCAACGACGTGACGCTGTGTTTGGCGAAGAATTTGCTGTCCACCCGACGCTTGGTCGCTTCCCAGTTCACCGCTTTGGCGCCGTTTTCGCAGAACTTGACCATGCCGCTTTCCGGCGAATCGCCCCAGGCGCAGCCCGGGCAGTCGAAACCGCCGTTCTGGTTGGTCTTGAGCATCATGCGCAGGTTTTTCAGCGCGTTGTCGCTGGTCAACCAGGCCTGGGCCACACTGATCAGGGCACCCCAGCCGCCGGCTGCACCTTTGTAAGGTTTGTAGCGCGGGACAGGTTTCTGGTCGGCTTGATGATGTTGGCTCACGCTTGATTCTCCATCGCTGGGCTGTAGACCCGCGGCGCATTCTTCTGCGGCAGGTGGATGAGATTGAGGTTGTGGCGACGGGCCCATTGCACGGCAAGGCCCGTGGGCGCGGACAGGCTGACCAGAGTCTGGATGCCGGCGCGTAAAACTTTCTGGATCAATTCGAGACTGCAACGGCTGGTGACAATCGCCAGGCCGCCTTCTGTGGAAATCTTCTGGCGGATCAGCCCGCCAATCAGTTTGTCGAGGGCGTTGTGCCGGCCGATGTCTTCACGGCCCAGCAGCAATTCACCGCTGGCGTTCATGAACACCGCCGCGTGTACCGCGCCGCAGTGCTGACCGAGCGGCTGGAACGCGCCGATGCGCTGGCGCAGACCGTCGAGCCATGCGGCGGGCGGCAACGGTGCGCCGGGCAACACTTTGAGGTCAGGCAAGGCCTGTTCCACCGCCTCGACGCCGCACAGCCCGCAACCGCTGGTGCCGGCCAGTTGTCGGCGCTGTTGCTTGAGGTTCCAGAACGCGCGGTTGGCGATGGTCACCTGCGCGTATTGCGCCGAGCCCGCGCCGGTCAGTTGCAGGTCATAAATGTCGCTGGCGTCTTCGATGATGCCGCTGCCAAGGCTGAAACCGACGATGAAGTCTTCCAGATCGGTCGGCGTCACCAGCATCACCGCCTGACTGATGCCGTTGTAGGCGATCGCCAACGCAACTTCCTCGGCGAGCGCGGTGCTGGCCGATTCCACAAGGGGCAGATCGCTATAGCTGTAGGTCTGGCTGGCGGCGGGCGCGGGCGTTTCGAGTGCAGGCGCCGCGCAAGTTGGGCGCTTGGCGTTCATGGCATCACCGACGGATTGATCAACGCTAAGACTAGGCGCGGCAACTTGTCGCGTCTAATCGGTACTGTCGATCTATTGATAGATGGCGTCGATCAAGCGGCTGCCGGGTCATTGGTCGGCCCGGAACCGGGTTGGTCTGGTGTGGTCTAGGCTTGGACGTCTGGAATCCCAATCAAGGAGTGTGCGCTATGAGTCTGTTGAGCTTTGTGAAAGAAGCCGGTGAAAAGCTGATCGACCTGCTGACCCCGGGTAATGCCAATGCCAGCGAACAGTTGAAGGAACATATCAGCAAGGTCGGGTTGGGCAACCCGAATGTTCAGGCAACCGTGGACGGCGACAAGGTGACGGTCACCGGTGAAGTTGCAAGTCAGGAGGAGAAGGAAAAAATTCTGCTGGCGGTGGGTAACATCGAAGGCGTGGGCAGTGTTGATGATCAGATCACCGTGACCGGGCCGGTTGTGGCTGCCGCACGTTTTGTCGTGGTGAAAAAAGGCGACACCCTCAGTGCGATTTCCCTCGCGGTGTATGGCAACGCCAATCAGTACAACAAGATCTTTGAGGCCAACAAACCAATGCTCAAGGATGTAAACAAAATCTACCCGGGCCAAACCCTGCGTATCCCGGAATAACTCACAACTCCTGTAGGAGCTGCCGAAGGCTGCGATCTGTTGATCTTGCTTCTTAAAATCAAAGATCGCAGCCTTCGGCAGCTCCTACAGGAAATCAGAGACCCCGCATCAAATCGCGGTAGTCTTCAACCGCCGCAAACTCAGCCGTGTCCTTCGGCCCCTTGCGGCTATCCGGCTCTTTCACCGCCAACAAATGCGTCACACCAAATTCCCGCGCACTACGCAGAATCGGCAACGTATCGTCGATGAACAGACTGCGTGCCGGATCAAAATCGATATCCGCCTGCAAGGCATCCCAGAACTGCGGACTCTCTTTGGGGAAACCGTAATCGTGCGAGCTGATCAGCCGTTCGAAATACGGCGCCAGTTCGATCCGCTCCAGTTTCAGTGAGAGCGAATCGCGGTGGGCGTTGGTGATCATGATCACCCGTTTGCCGGCTTTTTTGATCGCCTGCAGAAAGGTGTCGGCATCCGGGCGCAGCGCGATCAGGTGCGCGGTTTCCAGTTTCAGCTCGCGCACCGAGAGCTTCAGTTCGGCACTCCAGAAATCCAGGCAGTACCACTGCAGTTGCCCGGCATGGCGCTCGAACAGCGGCTGCAACTCCATGTCGGCCATGGCCCGGCTCACCCCGTGCAGTTCGGCGTAGCGTTGCGGCAGGTGTTCCAGCCAGAAATGGTTGTCGAAGTGCAGATCCAGCAACGTACCGTCCATGTCCAGCAGGACGGTATCGATGTCAGACCACGGTAAAGAAGGCATGGCAACGTCTCGAGCGGTAGAAAGATATCCGACACAAACAATCGGGAAAGCCGCGTTATAGTAGCGCGTTCACGCCAAGGAGCTTTGCATGCGCCAGAAACCCACTGTACTCGCCCGCGAGATTGTCGCCACCAGTCGTCTGTTTTGCGTCGAAGAACTGAAGCTGCGTTTTTCCAATGGCGTGGAACGCACTTACGAGCGTCTGGTCGGCAAAGGCGCGGGTTATGGCGCGGTGATGATTGTGGCGATGCTCGACAGCGAACACGCGGTGCTAGTCGAGGAATACTGCGGCGGCACTGACGAGTACGAACTGTCCCTACCCAAAGGCTTGATCGAGCCGGGTGAAGATGTGCTGGCAGCGGCCGAGCGCGAACTCAAGGAGGAGGCCGGTTTCGGCGCGCGCCAGCTGGAACATCTGACCGAGTTGTCGCTGTCGCCCGGTTACATGAGCCAGAAGATCCAGGTGGTGTTGGCCACCGATTTGTACGAGGAGCGTCTGGAGGGCGACGAGCCGGAGCCGATGCGCGTCGACAAGGTCAACCTGCGTGAACTGGCGGCGCTGGCGCAGAACCCGCAATTTACCGAAGGCCGTGCCCTGGCGGCGCTGTATCTGGCGCGTGATCTGCTGACGCAGCGCGGGTTCTTTCAGTCATGAGTGAGATGTCGATGAAGTTTTCCCATCCGTTGATGGCGCCGGTGGTTGAGCTGGCGTTGCAGGCTGGCGAGGCGATTCTGCCGTTCTGGCGCTCTGGCGTGGAGGTCACCGCCAAGTCCGATGATTCACCGGTGACCGCAGCGGACATGGCCGCGCACCATGTCATCGTCGCCGGGCTGACCGCGCTGGACTCCAGTATTCCGATTCTGTCCGAGGAAGACGCCAACATTCCGCAGAGCGTGCGCGCCGGGTGGCAGCGCTGGTGGCTGGTGGATCCGCTGGATGGCACCAAGGAGTTCATCAGCGGCAGTGAAGAATTTACCGTGAACATCGCCCTGATCGAAAACGGGCGGGTGGTGTTTGGCGTGGTGACGATGCCGACCAATGGCCGGTTCTATGTCGGCGGAGCCGGTCTCGGCGCGTGGCGTGGGGACAAAGGTGGTTCGCCGGTGGCGATTGAGGTGCGTGAGGTGCTCGCGCCCGGTGAAGCGTTCACCGTGGTGGCGAGCCGTCGGCACTCGAGTCCGGAGCAAGAGCGGCTGCTTGCCGGTCTGAGCGCCAGCCTGGGCGAGTTGCAACTGGCAAACATCGGCAGTTCGTTGAAGTTTTGTCTGTTGGCTGAAGGGGCGGCGGATTGTTATCCGCGATTGGCGCCAACTTCGCAGTGGGACACCGCGGCGGCGCAGGGCGTGCTCGAAGGTGCTGGCGGCGAAGTGTTGGATCTGCAGGGCGAAGCGTTCTGTTATCCGGCGCGGGAATCGCTGCTCAATGAGTTCTTTCTGGCGTTGCCGGCAAAGGCGGCGTGGCGTTCAAGACTGTTGGAGCTGGCTCGCTCCTGAGTCCTGCACATCGCATTGTAGTGAGGGGATTTATCCCCGATGGGCCGCGTAGCGGCCCCACTCTACGTACGACATGAATTGCGACTGCTGCGCAGTCGATCGGGGATAAATCCCCTCGCCACAAATGATCGCTGCATCACGAAGACTCAGCGGTGCAGAACGTACTGGCCGCTGAACCTCACTGCATCCTCATCGCTGCCGGCGTTGACGATCCGCGTATTAAGCGTCAACCGTGCGCGCCCATAACGCTGATACATCGCCAGAAACCTCTTCCAGACCGCCGCTTCCGGTGGCGGACAAATCGCTGTGGCATCACCGGTCACGGGCAGCGGATAGCTGATCTGTCCTTCCTGAATCACGATGTGCCCGTCTTCGATGCCTTCTTCTTTCAGGCGCAGATGCAGCCAGCCCCAACCCGCCAGCACCGCGCCGCAGTAGAGACTGCCGCCGAACATGGTGCTTTTGTGATTGACGTTCGGCTCCAGCGGCAGGTGCAGGCTCAACTGCTGCTCGTGCCAGGCGAGGACCTTGAGGCCCATCTCGCGGGTCAGGGGAATGTCGTGATGCAGCACCGATTCCAGATAGTGACTGTCGCGGCTCATTCGGCTTCGTCTCCATGGGCGTTACTGTCGGCGAAATTCAAGCCGTGCTTGCGCAGTTTGTCGTGCAGGGTCTTGCGCGGAATGCCCAGGGCTTCGGCGAGGCTGCGCACCGAACTGTGCGAGCGCGCCAGTTCGGCGGCAATCAACGACTTCTCGAAGTTCTCCACTTGCTCGCTCAGGCCGCCACTGATGACTTCCACGCTGGTGCCGCCGCTTTCGCTTCCACTGTTATCCAGCGCCAGTTCCAGACCGAGGGCGAAGCGCTCGGCAGCGTTCTGCAGTTCGCGCACATTGCCCGGCCAGGTGTGGCGCAACAGCAAGGCGCGTTGCGCCGGCTGCAGTTCATGCGGTGGCAAGCCATGTCGGGCGCTGGCTTCGTCGGCGTAATGCTGGAACAGCACCAGCGCATCTTCGCCGCGTTCGCGCAGTGGCGGAATGCGCAGCGGTGCAACGTTCAATCGATAGTACAAGTCGGCGCGAAAACGCCCTTGATCGGCAGCCTGACGCAGGTCTTCCTTGGTCGCGGCGATGACGCGGATGTCCAGCGGGATCAACTGATTGCCACCCAGACGTTCGACCACGCGCTCTTGCAGCATGCGCAGCAGTTTCACCTGCACGTCCATGCTCATGCTTTCGATTTCATCGAGGAACAGCGTGCCGCCGTTGGCGAATTCGAACTTGCCGATCCGGCGTTTCTGCGCGCCGGTAAACGCGCCTGGCTCATGCCCGAACAGCTCACTTTCGACCACCGATTCGGCCAGCGCCCCGGCGTTGATCGCCACGAACGGGCCGTTGCGCCGGCTCGACAAATCGTGCAGCGCACGGGCCACGACCTCTTTGCCAGCGCCGGTTTCACCGAGGATCAGCACGTCGGCCTTGGTCGCCGCCAGCGCGCCGATCTGCTCGCGCAGGCGCAACATTGGCGCCGAGTGGCCGACCAGGCGTGCGCTCAGTTCGTTGCGATCGCTCAGGGCCAGGCGCAGGCTGCGGTTGTCCAGCACCAGCCGGCGCAGGGCCAGGGCGCGGCGCACGCTGTCGAGCAGGGCATCGCTGGCGAACGGTTTTTCCAGAAAGTCATAGGCGCCGGCACGCATCGCCTGCACCGCCAACGGCACGTCGCCGTGGCCGGTGATCAGCAGCACCGGCAGCTCCGGATCCTGAGCGTGCAATTCGCTCAACAGCTCCAGGCCGTCCATGCCCGGCATGCGGATGTCGCTGACCACCACGCCGGGCCAGTCACGCTCCAGTTGCCCGGCCAGACCTTTGGCTTCGGACAGCGGAAGGATTTTCAGCCCGGCCAGGTCCAGGGTCTGGCCGAGGGCCTGACGCAGGTGCGGATCGTCGTCGATCAACACCACCTGAATGCGATTGTCGATGGTCATGCACTTCGATCCTCGGACGGTTGCAGGCTGACCCCGGGCGCACCGGCGCGCAGCCGCAGGGTGATCAAGGCGCCACCTTGCTTGTGGTTAGCGAACGACAGTTCACCGCCGAAGGCGCGCATCAGGGTTTCACAGATGGCCAGCCCCAGGCCAAGGCCCTGAGTGCGGGTCTTGGTGGTGTAGAAGGGCTCGCTGGCGCGGCCGAGGGCTTCCATGCAAAAGCCCGGGCCGTTGTCGCGAATGTACAGATTGACGCCCTCGGCCGTGGATTCGGCACTCAGCCACAGTTTGCGCGGCGGGCCTTTTTCGGTCAGCGCGTCGAGGGCGTTGGCCAGCAGATTGCCGAGCACCTGACGCAAACGGGTTTCCCCGGCCTCGACCCACAGCGTGGCGGCGGGCAGGTCGCGGATCAGTTCGACTTCCATGCTGCGGCGCCGTTTGGCCAGCAATGCCAGCGCATCGTCCAGCGCCGGTTGCAGGGCCACGCTTTCCGGGGCATGGCGGTCGCGGCGGGCGAAGGCACGCAGGTGGGCGATGATCGAGGCCATGCGCCCGGTCAGCTCGCTGATCAGTTTGAGGTTGCCGCGAGCATCGTCGGTGCGTTGATGATCGAGCAGCACCTCGGCGTTTTCCGCGTAACTGCGAATCGCCGCCAGCGGCTGATTAAGTTCGTGGCTGATACTTGCCGACATGGTGCCCAGCGCCGAGAGTTTGCCAGCCTGCACCAGATCGTCCTGGGCGCGCACCAGTTCCTGCTGGGCCTGTTCGCGCTCCAGCACTTCCTGCTTGAGTCGGCGGTTGAGGCCTTCCAGATCGCTGGTCCGCTCGGCCACCCGACCTTCCAGTTCACGACGGGCCTTGGCTTCAAAGGCGATGCGTTCCAGATAATGCCGACGGCGCTGCATCATCAGCCCCAGCAACAGCATCACCACCAACAGCGTGGCGCCGCCGATTGCGACCACGGTGCGCACCGGACGATCGATCAGCGTGCGCGGGGCAAGAATACTGACGCTCCAGCCGGTTTCGGCGATATCGACGGTTTGGGTCAGCCAGGCGCTGTCGCTGAGGTTCAGCGGACGTGGCTCGCGGGTCGGATAAGGCAGGATGGCGGTGATTGCCGAGCGCTCGGTGTCGCTCAAGATACGGGTCGAGCGAAAGCGCCACTCCGGGCGCGAGGTGAGAATCACCACGCCGTTGTGGTCGGTCACCAACAGTTGTTCCGGGGTTTTGCCCCACAGGCTTTCGGTGTGATCGAGGTCGACTTTGATCACCAGCACGCCGATGATTTTTTCGCCGTTGCGCACCGCCGCGGCGAAGAAATAACCGCGTTTGGCCGACGTGGTGCCGAGGCCGAAAAAGCGTCCGAGACGCCCAGCCATGGCTTCGCTGAAATACGGACGGAAAGCGAAATTGCGCCCGACAAAGCTGTCATGTTTGTCCCAGTTCGACGCCGCCAGGGTCTGGCCGCTGGTGTCCATCAGGTACATGACTTCGGCGCCAGTTTGTGCGGCAATGTTTTTCAGCAGGCGGTTGGCATTGCCCTGGGTGACGCCGTCGTCCGGCGCCCCGAGCACGGCGCGCAGGGCCGGCAGGTCGCCGAGGATCTGCGGCAATACTTCATAACGGTGCAGGGTGCCCAGCAGGTTGGCGACGTAGAGGTCGAGGGTCTGGCGGTTTTGCCCGGCCAGTTCGCTGCGGTAATAGCGCTCGGCCAGATGCTCCAGCGGCCACAGCAGCGGCGCCAGGCACAGCGCCAGCAGGGCGAGGCTGCGCCAGCGGGGTCTGCGGGGAAGGGTAGGTTTCATGAGCCGGATGCGCCTGAGTGAACAGGCGCATTATGCCTAGGCTCAGGCGAAGACGTCAGCGTCCTTGAGCAAGGCACCGACCTGATCCTTGGCCGACAGCTTCGGCGCTTCGTCCAGTTGCCAGTCGATGCCCAGAGCAGGGTCGTCCCAGCGAATGCTGCGTTCGGACGATGGATCGTAGTAGTTGGTGGTCTTGTAGAGGAATTCGGCGAATTCGCTCAGCACCACGAAACCATGGGCAAAGCCTTCCGGAACCCACAGTTGACGGTGGTTTTCAGCCGACAGTCGCACGGCAACCCACTTGCCGAAGTGCGGCGAGCTGCGACGGATGTCCACGGCTACATCGAGCACTTCACCGGCGGTCACCCGAACCAGTTTGCCCTGGGTATTTTGCAGCTGGTAATGCAGGCCGCGCAGCACGCCTTTCTGCGAGCGCGAATGGTTGTCCTGAACGAATTGAGTGTCCAGACCGGTTGCATCCTGGAACGCCTTGGCATTGAAACTCTCGTAGAAGAAGCCGCGCTCGTCACCAAATACCTTGGGTTCGATGATCAGAACACCGGGCAGATCGGTGGTGATTACATTCATGAGGTTTTTCCAGATAGGGGTGAATGGCCGACATTCTTGCGCAAAGTGCCGGCGGATGCGAGCGCTTGAATATCTCCGGTCGGGGGTTGCGCATCCACTGCAGCAATGGCGATATAGGCACCTGATAAAATCTCAGGGGTCGTCCCATGCCGCTCGCCACGTTGATTCATCGCGCCAGTTTGCCCAGCCCGCAGGTTTCTGAAGCGCAGGCACGGCAGTGGTTGGCCGAGCATTACGGGCTCAGCGGCACGCTACAGGCGCTGGGCAGTCAGCAGGACCTGAATTATCGGGTCGACAGTGAGCGTGGGCGCTTTGTCCTGAAAATCTGCCGCGGCGATTATGCACTTGTGGAGTTGCAGGCTCAGCATGCAGGCCTCAAGTACCTTGCCGAGCACTCGTCGGTGCACGTGCCCAGAGTGATCCCGGCCAGTAATGGTGAGGATCTGCTGTCGCTGGAAACCGACGGCGAGCCGGTGCACGTGCGGTTGCTGGACTACATCGAAGGTCAGCCGCTGACTCATCTTGAGCATTTGGGCCATGACGTGGTGGCCGGATTCGGTCGGTTGTGTGGCGAGATGGACCTGGCCCTGGCCGGCTTCGATCACCCGGGCCTTCAGCGCACGCTGCAATGGGACGCCCGCCACGCCAGTGCGCTGATCAGCCATCTGCTGCCGGTGATTCAGGATGAGCGCCAGCGCGCCTTGATCGCGCAAGCCGCCGAACAGGCCGAACGTCACTTGCAGCC
This sequence comes from Pseudomonas sp. FW305-3-2-15-E-TSA4, assembly GCF_058787295.1. Taxonomy (NCBI): domain Bacteria; kingdom Pseudomonadati; phylum Pseudomonadota; class Gammaproteobacteria; order Pseudomonadales; family Pseudomonadaceae; genus Pseudomonas; species Pseudomonas sp. FW305-3-2-15-E-TSA4. Next base: position 52,304 of record NZ_JBYSZP010000024.1, on the reverse strand, counting down.
GTTGCAGGACAAGCTGCCGGTGCAGGCGATCCACATGGACATCACCGACGATAACGCTGTCTGGCAACGCGATGCCAAGCGTCATTGGCAATTGCAGGGCGTGATCGACTTCGGTGATCTGGTCCGCACCTGGCGTATCACTGATCTGTCGGTGACCTGCGCGGCGCTGCTGCACCATGCCGGCGGTGATCCGTTTGTGATTCTGCCGGCGGTGCAGGCCTATCACGCGGTCAATCCACTGCAACATGAGGAATTACTGGCGTTGTGGCCGTTGATCGTGGCGCGGGCGGCGGTGCTGGTGCTCAGTGGCGAGCAACAGGTCAGCATCGATCCGGGTAATACCTATAGTCGCGACAACCTTGGCCACGAATGGGAAATTTTCCACGTGGCCACTTCTGTACCCCTGGCGCTGATGGAAGCGGCGATCCTCACGTCAGTCGGTCAGCGTCTGCCGACGGTCGGCAGCGAGGGTTTTGCGCCACTGTTACCAGAGCTGGTCGGGCGCGAATTTGCGCTGATCGACCTTGGCGTCCTGAGTCCGCATTTCGAGGCGGGCAACTGGGAGCAGGAGGGTATCGATCAACGACTGCTGACTGAAGCCGCTGCCACGCATGGCCTGGCTGCCAGTCGTTACGGGCAATATCGCTTGTCGCAGACGCGAGTAGACAGTGCCGTCGAACCGGAGACGTTCCCGCTGCACGTTGAGTTGCGCGTGCCGCAGGGCTCGGCGGTGGAAGCGCCGTTTGCCGGTGTGCTGCATCACGCGGCGGATGGTGTGTTGCAACTCGACGGACCGCAGCTCAGCGTGCGGCTGAGGGGCGTGAGCGCCTCGCTGCACAGCGGCGCGGCGCTGGTCAAAGGTCAGGTGCTGGGTGCGGTCGACGGTCCGTTGAAGGTACAGTTGAGCCGCGTTGCATCGCTGGATGCGCCATTGTTCTGCAGTCCTGCGCGCGCTGCAGCCTGGCAGGCCCTGTGTCCATCGCCAGCCACTTTGCTGGGTCTGGCCTGCGATGCCGAACCCGAGCTGGATGCGAAAACCTTGCTCGAACGACGCGACGCCAGTTTCGCCCGCACGCAAAAACATTATTACGTCGACCCGCCGCGCATCGAGCGTGGCTGGCGCAATCACCTGATCGACATGCAGGGCCGTTCCTATCTCGACATGCTCAACAACGTTGCAGTGCTCGGCCATGGTCATCCGCGCATGGCTCAGGTGGCGGCGCGACAGTGGTCGCTGCTCAACACCAACTCGCGCTTCAACTATGCAGCCGTGGCGCGGTTCTCCGAACGCTTGCTGAAGCTGGCGCCGGAAGGCATGGATCGGGTGTTTCTGGTCAACAGTGGCAGCGAGGCCAACGACCTGGCGATCCGTCTGGCGTGGGCCTACAGCGGCGGGCGCGACATGCTCAGCGTGCTGGAGGCTTATCACGGCTGGACGGTCGGGGCCGATTCGGTGTCGACCTCGGTTGCCGACAACCCGCGCGCGCTGGAAAGCCGCCCGGACTGGGTGCACCCGGTGACCGCGCCGAATACCTACCGTGGCGAGTTTCGCGGCCTCGATTCGGCGCCGGACTATGTGCGCAGCGTCGAAGCGCAACTGGCGCATATCGCCGCGCAGGATCGCCAATTGGCCGGTTTCATCTGTGAACCGGTGTACGGCAACGCCGGCGGGATTTCCCTGCCGCCCGGTTATCTGAAGCAGGTTTACGCATTGGTGCGGGCCCAGGGCGGGGTGTGCATCGCCGACGAAGTCCAGGTCGGTTACGGGCGCATGGGGCACTTTTTCTGGGGCTTCGAAGAGCAGGGCGTGGTGCCGGACATCATCACCATGGCCAAGGGCATGGGCAACGGCCAGCCGCTCGGCGCCGTTATTACGCGTCGGGAAATCGCCGAGGCGCTGGAAGCTGAAGGCTATTTCTTCTCGTCGGCCGGCGGCAGTCCGGTGAGCTGTCAGATCGGCATGGCAGTCCTGGATGTCATGGAAGAAGAAAAGCTCTGGGAAAACGCCCAGGTGGTCGGCGGTCACTTCAAGGCGCGGCTGGAAGCGCTGATCGATAAACATCCGCTGGTGGGCGCGGTGCATGGCTCCGGCTTCTATCTGGGGGTGGAACTGATCCGCAACCGCGAGACGCTGGAGCCGGCCACCGAGGAGACCACGTTGTTGTGCGATCGCCTGCGCGAGCTGGGAATCTTCATGCAACCGACCGGGGATGACCTGAATATTCTCAAGATCAAACCGCCGATGGTCACCTCGCGCCGCAGCGTCGACTTCTTTGTCGACATGCTGGATCGCGTGCTCGAAGAAGGTCTGTAAACGCTGCTTTTGTGGGAGCGGGCTTGCTCGCGAATACGGTTCTTCATTCAAAGTTGATATCGACGGATGTGCCGCCTTCGCGAGCAAGCCCGCTCCCACATGGGTTCAGTGCTAATTCGATTTGTATCGGTATTTAACTGTTTTTTTTAGACGAGCGTCATTTTAAAGCATTTAAAATACGATATTTATCGGTTATAAAGTCGCCATCGCTTTGCAACCCTTCGACGGTTCCCAGGAGTCCTGATCCGATGACCACTTTGAAAAGTACCCCGCGTGACGATGGCTTCTACATGCCGGCCGAGTGGGCGCCGCAGACCCAGACCTGGATGATCTGGCCTGAGCGTCCGGATAACTGGCGCCTGGGTGGCAAGCCGGCGCAGGCCGCGCACGTTGCAGTGGCCAAGGCCATCGCCCGTTTTGAACCGGTGACGGTTGCCGTGTCGGCCGGCCAGTACGAGAACGCCCGCGCGCGTCTCGACGTGCCGAATATCCGCGTGGTCGAGATGTCCAGCGATGATGCCTGGGTACGTGATACCGGCCCGACGTTCGTCATCAACAACAGCGGCGAAGTGCGCGGTGTGAACTGGGACTTCAACTCATGGGGTGGTTTTGAAGGCGGTCTGTATTCGCCGTGGAACCGTGATTCGCAGGTCGGTGGCAAGATTCTCGAAATCGAGCGCAGCCCGCGTTATCGCACCGAAGGTTTTGTGCTTGAAGGCGGTTCGATTCACGTCGACGGCGAAGGCACGCTGATCACTACTGAAGAGTGCCTGCTCAATCACAACCGCAACCCGCACCTGGGCCGCGAAGAGATCGAAGCGGTACTGCGCGACAATCTGTCTGTGGATAAGATCATCTGGCTGCCGGATGGTCTGTTCAACGACGAAACCGACGGTCATGTGGATAACTTCTGCTGCTACGTGCGCCCGGGCGAAGTGCTGCTGGCGTGGACCGACGATCCGCAGGATCCGAACTACCCGCGCTGCCAGGCGGCGATGAACGTGCTGCAAAGCAGCACCGACGCCAAGGGGCGCCCGTTCACGGTGCACAAGATGCCGATTCCGGGGCCGCTGTACGCGACCGAAGAGGAGTGCGCCGGTGTCGATCCGGTCGACGGTACGCAGGAGCGCAACCCTTCCGTGCGCCTGGCCGGTTCCTACGTGAACTTCCTGATCGTCAACGGCGGCATCATCGCGCCAAGCTTCGACGATCCGATGGACGCGCCTGCGCGGGAAATCCTGCAGAAGCTGTTCCCGCAACACGAAGTGGTGATGGTGCCGGGCCGTGAACTGTTACTGGGCGGCGGCAATATCCACTGCCTTACCCAACAACAGCCAGCCCCGCACAAAGAGTGAGTTGAGACGTAACAGCTTGAGTTGATTCATAAATCGGCCAGGCAAAGATTAGCTTGCTACACATTCAAACAAGCCCGCGGCCCTGTTGGACCGCGGGCTTGTTTGTATCCGCCTGTCGACAAATCGGAAACCTTGGCATAGCTCTTGTATCGGACAAAGTGCACTAGGGAGAGGGGGGAACTTCAACAGTTCTGTCATATACCTTGGATAACGTAGCCGCTCACGAACGGGGAGAGAGCGCTGAAATGAACGCCGAAGTGAACGTAGTCAGCGAGCGGACTTTGCATCCCATGGCCGTCAACGGCGAATCGCTCCAGATTGTCGCGCACTTTTTGAAGTCCAATGGAACGCGTCAGATCAGGGAACCTGATCCGCGCCGGATGATGATCGAGCGCTACCCCGCTGGCCTGTTCAGCGAGGCCGAACTGGAAGCGTTATGGGCTGTGATGGAAGGATAAGAAAAACAACAGGGATTGGTAAAAGCGCTGCCGGGATGGCGGCGCTTTTTTATGCACGATGGAAACCATTGCGAACATTGAACCTGTGGGAGGGGGCTTGCTCCCGAATGCGGTAAGTCAGTGACGATGATGTTGCCTGATTCGACGCCTTCGGGAGCAAGCCCCCTCCCACAGGGTTTGTGTGCATTCAGAAACTGTAGGTACCGGTCATCACCACACTGCGCGGTGCGCCTGGCTGGATCTGATATTGGCTGGTGGCCGAGGCGTAATACTCGCGGTCAGTGATGTTGTTCAGTGCCGCGCGCAAGTCCCAGTCCTTGAAACGGTAGCCGACCAGCGCATCCCAGCGGCCGTAACCCGGCAGCACGGTGGTGTTGGCGTTGTCGGCATAACGCTGGCCGACCAGGGTCAGACCGGTTTCGCCGTACCAGCCCATCTCCGGTTTCCAGGTCAGGAACAGGCTGCCGTTGTGTTTGGCCACGTTGTTGACGCGTTTGCCTTCCAGGCCGTTGTTGTCCTTCTCGATGGTGGTGTCCTGCACGCCGACGCCACCGCGTATGTACCAGTTGCCGACCAGTTTGCCGGTGGCGGTCAGCTCCACACCCCGTGAGCGCTGAAGACCGGTCATGACGGTCAGGGTCGGATCGTTTGGGTCGCTGGTGCGGCGGTTGTAGAGTTCCAGGTCGTAGACCGCCAGCGTGGTGCTCAAGCGATCATCCAGCCAGTCGCTTTTCACGCCGATTTCTTTCTGTTTGGTAAGCTCCGGACTCAAGTCGTTGCTATTGCCGGCAGCCCCCGGGGTGATGCCGATCAGGCCGCCGCCAACGGGCGAGAAGGTCTTCGACCACGAGGCATAGAACGAATGATTCTGCAGTGGCGTCCAGACAATCCCGAAGCGCGGGCTGGTGCTGTGGCTGTCACGATCCTCAGTGAGGCTCTTGAGCTGGTTGGTCGACTCGATATCGAACGTGTCGTAGCGCAAGCCGGCCAGCAGTTGCCATTGATCGTTCAGACGCAACTGATCCTGCACGTACACCGCGCGGCTTTCGACTTCGGTGTGGCTGTCGCTGAACACCTGCATGCTGCCGGTATGACGGAGCTCGCGGTTGGGGTTGAACAGGTCAACTGACGGCACCGGTTGTGCGCCTGGGGTCCTGCCGGTCGCGGCGTTGTACAACTTCGGATCGCGGCGCTGGCTGCCGATTTCGACGCCGGTCAGCAGGCGATGCTCAAGACCAAAGGTATCGAAACCGCCTTCCAGCTCAAGGTTGTTGTAGACGTTGCGGGTGGTCAGATCCTGCTGCCAGTGCTGGCGCGCAACCTTGTTGGTTTTCGGGTCGAAGCTGGTCAGGTAGGTGTTGTCGAAATCGCTGTCGAGCTTGAACACGCCGAGGGTCTGGCGCAGCTGCCAGTTGTCGTTGATGTCGTAGGTGAGTTTCGAGCGCAGGGACTGCGCCTTGTCGTCGATGAAATCGTGATCGTTGCCGTAGGTGGTGTCGCGACCGACATCCGCCGGGCGGCCATTCACACCGGGAATGCCGCGATCCGGTGTGCGGTTGTAGCGGCTGTATTCGTATTGCACCAGCCAGTTCAAGTCTGGGGTCAGTTGCCAGCTCATCGACGGCGCGAACAGCTGGCGGTTGCCGCTGACGCCGTCGCGGAAGCTGTTTTCATCCATGTTGCCCATGTTCAGGCGCAGGCTGAGGTTTTCGCTGGGGTCGGTGCTGAGGTCGGCGTACAGGCTGCGCAGGTCGTCGCTGCCGCCTTGGGCTTCGATGGTCGAACGACGGCCGAACTCGGGCAGCTTGCTCACGCGGTTGACGATCCCGCCCTGGCTGCCACGGCCGTAAAGTACCGCCGCCGGACCTTTGAGCACTTCGACCCGCTCGATGTTGTGCAGGTCGCGCTTGTACTGGCTGTCGTCGCGAATGCCGTCCAGATAGAAGTCGTTGCTGGCGTCGAAGCCGCGGATACGCAGGCTGTCGAAGCGCGTGTCGGCGCTGCTGCTGACGTTGGGAATGCCGCTCAGGGCGTCACCGATGTCATTGGTGCCGTAGTCGGCGACGTTCGCGGTCTTGATCGAGTCGATGGCCTGCGGCACGTAACGCACCGGGGTCGAGGTGCGGGTCGCAGTGCTGCTGATTTTGACGCGCGGGTCCTCGGCTTGTGCTTCGGCGCTGATCGCGGTGGCAGGCAGTTCGGTGGCGGAGTAAGCAAAACCGCTGGACAGAAAGGCAGACAATCCAAGGGTGACAGGCGTGAGGCGGAACGGGGCAGGCATGGAAAAGCGCATCCGAAAGGGTAAGGAAATTCAAACGCGCGAATGGTAATGCTTTGCATTTGCCCCCGTAATTTATTCCTGAGAAGTTCCCCTGTCAGATTGTTTCAATTTATGTCGATTTCGATACATCCTGACCGGTCGATCCATTCGACCGATTCTCGAAACAGTCTGAGAGCCATTCCGGCGTTTTTCCCCAACACGCGTAGGAATAGTCTGCCGGTATCGAATTTTTCTACTTTGTTGCCGGAGTTCTCCCATGATCCTTCACTACATTTACGATCCATTGTGCGGCTGGTGCTACGGTGCCAAACCGCTGGTGCAAGCGGCGCAGCAAGTGTTGCCGGTCGTTGTCCATGCGGGCGGAATGATGAGCGGTGCGAATCGCCAGCAAGTTTCGCCGCAATTGCGCGATTACGTCATGCCCCACGATCGGCGCATTGCCGAATACACCGGACAACCCTTTGGCGAAGCGTATTTCGAGGGTCTGCTGCGTGATCACTCGGCGGTTTTCGATTCGACGCCGCCGATTGCGGCGGTGATGGCGGCAGAGTCCATCGACGGTCGCGGTTTGCAGATGCTCGGACGTTTGCAGACGGCGCATTACGTGGAAGGACGGCGGATTGCCGATGAATCCGTACTTTTCGAACTCGCCCGTGAGTTGGGCTACACCCGTGACATCTTCGCGGCTGCGTTTAAGTCCGCTGATACGACAGCGCATGTAAAGGCCAGCCGCGCACTCTTGGCGCAACTGGGTGGCCAAGGTTTTCCGACATTGGCGCTGGAGCAGGACGGGCAGTTCACCTTGATCGACATCAGCCCATGGCTTGGCAATCCTCAGGCTTTCGCCGACTGGTTGGGGCAAGCGGTGGTCGCGGTTGAGCCGGGGCAATCCGCCGCGCAATGCGGTCTCGACGGTTGCGCGTAATCGCACTGGATTCACTGGTTGAGCGCATTTCCGAGCAATGCGCTATCGCAAAATTTACGATTCTTAGACGATTTTTACCTATTTAAAGACGATTCTTGAAATTGACACATTATTGAGGGCGCGGCTACGATTCGGCCCAACGCCTGTGGCCAACCGCCATGACTCAAAAATAATAAAAGGGCCCGACACGGTTTTGCCGTGGGCGGGTCTTTTTGTTTCGGGGTGAAAAAAGAGTGCAATAGCGCCGTTTCAGCCGTTCGACACAGCGCGTTTCAACCCGTAATAAGGAAAACAAAATGTTGAACAAGCGAATCAGTCTGATCGCACTGGGGATGTTGAGTGCCACTTCGGCAATAGCTGACGGCCAAGCCGAATCCAAGGGTTTTGTTGAAGACAGCAGCCTGAAAGTGCTGCTGCGCAATGCCTACATCAATCGTGATTACAAAGACGGCAACCCGGACAAAGCCGAGTGGGGCCAAGCGGCCATCGGTACGTTCTCTTCCGGCTTCACCCAAGGCACCGTTGGTGTGGGTGTCGATGCTTTCGGTCTTTACGCACTGCGTCTGGATGGCGGCAAGGGCCGCAGCGGCGCCGGTGGTATCGACTTCTTCAAACAGGGTGACAGCGGCAATGCGGCTGACGACCTGTCCAAGGGTGGCGCTGCGGTCAAATTCCGCGTGTCCAACACCGTGCTGACGTACGGCGACCAGATGCCGGCCCTGCCGGTGCTGAACTACGACAACTCGCGTCTGCTGCCGGAAAGCTACACCGGTACCTTGATCACCTCCAAAGAGATCAAAGGCCTGCAACTGGACGCCGGTCGTTTCACTGCCGAATCGCGTAAAAGCGCTGAAGGCCGTGACAGCGGTGGTCTGAAGTCGATCAACGTATTGGGCGGTAGCTACCAGTTCACCGAACAGTTCAAGGCGGCGTTGTACGCTTCCGACGTTGAAGACGTCATGAAGAAGCAGTACGTGAACGCCAACTACGTGTTCCCGATCGACAAGGATCAGTCCCTGACCCTGGACTTCAACGGCTATCGCACCAAGCTCGACAAGTCTTATGCCGACATCAAGAACACCGGCGGCCAGGACAACAAGATCTGGAGCCTGGCGGCCACATTCGCCACCGGCCCGCACTCGTTCACCTTGGCGCACCAGCGCAGTACCGGTGACAGCAACCTGGGTTATCCGTACGGCGGTTATCAGAACGATGGTCGTCGTCAGGGCGACGGTGGCAACACCATTTACCTGGCCAACTCGTACTGGTCGGACTTCAACGCTGAAGACGAGCGCAGCTGGCAACTGGGCTACGGCCTGGACTTCGGTGCCTTTGGCGTACCTGGCCTGAGCTACAACTTTGCTTACGTGCGTGGCGACAACATCACCACCGACACCAGCAGTGGTGGCACCGAGCGTGAGATCTTCAACCAGGTCAAATACGTCGTGCAAAGCGGTCCGGCGAAAGACCTTAGCGTGAAACTGCGCAGCTCGATTCTGCGCGTGTCGCAGAAATCCGCCGACTACAACAGCAGCGGCAACGAAGTGCGTGTGTTCGTGGACTACCCGATCAACATCTTCTGATGAACGATCCGGTGTAAGAAACATGAGAAAACCCCGACTGGCTCGGGGTTTTTTTTCGACGTCTTTTTCGCAAAAACCGTAAAAAACCCGTGTTTTTGTCACGTAAAAGTTGTTTTGAAGCGTCTTCAAGTACCGTTTCAAGCAGGGCTTTAAATGCCTGAAATTCTTTCTCATGGACGCAAATTCTCCACCTAATAGATTAGGCCGCTCAACGCAGCGGAGAATTTGGTAATGATCGTTTTGAACAGAGAAGTGGGCGAATCGCTACGGCGCGACAAATATGTCAACGTCCAGGGTGGTGACTTCAATCTCTACGGTCATTTTGCCGACTTCGTCAGACTGACCAAAAGTTGGGAAAACATGGAGCCAGACAGTTACTACGGTCAGGCCGAAGCCGGCATGCGTTACCGTCGTTACAGCGACTTTGAGTACAACCCGAAAACACGTGAATTGAAGCAACTCGAGCATCGCGCGTACGTGCAGTCGAAAGAGAACAACGCCTACGTGGGCGGTGTTGTGCGGCACTTTCAGGACTTCTCTGATGAAGTGATCACTTCGCCGGTAATGCGCAGCCTGATCGACACCGATTTTGAAGTGTACAAAAGCGTGTTGCCGGAAGAATTGCACGATGAGATTTGGCAGTGCCAGATTCATCAGATCCGCATCGAGATCAAACCCGGCAAGCAACTGGAAATCACCCCGGAAGGGATTCACTGCGACGGCTATCCGTTCAGTGGTGTGCACTTCTGGGGGCGCAACAACGTCGAGGGCGCGGAAAGCCGTTTGTACGATGTTCACGAGCATCAACTGGCGTCGACCACCTACAAGGAAATCCTCGACACCACGTACTTTCTTGATCGCGACATGCGCCATTACGTGACTCCGGCGCGCAACACCCACACGCATGCCATGGCGTACCGGCAGATTCTGGCGATTTCCTTCTCGCGGCCCGGGACCGCTTTCGACATTGTTCGCTAATCAGATCACCCCAATCGATGGCGTCGAGTGCTCGACGCCGGTGGTGCTGCGACGCGCCACCGCCAAGGACGCGCAGCGCATGGAGCGCTTCTTCCGGCAGTTCGACGAAGTGTCGTTCTGCGAATGGCAGGACGCCAAATGCCTGCGCGGTGTATTGATCCAGAAGACCACCACGGCCTATCTGGCCTTCGACGTCGAAGGCGAAATCGTCGGTGCGGTGCTCGGCGGCATGCTCGGTAGTCGCGGCACCATCAACCACTTGGCGGTCAGCCCACGCTATCGCAGTCAGGGCGTCGGCCAGCGGTTGGTGGAAGCGGCGTCATCCGACATGAAACGGGTCGGTGTATTACGGATGTTTCTGTTCGTCGACGATGCTAACCTCGCGGGCAAGCGATTCTGGACTGCCCAGGGTTTTTGCGAACCCCACGGCGAGCGGACATTTGAGAGGGATCTATGAATGAAACGTCCGGCAGTGCGCCGCTGATGGCTGCTCATCAGCCATCGCGCACGTTTGCCGAAGCCAGCCCGGTGGTGGCCGGTTACTTCACGGTGTCGTTCGTGTTCGGGCTGATGGCGGTCAACGCCGGGCTGCCGATGTGGCTGCCGGTGGCGATGTGCTTGTTCGTCTACGCCGGCGCTTCGCAATTCGCCGCACTGGCGCTGATCTCCAGCGGCGCTTCGCTGACCACCATCGTGCTGACCACCTTCCTGATCAATGCGCGGCACATGCTGATGTCGGTGTACATGGCCAAGGCCTTGCGCGCATTGGGGCTCAGCCGCATGGAGCGCTGGGCTTACGCCGGTGGCCTGACCGACGAGTCCTTCGCGTTCCACAGCGTCAAACTTGGCACCGGCGCGCCGGTCAACATTCGTTACCTGATCGGCTTCAACCTGTTCTGCCACACCTCTTGGGTGCTGGGCGGATTGTTGGGCGCCGTCTGCGCGCAATATGCATCGCACCTGATCAAATATCAGCTCGACTACGCACTGACCGCGATGATGCTCTACGTGCTGGTGTCGCTGTGCAACACCCGCAACAAACTCATCGCCGCCGCGGCTGCCGTCGTCTGCATGGGCGCGCTGAGCCTGGTCGGCACTTCGCCGTTCAACGTTTTCATCGCCACGTTCGTGGGCTGCGGAGTGGGTGTATGCCTGACCAAACGTTCCTGATTCTGGTGGTCGCGCTGATGATGGCCGTGACCTTCCTGCCACGCGCGCTGCCGCTGCAAGTCAACACCGAGCACTGGCCGCCGTTCGTTGCGCGGGCGCTGGAATACCTGCCGGTGGCGATCGTCGCTGCGATCAGCCTGACACCCTTGTTGATCAAGGATCAGCACATACAGCTCGATCGCCCGGAATTTTATGCAGCCATTCCGACGTTGTTATGTGCGTATTTCAGCAAAAACCTCTTTCTCAGTGTGGCGGTTGGGACGGCTGCGTACATTGCGCTCGGCTCGTTCATGTAGCGGCAGATCGACCACGTCATTCAGGGCCTGCCCCGACAGGTTCGGGTTGTTCACCGCCAGACGCACTTCGAGGAAATCCTCGAATCCGGGGAAAATCGTCAGGCCGTTCTTTTGCGCGGCCTCTCGCGACACCATGCCCACTGCGTCCATCTGCGTGATCAGCGACAGGGTCAGGGTTTCGCTGCAGGAATAGACCATGCGTTGACCGTTCTCGTGATTGCCCAGTCCGGCGTCGAGAAAACGCAGGAAGCTGTGGGAATACGGACAATCTTCCGCAGGACGCACCTGAAACTTGTTGCCCAGCAACGTCAGTGGATCGTTTTCCTGCCCGCAATGGGCACCGACCACCTGTACCTGCACATCCGGCAAAACAATGCTCGGCAGACCCGGCCGCTGCGGGCCGATCAGCACCGCAAGATCAAAGTCTTCATTCTTCAGCTTGCTGAGGTTCTCCATCGACTCGGCGTAGCTGAATTCCATCTGGTAATCGGGAAACACCTCGATCAGGCGTCCGATCATTCGCCGGTTGAAGTCAGACGACAACGTGTTGTTCAACGCAACCTTCAATGTGCGCTGGCCCGGCACCTTGAGCGCCTCAACCTTTTCTTCCATCTGTCGCGTGGCAATCAGCACTTTGTCCATATAGGGCGTCAGCTCCGTGCCTTGCGGCGTCAGCGTCAGCCCTTTGTTGGAACGTCGAAACAAGCGGAAACCGAACTGCTCTTCGACCTTGTTCAACTGCGCGGCCAGGGCCTGCACAGTCAGGCACGAATGCTCGGCTGCGGCCGACAACGAGCCGGTCTGCACGATGCGCATGAGGTTGCGTAAGGTTCTGCTATCCATGGGTAATGCCCTCTGAAGTGGGCTGGGTATTGTTGTTTACGAGACTGCCGATCCGGCGTCATATGCCGGCTATATTCCAGCACCTGAGCATAGTTGTCGCGGGTTTAGTAGCGAATTGATGTCCCCGCCGATGGCTGGAAGCTGACACAGGATCGGGATTTTTGATGACGTGGGGGTGATTGGGGTCAAGAAAAGTGCGTGGTTTTGGTGCGCAGGGAGGGTTTTTCGAGGAGAAACGGCTTATGGCTCCTGTAATTTCCCCCGGCGAGATATGCGCATATTTTTCAGCTTTGAGCGCGAGTGCCCTTAGCATCAGGGATGCTTTCCAATTTCGTCTTCACCAGTTTGTTGCGACTCTAGAGCCGCCATTCACGGGGCGCTGAAGAGCGTCCGCATGTGAATGCACATAGGCAAAGTTCGCCAGCACTTCGACTAGGCAAGCGAAATGCTCAAATAAACCAGGCAATAAAAAACCGACATTGCTGTCGGCTTTTTGCTCCCTTGAACAAGGGTAGAGGTCTCACCCGAGCGCTGATCTTCAGGTCATCAACGGGGTTCCTAACGCCGACTATCGCCACCTGATGGCAGTCGGTTTCGCGCTCTTGAGGCAGATCCTCTGCCACGGAACATTAACGTGTCAACTTGGAAATTCTTAGGCGTTTATTCGTATGCGAATAATTTCATGTAAAAAATTCATATGTGTACTACGCTCATCTTGCGGACCCGCTTAGAAGGACAATCATGCCTACCTCATCCCCAGCCCTCACCCCGCGTGAACAACTCGACGTCCCCGAAGCCGGGCGCGTCGCGCTGAAGTTCTTCTTCAACCTCATGGAACGCTGGGGCTGCAACGCCGAGCAGCAGCGCACGCTGCTGGGCGGCGTCGGCAACACCACATTCTACAAGTACAAACACCTGCCGCCGAACATTCGCCTGCCACACGACACGCTGGAGCGTATCTCGTACCTGATGGGCATTCACAAGGCATTGAGCATCATCTTCAGCAACAACCGCGAGCGCGCCTACACATGGGTCAGCAGCCCGAACACGGCGGCGCCATTCAATGGCCGGACCGCGCTGGATTACATGCTGGCGGGGAGGGTGGTCGATATCGCCGACGTGCGCCGCTACCTCGACGGGGTGCGCGGTTGAAGGCCCCGCCACTGGCCGATCCGCGATGGCCCAAGGCCTACCGGATCGTCAACAGCAGCTTCCCGCCGATTGCACTATTTGAAGACGTGCTCGACCCCGAAGACCTGGAAATCGCCTACGCGCTGGAAGCGCTGACCAACGATCGCCTGATCGAACAGGCCGGCGTCCTCGCCCGCGTGCGCCCCGAAGACCGGCTCTCCGGCCCCGGTTCAACCCCGGTGATGGCGGCGTTCACCCACATCGGCAAAAGCAGTCGCTTCACCGATGGCACCTTCGGTGTCTACTACGCCGCCAGCAGCCAGGCCGCGGCCATCGCCGAAACCTGCTATCACCAGGAGCGTTTCCTCGCGGCCACCAACGAAGCGGACCTTGAGTTGACCATGCGTACTTACGTCAATCGTGTGGTTAAGCCGCTGCATGATGTTCGTGATGGTTTTGCACATTTGCATCAACCCGATCCGGAAGCCTATGGCCCATCCCAGGCATTTGCCCGACAACTGCGCGAGTCTGAATCGTGGGGGATGCTCTACAACAGCGTTCGCCTGCCGGGCCACGAATGTGTCGCCGCTTTCCGGCCGCCAGCGGTGTCGATTCCGAAGCAGGGAAAGCATTTGCGGTATGTGTGGAGTGCGAGTCAGCGCAGGATTTCGTATGTGTTTGAGATCAGTCAGGTTTGAAGCGCGATCTTATTCGACAGCCTGCTCGTAGCCGACCTGAGCAACCGAATGAGAAAACTCATTAATGCTCAATGAATTGGAACAATTCCGGAGGGATTTGCTGGAATCTGTACGTCAGATGAAGGCCGGTAAAGCTGTACGTGTAACCAAGGTGCCGCGCCCCGCACCGGCAGAAGCACATCCCTCGATAACGAGCCATCCAGATCAATGACGATTTGGGGCTTCACAGGCTTGAGGCAGTGTGGACGTAATGTGGACGTACCAGAAACAACAAAGCCCCTGCATTTCTGCAGGGGCTTCGTTTTGTATGGTGCCGGCACCAGGAGTCGAACCCGGGACCTACTGATTACAAGTCAGTTGCTCTACCAACTGAGCTATACCGGCGTGTGGGCGACGATTATAGCGATTGGGTTGGTTCTGTAAACCCCTGAATTCAGACTATTTTTACGCAGGCGCTGGATCAGGGGCGGTGTGGGCTTTGTCACTGGGTTTTAAGCCGCCAAATCGGGCTGTTCGACGTCAATCCAGCATAAGAGTAATGGCAGGATTTCTGCGCTATTCATGCACCAATTTCACCCGTTTATGTCCTTTTGATTGGAAGCTTATGCACAACGGATGGGCGCTACGATTGCGTTGCAGGGGATTTTGTGGACACGTTCTCATTTTGTGCGCAAATCCCTGTTTTACAGGTTTTTTATCAATATGAACAAAAAATGACCAATGCTGTTTAAGCGGTCTAACGGCCGTGAATATTGGATCCACGGGAAAAGCATCAACAGAGTTATCCACAGGCTGTAAAGATTTCAAGCGCGCTCGGCCAACAGCAGGAAATTACGCGGAGTCAGCGGTGCGTCGCAGAAGGTGCCGAGGCGTACGACGTATCCCTGTTCGGCGAGGAAAATGGCTCGATCAAGATTCAGCCAAAGCTCCAGCGGTCGTCGGAACAGTCCGCGCAGTAATTCCAGGTTGCGAACTTCGGCCAACCGCTGCCAACCGGCGGCTTCCAGTGCCTGCCAGTCTGGCGTGCCGATTGTGGATAACTCCTTCAATGCAGCCAGATCGCGGCAGTAATCGGCGAAGGTTTTTTCCAGCCAGGCGCTGGGCAGGGACGGGGTGGGCAGGTATTCGTCTACGCAGCGCACTTGCCGTTGCAGCAAATCGAAAGCCAGGCGTCGGGCCATGGAGGTGTCGCGCTGACGTCGGACTCTTGCACCGGCGGTGACGGTTTCGCTCATGGGCAGCGAAAGATCTTCGAGCGAGAGCTGTAGGGCGGATCGCAAACCCGCTGAGGACAATGCCTGGTACTCGCTGCGATTGATCCGGTTGTAGCAGCACGGGGCGATGGCCATCTGCTGACATCCTGCAGCGCTCGCCAGTTGCATCAGGCGCACATGCAGATCGCCGCAGGCGTGCAGGGCGACCGGGGTGTGCTGAGCACTTATAACGCTCGCTGCGTCTGCCGCCAGTACATCCTGCTCGACATGCAGGGCGTGCAAATGAAGGCGCTGACTTAATGCCTGACCACTGGCGACCAACGCCGGATCGTATTCGATACAAGTCAGTTGTTGCCCCGTACCCAACAGGCGTCGGCCCAGATGTCCCTTGCCGGAACACCAGTCCAGCCAGTGCGTCGGCGGCGAGGCGAAAGACAAACGACTGGCAAAGGCTTCGATCTGCTGCCACTTGCGCCCCGGCACATCGACATTCAATCGGTGACCTGCGGCTTCCAGCGCATGTTCCGGCAACTCACCGACCGCGCTCAGCTCAGCCGACAAGGCCGCCAATGAGGCGAACGGCTCCGGGGCGTCCCCCAGACCGGCAGGATGGTTATGCGCCCGCTCTGCATCTTCCAGCGTTCGTCCGCGTAGCCACGAAGCCAATTCGGGGTAGGCGGTTTCCCATGGAAGCGAAAGATAGGTGAACGGACGAGGTTTCCACAGCGCCTGATGCTCAATCAGAAAAGCATCCAGCGCGGTGAAACGGGCGAGTAGGTCCTCGCCCGTCAGCACGTGGGAAGTATCAACGCCCTTGGCAGGCATCGACGCGCAACCAGCGCTCCAGCAGCTTGAAGCCGCGCACCAGCACGTAGGACATCAGCAGATAGAACACGCCGGCGGCGAAGAAGATTTCCACCGGCAGGTAGGTGCGGGCGATGATCGTGCGGGCCATGCCGGTCAGTTCCAGCAGGGTCACGGTACTCGCCAGCGCGCTGGCCTTGAGCATCAGGATCACTTCATTGCTGTAGGCCGGCAGACCGATGCGCGCCGCTCGCGGCAGCATGATGTAGAACATCGCCTTGGGTTTGGACATGCCCAGCGCTCGCGCCGCTTCGATCTCGCCGGGTGGAATCGCCTGAATCGCGCCGCGCAGGATCTCCGCGATGTACGCCGCCGTGTGCAGGGTCATGGTCGCGGTGGTACACCAGAACGGATCGCGCAGGTACGGCCACAACGCGCTGTTACGTACTGCATCGAATTGCGCCAGGCCGTAGTAGACGAGGAACAGTTGCACCAGCAACGGCGTGCCACGGAAAAAGAAGATGTAGGCGTAGGGCAAGGCGCGCACATACCACAGCTTTGAGGAGCGGGCGATGCCCAGCGGAATGGCCAGCAACAGGCCGGCAATCACGGCAATCGTCACCAGCTCCAAGGTCAGGGTCGCGCCCTGCGCCAGTTTCGGCAGCCACTTGATGATCACTTCCCAGTTCATGAAGCGCTCCTCGCAAAGCCGCGAGCGGCGCGTTTTTCCAGGAAGTGCATGCCGGTCATCGCCAGCACGGTGAGGCCCAGGTACATGACCGCCGCCACCAGATAGAAGGTGAACGGTTGTTTCGACACGGTCACGCCGATCTGTGCGTGACGCATGATCTCTTCCAGGCCGATGACCGAGACCAGCGCGGTGTCTTTCATCAGGATCATGAACAGGTTGCCCAGGCCGGGCAGGGCGATGCGCCACATCTGCGGCATGATCAGCTTGGTGAAGATCCGCCATTTCGACAGTCCCAGCGCCACACCCGCTTCGCGATGGCCTTTGGGAATGGCAAGGATCGCGCCGCGGAACACTTCCGTGGCGTAGGCGCCGAAGCACAGGCCCAGCGCAATCACGCCGGCGGCGAAGGCGCTGAGTTGCAGGTCGGGATTGCCGAAAAACTCACCGAGGCTACGCATCAGGTTGACCGTACCGAAGTAGATCAACAGCACCCAGAGCAATTCCGGGACGCCACGCACCAGCGTCGAATAAGTGCCGCCAAGCCATTGCAGCGGCTTGTACGGGGAAGTCTTGGCCAAGGCGCCGAGCAGACCGAGCACCAGTCCCAGGCACAGGGCCGTCAGCGCCAGTTTGACGGTCATCAGCGCACCGGCGGCGAGGGCCGGGCCGAATCCGTAGAGGTCGATAATCATGGATTTCTTTTCAAATCGCGGCAGGCAAGGCCGGGAGCCGGCGCCGTCGGATCACGGCGCCAGTCCCGCAGGTCAGATCAATAGATGCTGAACGGGAAGTACTTGTCGTTGATCTTCTTGTAGGTACCGTCAGCGACGATTTCCTTCAGCGCGGCGTTCAGCTTCTCACGCAGTGGATCACCTTTGCGCACGGCGATGCCGATTTTGTCGCTTTCAACGACAGCATCGCCCTTGAACTCATAGTTCTTGCCGGCGTCGCTTTTCAGCCAGTCGTAGTTGGCGTACTTGTCGGCCAGGATCGCGTCGACACGACCGGAGGTCAGGTCCAGGTAGGCGTTTTCCTGGGTGTCGTAGAGTTTGACTTCGATATCGCTACCGTAGGTGTCCTCCAGCCAGGTACCGGCGAGCGTTGCGCGCTGGGTGCCGATGATCTTGCCTTTGAGCGAATCCTTGTCGGTTTTGAACTCTTTATCTTTTGGTGCGATGAACTGCAGTTTGTTCGAGTAGTACGGGTCGGTGAAATCCACCGCGCCCTTGCGCTCTTCGGTGATCGACAGCGAGGAGACCAGGAAGTCGAACTTCTTGGCGTTCAGCGCAGGAATGATGCCGTCCCAGTCGGAGGTAACCACGCTGCACTCGACTTTCATCTTGGCGCACAGGGCGTCGCCGATGTCTTTGTCGAAGCCGACCACGTTGCCGCTGGCGTCTTTGTTGTTGAACGGCGGGTACGCCGCTTCGATGCCCATCTTCAGGGTCTCGGCCATGGCTCCGGCGCTGAACGCGAGGGTGACGGCGGCGGCCAGGAAGACCTTTTTAAAATTCTGCATGCATGTTGCTCCGTTAGCGGTTGCTGGACATGAATTGTTTGCAGCGCGCCGAAAGCGGGTTTTCGAACACCTGCTGAGGCGATCCTTGCTCTTCCACCAGCCCCTGGTGGAGGAACACCACTTCGCTGGAGACCTGACGGGCAAAGCCCATTTCGTGGGTCACCAACAACATGGTGCGGCCTTCTTCGGCCAGTGCGCGGATGACACTAAGTACTTCCTGAACCATTTCCGGGTCAAGGGCGGAGGTGGGCTCGTCGAACAGAATCACCTTCGGCTGCATCGCCAGCGTGCGGGCGATCGCCGCGCGTTGTTGTTGACCGCCGGACAGTTGCGCCGGGTAGGCGTGGCGCTTGTCGGCGATACCGACCTTGGCCAGCAGCGCTTCGGCGACTTCGATCGCCTCGGCCTTGCTCTGGCCGAGCACGCGGCGCGGGGCCTCGATGATGTTGTCGAGCACACTCATGTGCGGCCACAGATTAAAGTTTTGAAATACAAAACCTATCTCGGAACGCAGGCGATTGATCTGTTTGCCATCAGCGGCAACCAGTTCGCCATTCTTGGCGGGCTTGAGCTTGAGTTCTTCCCCGGCCACCAGAATCTGACCCTGGTGCGGGTTTTCCAACAGGTTGATGCAACGCAGGAACGTGGACTTGCCGGAACCGGAGGAACCGAGGATCGAGATCACATCGCCGTCGCGGGCGGTCAGCGAGATGCCTTTGAGCACCTCAAGCTGTCCGTAGCGTTTGTGCAAGTTGCGGATTTCAAGCGCGGGCGTGGCCTCAGCCATGTGCGTTCCTCATATATGTTGCGCTCCTGCTGTTGGCGGGCCTTCCTGGCGAGGCGGCCAAGCTAGCATAGCGTTTCAATGGCAGCCAACAGCGCTACGGGCGGTAAGCGGATGGCGTGTGGCAGGTTGTCGCATCGGCACAGCAGACTGTCGCCCCATCAACAACCGAACGGGTGTTTGATCGTGAAAACCCGTGGGCGTTGCGTAAAAAAAGGCGCGATGTTGCCAGCTTTGGCGGGGTGTTGGAAGCGCTATCCGGCTGAACGTACACGATTCGCCCTTTTATTGTGCATCCCGTACTTTTTCAGTGTGTTTCTGGTGCGCTAATTCGTCTGAAAAGTGAGTCGCAGGGTAACGCTCTGGCGAATTGCCATTCATTCCAATGACTTGCGATGACTGTCCGGTCTCGCTGAAAACCGCGGCCCAGAAGAGTTTGAAACATTTTGGCGCATTTATTGCGTGCAGAATCTGGAACGCCCTGTTGGTTTCTTTTTACGAGAAGGAAAACCAGACAGGACGGACGCAATCGCTTTCCTCGCAAAGGTAGTTCCGATGAGCAGTACCCCAAGCTCCAATGGCCTCGAACAGGGGCTCAAACCGCGTCATGTGACCATGTTGTCGATCGCCGGTGTTATCGGCGCCGGTCTGTTCGTTGGCTCCGGCCACGCGATCGCTGCCGCCGGCCCCGCCGTGCTGCTGGCCTACGCCGCCGCCGGTACTCTGGTGGTGCTGGTGATGCGCATGCTCGGTGAGATGGCTGTCGCCTCGCCCGACACCGGTTCGTTCTCGACATACGCCGACCGTGCCATCGGGCACTGGGCCGGTTTCACCATCGGCTGGTTGTACTGGTGGTTCTGGGTATTGGTGATTCCACTGGAAGCCAACGCCGCCGCGACCATCCTCCATGCCTGGTTCCCGGGGATCGAGATCTGGGCGTTTGCACTGATCATCACCATGCTGCTGACGGTCACCAACCTGTTCAGCGTGAAAAACTACGGTGAATTCGAATTCTGGTTTGCCTTGATCAAAGTCCTGGCGATCATCGGCTTCATCGCGCTGGGTCTTGCGGCCGTTTTCGGCTTCCTGCCGAACAGCCAGGTCAGCGGTGTTTCGCACCTGTTTGATTCCGGCGGCTTCCTGCCAAACGGCATGGGCGCGGTGCTGGGTGCAATCCTGACCACCATGTTCTCGTTCATGGGTACCGAAATCGTGACCATCGCGGCTGCGGAATCGAAGAACCCGGGCAAGCAGATTTCCAAGGCCACCAACTCGGTGATCTGGCGGATCGGCCTGTTCTACCTCGTATCGATCTTCATCGTTGTGGCCCTGGTACCGTGGAACGATCCTACGCTGGCCAACCTCGGTTCCTACCAGACCGTGCTTGAGCGCATGGGCATTCCGAACGCGAAAATGATCGTCGACATCGTGGTGCTGGTCGCGGTAACCAGCTGCCTGAACTCGGCGCTGTACACCTCGTCGCGCATGCTGTTCTCCCTCGGCAAGCGCGGTGACGCACCGGCCATGTCAACTCGGGTCAACAAAAGCGGTACGCCTTACTGGGCCGTCATGCTGTCGACCGGCGCGGCGTTCCTCTGCACCTTCGCCAACTATGTGGCCCCGGCTGCCGTGTTCGAATTCCTGCTGGCCAGCTCCGGCGCCATCGCGCTGCTGGTGTACCTGGTGATCGCGTTCTCGCAACTGCGCATGCGTAAACAACGCATGGCTCGCGGCGAGAAAATCGTCTTCAGCATGTGGCTGTTCCCGGGCCTGACCTACGCGGTGATCATCTTCATCGTCGCCGCCCTGACCATCATGCTGTTCCAGGAAGCCCACCGCGTGGAAATCCTCGCAACCGGCCTGCTGAGCCTCATGGTAGTCGCCGCCGGCCTGCTGGTGGCGCGCCGCCGCAAGCTGGAAAACCGTGGTGCGGTGGTGCTGAACTGATCCGCAACGCGTAATGCAAAACGGCCGCTGTCAGTGATGACGAGCGGCCGTTTTTGTTTGTGCGCGGGGTTTATTCGCCCTTGTCTTCCTGGGTGTCCAGCGACTTGCCGTAAGTATCCAGCGCAATCCCGAAATCGGTGATGAACTGTGGCTCGGTCAGCCAGGCCTGGGCGGTTTCGATGTCCATGCCGTCGGCCCACATGCGGTAGTCGATCAGCATGTCGGCGGCCAGGTGAGTGGCGGCCATGCCTTCGTTCTCGGCATTTTCCATATCCAGCAGCTCTGGATGGTCAACGATGATGAACGCCAGTTCGCGCAGCAGGGTCAGCAGCATTTCGTTGCGGCTGACGGCTTCGGCTTCGCGCATTTTGCTGAACATCGCCAGGGTGTATTCCGGGATCGGCTCGTCCAGATGCCCGAGGTTGTCGTCCTGGTCCAGCGGCTTACGGCCGACCATGCGGATGTGCTTGGCTTTGGCCTTGGCGCGTTTGGCGCGTTTCTGTTGCTTGTTCAGGGATGCCATGGGAACTCAGTTCTTCTGTTGGGTTTGTGCGGCGATCGCGTCGGACGCCGCCACATAGTCGGCCTGGAAGGCCGGGGATTCGATCCACGCCAGGGCGCCGGCTTCGTCAGTTTCTTTTGACCACTGGCGATACTCGATCAGCGCGGCGAGGATGAAATCCATCGCGCCTTCTTCGCCTTCCTGCTCGTAAACCAGCCCCAGCAAAGGGTCTTCGAGGAACGCGGTGCACATGGCTTGCTGGCTGATCTTCTCGGCGTCGATCATTTTCTTGAACAGCTCGGTCAGGTCCACCGACTCGAAGTCGATACGGTCATCGTTCGGGTCGAGTTCGACCGGCGCCTCGGCGCGTTTGCTGCGGTTTTGCTTGGCCTTGGTCTTGGCCCGGGCGGCGCGTTTTTGCTGCTTGTTGGCGGAGGCCATGGTGTGTTCCGTCGTGCGTTGAAAGGGCTCAGCTGCGTGGCACTGGCCGCCCGGGTGTGCCGGGGGCCAACTCGCCGGTTTGCAGCCAGGTCAGAGCAATGGGCCATAGTGTGGCTTGGTATGCGCTGCGAAAAAAGGCGAAATGTCCGACTTGTTGTTCGCCGATGTCCTGCGGCGCGATGCGCAAGTGGGTTTTGTGCGCATGACTGAAGTAGCCGAGCAGGCGTTCGATGGCCGGGATCGTGCCGTAAGGGTCGTCGCTGATGCTGATCGCCAAGGTCTTTGCGCGGACATTGGCGAAGGGCAGGCGACCGCTTGCTTTCAGCAGTCGGCGGCCGCTCGGACGCTGCTCGTAGCGCGCGGCAGGCGTGCTCCAGTCGCGTACGACGCCTGCTGGCGTATCCTCGAGCCAGCCGAGGCGTTTGCCCGGGAAATAGCCACAGAGCCGCGTCAGCAGCGGCATCAGCAAATGCCATTTACCAAACATGCGCCAGCGCTGTGCCGGCGCATAGTCGCGCCAGTAAGCGAACTGCGCGCCGACTGTCACCAGTCGACGAATGACCTGCCCGGACTTGCCAAGTCCCGCCGCGCAACCGCCGAAACTGTGGCCGACCACATCGATGGGCTGGCCGGGGAATTCCCGTTGAGCGCGCTTGAGCATCGCTTCGAAATCCAGCGCGCCCCAATCGGTCCATGTAGCCTCAAGGTCTTTCAGGGTTGCCGGACGCGATTCGCCGATGCCGCGGTAGTCGTAGGTGATCACGTCGAAGCCGTTGGCGAACAGGTAATCGGCGAAGCGCGTGTAGTGTCGGCAGCGTACCGAGGTGGCGGCGTTGATTATGACTACGGGGCGTTGCGGGTCAGGCAGGGCGTGACGCCAGGTGAAGCCGCCAAGGACAAAGTCGTCGGCCGCGGCCTCATGGAAGAGCTCATTGACGATAACGGCGCTGTGGGTGAGCGCAGTGCTGCATGAGTTCATAAGGACTCGGTCTTTGCGGGATCTCCTGAGCATGAGCTTCATCAAGGCGTAAATGCAACGATTCGGAACGCGCTGCGTTTCAGATCCGCAGGCAGTGCGCTTTCGAGAATTCGTGACGCACTGCGTCACAAAATCAATGCAGTCCTGCAGGCGTAGTCCATTTCGTACACAGGCCAAGTTCCAATCATTCTAAAACACGTGCTTCCCTAGCCGGATCAAATAAGGAGTAACGGTTGGGCTCTACAAGAGCCCGGGAGTCGTCATCATGAAGCGCGTTCTTTCATTCCTGCTGCCCATCGCGGCGGTGGCGGCATTGGCCTTTCCGGCGATGTTGCAGGCGGCCAACCTGGACCCGGTCGACAGTGCCGGCGTGCAAGTCCAGCAACAACAGCAAAACGGCATCAACTACCTGTCCGGCGGGATTGGCCTGGACGAGTCAA
This sequence comes from Pseudomonas sp. FW305-3-2-15-E-TSA4, assembly GCF_058787295.1. Classification (NCBI taxonomy): domain Bacteria; kingdom Pseudomonadati; phylum Pseudomonadota; class Gammaproteobacteria; order Pseudomonadales; family Pseudomonadaceae; genus Pseudomonas; species Pseudomonas sp. FW305-3-2-15-E-TSA4. The sequence continues at coordinate 28,951 of NZ_JBYSZP010000024.1, read as the reverse complement.
AAGCCATTCAGCAAGCCCCTGGCTACAACCTGCACATGACGTTCGCGGTGGGCGCGCAAGACCAGTACACCGCTGATGTCGATGTGACGATTCAAAAGGCACCGGGGCAAACCGTGCTGACCCTCACCCAAACGGGGCCGCTGGTGTACGTGCAATTGCCGCCCGGTAAGTACACCGTGGTCGCCACGCGCAATGGCGAAACACGGCGTGACGTGACAGACGTTGGCAGCGGCACTGCGCGCAATCTGGTGTTCCATTGGAATGACGCTGGATAACGTTGGGTGTAATTGAAAGTCGAGGCGCGGGTATCCCGCGCCTTCCTTTATCCCCGCGTACGCTTGGCCTGCTGCTTGTCACTGGGCTCGCGCGCCATTCGGTGAATCCACAATCCAATCCAGCCGACGGCTATCAGGAATACGGTGCCGACGCACTGCGACACGATCTCGAACCAGAACATTCGGGGTTGCAGCGCGAGGGTGTAGGTATGGCGTGGGCCCGATCGGTTCCAGGTGGTGATGGAGCCGCTGATCAAGCTGTGGATGATCAGATAAGTCGACGCGGCGATGAGGAAGGCGATCAGTACGCCGACCAGCACCGTCAGCCAGAATGCCACCCGGCTCTGGCGATAGGGTGGCGGATGGGGCAGGGGGACGCGGGTTCTTTTCTGGTTCATCGAGCGGATGACCCTCTTCCTTAAGGTGCGGCCAAAGTAGCGCGGATCGCCTTTGTTCGAAACCCGTCGCGCATTTGCGCAGCCCAGAAAAAAGACTGGATTGAGCCGCCATCAAATCGCAGGCATAAAAAAACCCTGAATCTTGCGATTCAGGGTTTTCGGTATTTGGTGCCCAGAGACGGAATCGAACCGCCGACACGGGGATTTTCAATCCCCTGCTCTACCGACTGAGCTATCTGGGCAACGGGGCGCATTAAAAGGGTTTTTCGGATTTACGTCAACGACTTTTTTAAAATTTCTTAAATTAATTCCGTCGCTTACGATCCGCCCCCCGATTTTGCGGGTTTACTCCGCAGGCGGAACGTAGCCTTCCGCCTTGGCGTAATCCTCGCCGGAGAAGTACTTGTCCATTTCGCCCTGCAGATATTTGCGGTCTTCGGCATTCATCATGTTCAGACGCTTTTCGTTGATCAGCAGGGTCTGGTGTTTCTGCCAGTCAGCCCAGGCCTTGGCCGAGACGTGGTCAAAAATATCCTGACCTTTGGCGCCCGGGAAAGGAGCGCGTTCCAGCGCGGGCAGTTCTTCTTTGTACTTGCGGCACATGATGGTGCGGGTCATGACGACTCTCCTGCGTTCAATACGGCGGCCGCGCGTTCGAGCAAGGTTTTGACCGGGGCGGCAAGGCCCAGGCGCGGCGGGGTGGCGAGGTTATACCAGAGCCAGTCGGCCTCGGCCACGTGCTGACCGGCCTCCTGCACCTGAACCAGCCAGGGTTCAATGGACAGCTGGAAATGGCTGAACGTGTGGATGAGGCTTGGCAGCGCCTGCTGCTCGCCCATGGTCAGCGAGTGCTGGGCGGCCAGATGTTGCAGGTCGTCGAGATCGTCGAGTTCCGGCAGGCTCCATAAACCGCCCCAAAGCCCCGTGGACGGGCGGCGATAAAGCAGAATCGCGCCTTCGCCGTTGGCCAGCAATGGCATCAGCGTGCGTTTCTGCGGGATGGCCTTGCGCGGTTTGGGGATCGGGTAGCGCGTCTCCAGCCCGAGCATGTGCGCCTCGCAGCCCTTTTCCAGCGGACACAGCAGGCAGCTCGGTTTGCTGCGCGTACACAACGTGGCGCCGAGATCCATCATCGCCTGGGTGTAGGCGTTGACCCGATCGTGCGGCGTGAAACGCTCTGCGTTGGCCCACAGTTGTTTGGCGACCTTCGGTTCACCCGGGTAACCCTCTTGCGCGGTAAAACGCGCCAGAACGCGTTTGACGTTGCCATCGAGGATAGGCGCGCGCAGGCCCATGCTGATGCTGGCGATGGCGCCGGCGGTGGACAGGCCGATCCCCGGCAGATCCGTCAGCTTTTCGACGTCCCGCGGAAATTCGCCGCCGTACTGACTGACGACGATCTTCGCGGTTTTTTGCAGATTGCGCGCGCGGGTGTAGTAACCGAGCCCGGTCCACAGGTGCAGCACTTCGTCCTCCGGCGCTTCGGCCAGCGCTTGCACCGTTGGCAGCGCGGCCACGAAGCGGTCGAAGTAATTGAGCACGGTGCTGACCTGGGTCTGCTGCAACATGATCTCCGACACCCACACCCGATACGGATTGATGTCTTGCTGCCAAGGCAAATCGTGGCGGCCGTGGCGGTCAAACCATTCCAGCACCGCCGTGGAAAACTGCTCCGCTGTCATCGCTTGAACAGCCCCTTCAATGCGTTTTTCAATTCCGGGCTGACCTTGTCGCCAAGTTTTTCATCGATCTTCTCGCTGAGTTTGTCACCGGCCATTTTGGTCGCGACCTGGCCGAGACGTTCGTTGTCCACACGGCAGGCCTTGGCGCCCAGTTCCAATGGGCCGCGGCAGCGCAGCGGCCACTCGATGCCGACGAATTTCTCGCCGACCTGACAGGCCGGATCCGGCATGGCGCTGGTGTCGCCTTCGACGATGATGCCGACGCGGTAATCCATGCCCAGCACCCGCAGGTCGATGTCGCCATCGCCGTTGACGGTCATGCCGGGGATGCGCACTTTCAGGTCGGGGTTGCTGGCGATGCCGTTGCGGAAGGTCAGGTTGCCCTTGAGTTCCTGGAACGGCGTGTCCTTGCCCCGTGGCTCGCCGCTGAGGGTTTTGCGGTTGAGGGTGGCGATGCCTTTGCACAGTTGCTGTTCAAGGTTGGCATTGAGCAGCACACCGTTGTTGATCACGAAGCTGGCGTTGCCGTTGAGGGTTTCGATCAGCGCCTGTTGGCTGTTGCCGCTGCCGGTGAGGCTGCTGGTCAGCGTGACCAGACCTTTGACCGGCGGATTCTTGCCCTGGCTTTCGAGGATTTTCTCGGCCGGCACGCGGTTGATCCTGGTTTGCAGGTTCAGCACTGGCGCACTCGGGCGTACGTCGAGGGTACCCTTGGCTTCGAAGTCGCCGTTGTACAGGCCGCCGCGCAGATTCTCCAACGTCAACAGGCCGCCCTGGCCGGTGGCTTTGAGCGCGGCGTTCTGGATCGGCAGTTTGTCGAGGGTCAGTTGGCCGAAGGTCAGGTCGGCATCGACGTCGAGTTTGGCCAGACGCTCGACCGGCAGCAGACGCTCGGTGCTCCAGGCGCTTTTGCTTGGTTTGTCCGGCAACGGTGTGCTGCCGGCGCCGGCCATGGCATCGGCTTCGGTGCTGGCGACTTCGGCCTGACGCACTTGCGTGGCGTTTTTGGCTTTTTCCGATTTCGGCGGCAGGTAGCGGTCGACGTCGAACGTGTCAGCCTTGAGGATCGCGCGCAGCGACTGCTTGGCGAAATCTTCCACGGCAATGCGCCCGCTGAAGCTGCTGTCGTCGAGTTTCAGGTTGATGTTGTCGAAGGCGACGCTGGTTGGCGTGGCGGCCACGCGGCTGACCAGTTCGACCTTGCTCAGGCTGCCGGGCGCCATGGCTGGCAACGTCTGGCCGATGCTGTCGACAAATTTCGCCAGATCGAACTGGGCGATCGAGATTCCGCCAGTGATCTGCGGGGTCTTGTCGAGGTCGTTGGCTTTCAGCTCACCGAGGGCACGCAACTGGTTGGCGGAGATCTTGATCCCGGTCCATTCGGCGACGTTCGCTGCCTTGTCCAGGGAAATCTGGCCTTGGGCGGAGAAGGTCATGGCCTTGCCTTGTAGTGGGTCGCCGGTCAGTTCGCCGGACAGTTTCATGTCTTCGAACTTGTAACGTTGCAGGGCGCGTTCGATGCGCAGCTCGCCGTTGAGCTCGGTGCGCACCCGCAGCACGGGCTGATTGGTGCTGAGGAACGCCGTGGCTTTCAGCGGAATGTTGGTCGAGTCGTGTACTGCACCGGTGCTCAGCTGGATGCTTTCGGCGCTGTACTGCTTGCCGGTCTGCTCGTCGGTGTATTCAACACGGGCGTTGTTGACGGTCAGGCTGTCGATGTCGAGGCGGATCGGCTGCGGCGGTTTTTCCGGCTGGACGGGGGCCTCTGCAACAGGCGGGCCGGCAGGCGTCGGGCTGCCGGCAGGCGTGGCAGGAGGTGGCAGCTTGCCGATGTCTTCCCAGTTGCCGTGGCCGTTCTTGTCGCGTTTGAGGCGCAGGTTCAGGCCTTCGACGCGCACATCGCTCATCTGCACTTCGCGGCGCAACAGCGGCAGCACGCGCACGGACAGGCCGAGCATCTGCAGGTCGGCATACGGTTCGGTCGGGTTGATCAGGGTGGCGATGCTGGCCTCATGCAGTTCCAGGCCGAGCCACGGGAACAGGCTCCAGCCGATATCGCCATTGAGCGTCAGCTCGATGTGGGCCTTGTCGCGGGCTATCTGGCGAATCTCGTCTTTATAGTCGTTGGGATCAAACAGGTGGGTCAGGGCGAAGCCCGCCGCCACAATGATCAGCAACAGCCCGAGAAGTACCAGACCCAGGATTTTGCCGAACGCTTTCATGGGCGAGTCCTTGTAGTTAGTCGAATTCGTAATTTAGCCGGGGAGTATAGCGCTGCATCCGCCCGGTTCGGGGCGCTGTCATGTCGCAATGAGGTCCAGCGGCAATTGCAATTTGGCGGCCAGCGCCTGGATTTCAAGGTGCCCGGCCGGTGCCAGCAGGCGCAGTTGGGCACCCGCTTGCGACGCCATTTTCTGTGCTTGGTTCACCAGTCTCTCGGCTACCCCACGGCGCCGGGTGACTTTTCGTATACACAAATGTGACAAGTACCAAATCCTGTCGTGCCTTGTCAGGCGTGCTGCACCGAGCAGGCGATCGTTGAAACGTCCTGCAATCAAAGAGCCGTCAGCCAGGCTGTTTTCGATCAGTTGAGCGTCCCCGGAATACGGTGCGAACAGCCATTGCGGAGCGTCACGATAGATTTTTTGCAGGTCCTGTTGATCCTGGTAACTGGCATCGTTCAGCGCTTGGACAGCGATCGGCATGGCTTTTTCCTGTGGGGACGAGATCAGATGACATGAAAAAGGTGATATCAGTTTGGTTTTTCTGTCACGTGCAAATGGTAACCTTCGCCGGTTCGTCCGTCCTTCTGCGACTTAACGTCGCGCCTTCAAGGAGCTTCACCCGAAAAAACGGTCATGCCTGCGTGCATAAAGGCCGAGGGTGAGCAGTGGCTGGCGAACCATACTAATAATTGGGGGATACACAATGAGCACGAGCATCACGGCGGACGGCCTTCGCGCCGACCAGCCTGCGTTCCTGTCCAAGGAACGCATCATCGCCAAGCCCGGTTTCAACCGTTGGCTGGTTCCACCGGCCGCTCTGGCCATCCACCTGTGCATCGGCATGGCCTACGGTTTCTCGGTGTTCTGGCTGCCGTTGTCCAAGGCACTGGGCGTCACCGCGCCAGTGGCTTGCGCACCGGACATGAGCTTCATCGCTCAGGTCTTCTCTTCGCAATGTGACTGGCCGATCTCCATGCTCGGCTGGATCTACACCCTGTTCTTCATTTTCCTCGGCTGCTCGGCAGCGATCTGGGGTGGCTGGCTGGAACACGCCGGGCCACGCAAGGCCGGTGTGGTGTCGGCACTGTGCTGGTGCGGCGGTCTGCTGATCTCGGCACTGGGGATTTATACCCACCAGATCTGGCTGATGTGGATCGGCTCCGGCGTGATCGGCGGTATCGGTCTGGGCCTGGGCTATATCTCGCCGGTCTCGACCCTGATCAAGTGGTTCCCGGACAAGCGCGGCATGGCGACCGGCATGGCGATCATGGGCTTCGGTGGCGGCGCGATGGTCGGTGCACCGTTGGCGACTGCGCTGATGAGCCACTTCGCTTCGCCTGCCGGTGTCGGCGTGTGGCAAAGCTTCGTGGCCATGGCGGCGATCTACTTTGTGTTCATGATCGGTGGCGCCCTGGCCTACCGCGTGCCGCCAACCGGCTGGAAGCCTGAAGGCTGGACCGCTCCGGCGAAGAAAGCGTCGAACGCGATGATCACCCACCGTCACGTGCACGTGAATGTGGCGTGGAAAACCCCGCAGTTCCGTCTGGTGTGGCTGGTGCTGTGCCTGAACGTGTCGGCCGGTATCGGCATCCTCGGCATGGCCTCGCCACTGCTGCAGGAAGTGTTCGGCGGCAAGCTGCTGGGCGTCGACGTGCCGTTCGGTCAACTGGACGCCGGGCAACTGGCTTCGATCGCTGCGATCGCTGCCGGCTTCACCGGTCTGCTGAGCCTGTTCAACATCGGTGGCCGCTTCTTCTGGGCTTCGTTCTCGGACTACCTGGGTCGCAAAAACACCTACTTCGTGTTCTTCGCCCTCGGTTTTGCCCTGTACGCATTGATTCCGAACATGGGCCATCTGGGCAACGTAGCGCTGTTCGTGGCAGCGTTCTGCATCATCCTGTCGATGTACGGCGGTGGTTTTGCGACCGTTCCGGCGTATCTGGCCGACCTGTTCGGCACGCAAATGGTCGGTGCGATCCACGGTCGTCTGCTGACTGCCTGGGCCGCCGCCGGCGTGCTCGGCCCGGTGCTGGTGAACTACCTGCGTGAGTATCAGTTGAGCATCGGCGTTGAACGCGCTGCCGCTTACGACATCACCCTGTACATCCTCGCCGGCCTGCTGGTGCTGGGTTTCCTGTGCAACCTGCTGGTGCGTCCGGTGGCTGACAAGTACTTCATGACCGACGCTGAGCTGGCTGCCGAACAGGCGCTGGGCCACGACAAAGGGGCTGATGCGAGCACCGTGCTGGAGTGGAAAGCCGCACCGGGCAGCAAGCCGCTGGCAATCGCTGCATGGCTGGTGGTGGGTATTCCGTTGGCGTGGGGTGTGTGGGTGACCCTGCAGAAGACGGCGGTACTGTTTCACTAAACAAAACGTAGTACCCCTGTAGGAGTGAGCCCTGCTCGCGATAGCGGTCTGACAGTCACGGAAATGTTGGCTGTCACGCCCTCATCGCGAGCAGGCTCACTCCTACAGTTGTTTTCGGGGTGCCTGTAATGGCTTGTATGGACATGTCTACCCGCGACAGCCGGGCGTTCTATCCGTCAGGCATATCACGTCGCGTGTTTCTGTTTCGGCCCCGCGTGCCTATAATGGCTGCCTTTTTCGCCCAATGATTTTGCGGAGCTGGTGATGGCCGAACGTAAGGCGTCTGTCGAGCGCGACACTCTGGAAACCCAGATCAAAGCCTCGATCAACCTTGATGGCACCGGAAAGGCCCGATTCGATATCGGTGTTCCTTTTCTTGAGCACATGCTGGATCAGATCGCCCGTCACGGGTTGATCGACCTGGATATTGAATGCAAGGGCGATCTGCATATCGACGACCACCATACCGTGGAAGACGTCGGTATCACCCTCGGCCAGGCCTTCGCCAAAGCCATCGGCGACAAGAAAGGCATCCGTCGCTACGGTCATGCTTACGTGCCGCTCGATGAAGCGCTGTCGCGTGTGGTGATCGACTTCTCCGGCCGTCCAGGCCTGCAGATGCACGTGCCGTACACCCGCGCCACCGTGGGCGGCTTCGACGTCGACCTGTTCCAGGAATTCTTCCAGGGCTTCGTCAATCACGCGCTGGTCAGCCTGCACATCGACAACCTGCGTGGCACCAACACCCACCACCAGATCGAAACCGTGTTCAAGGCTTTCGGCCGCGCGCTGCGCATGGCCGTCGAGCTGGATGAGCGCATGGCCGGGCAAATGCCATCGACCAAAGGCGTTCTGTAATGCAGACGGTTGCAGTTATCGACTACGGCATGGGCAACCTGCACTCGGTGGCCAAGGCCCTCGAGCACGTCGGCGCCGGCAAAGTGCTGATCACCAGCGATGCGGACGTGATCCGCGAAGCCGACCGCGTGGTGTTCCCCGGCGTTGGTGCGATTCGCGATTGCATGGCGGAGATCCGTCGTCTCGGTTTCGACGCGCTGGTGCGTGAAGTCAGCCAGGATCGTCCGTTCCTCGGCATCTGCGTCGGCATGCAAGCCCTGCTCGACAGCAGCGAAGAGAACGACGGCGTCGACTGCATCGGCCTGTTCCCGGGCGCGGTGAAGTTCTTCGGCAAAGACCTGCATGAAGACGGCGAGCACCTGAAAGTCCCGCACATGGGCTGGAACGAGGTGAAGCAGAAGGTCAGTCACCCGCTGTGGCACGACATTCCGGACATGGCGCGTTTCTACTTCGTGCACAGCTATTACATCGCCGCTGCCAACGCGCGGCAGGTGGTCGGTAGCGGTCATTACGGGGTCGATTTCGCTGCCGCGCTGGCCGAAGGTTCGCGTTTCGCCGTGCAATTCCACCCGGAGAAGAGCCATACCCATGGCCTGCAATTGCTGCAGAACTTCGCCGCGTGGGACGGTCGCTGGTAAATGGTTGCCAAGAAGTCCAAGCCGCCGATCCTGACCCTCACTCCCGAACAGGAGAGTGAAGCCAACCGCAAGATCCAGCGGTTCATGGAGGATCGGTTCGAACTCGACCTGGGTTCGTTCGAGGCGGCGGAAATTCTTGAGCTGTTTACCCGCGAAATTGCTCCGCACTATTACAACAGGGCGATTTTCGATGTGCAGACCCACCTCAAAGAGCGGTTTGAAAGCATCGAAAGCGACCTGTGGGCGCTCGAGAAAAACTGATTTCCGAGCCAAGCTGAACATTCAAATTTGAAGGTTTGCCAGATGCTGATTATTCCCGCTATCGATCTCAAGGACGGTGCCTGCGTACGTCTGCGCCAGGGCCGCATGGAAGATTCCACAGTGTTCTCCGAGGACCCGGTGAGCATGGCTGCCAAGTGGGTGGAGGGCGGTTGCCGTCGTCTGCATCTGGTCGATCTGAACGGCGCATTCGAAGGTCAGCCGGTCAACGGTGAAGTGGTTACCGCGATCGCCAAGCGCTACCCGAACCTGCCGATCCAGATCGGCGGCGGCATTCGCTCGCTGGAAACCATCGAGCATTACGTCAAGGCGGGCGTGAGTTACGTGATCATCGGCACCAAAGCCGTTAAAGATCCGGCGTTCGTCGCTGAGGCCTGCCGCGCGTTCCCGGGCAAGATCATTGTCGGCCTGGATGCCAAAGACGGGTTCGTCGCCACCGACGGCTGGGCTGAAATCAGCACCGTGCAGGTCATCGACCTGGCCAAGCAGTTTGAAGCCGACGGCGTGTCTTCGATCGTTTATACCGACATCGCCAAAGACGGCATGATGCAGGGCTGCAACGTACCGTTCACCGCTGCACTGGCGGCAGCGACGAAGATCCCGGTGATCGCGTCCGGCGGTATCCACAATCTGGGTGACATCAAGTCGCTGCTCGACGCCAAGGCGCCGGGCATCATCGGTGCAATCACTGGCCGGGCGATCTACGAAGGCACCCTCGACGTCGCCGAAGCGCAAGCTTTCTGCGATGCGTACCAAGGCTGAGGACTGACCATGGCGCTGGCCAAACGCATCATCCCTTGCCTGGACGTGGACAACGGCCGGGTCGTCAAAGGTGTGAAGTTCGAGAACATCCGCGATGCCGGCGACCCGGTGGAAATCGCCCGTCGTTATGACGAGCAGGGTGCCGACGAGATTACCTTTCTCGACATCACCGCCAGCGTCGATGGCCGCGACACCACGCTGCATACCGTCGAGCGCATGGCCAGCCAGGTGTTCATCCCGTTGACCGTCGGCGGTGGCGTGCGCACCGTGCAGGACATTCGCAACCTGCTCAACGCTGGTGCGGACAAGGTTTCGATCAACACCGCAGCGGTGTTCAATCCGGAGTTTGTTGGCGAAGCGGCGCAGCATTTCGGCTCGCAGTGCATCGTCGTCGCCATCGACGCGAAGAAGGTCTCCGGCCCGGGCGAAACCCCGCGCTGGGAAATCTTCACCCACGGCGGGCGCAAGCCGACCGGCCTCGACGCGGTCGAGTGGGCGAAGAAGATGGAAGGCCTGGGTGCCGGCGAAATCCTGCTGACCAGTATGGATCAGGACGGCATGAAAAACGGCTTCGACCTCGGCGTGACTCGCGCGATCAGCGATGCGCTGGGCATTCCGGTGATCGCCTCCGGCGGCGTCGGCAACCTGCAGCATCTGGCCGACGGCATCCTTGAAGGCCACGCCAGCGCGGTGCTGGCGGCGAGTATTTTCCACTTCGGCGAATACACCGTGCAGGAAGCGAAAGCGTACATGGCCAAACGCGGCATCGTGATGCGCTAAACCGTACAGGCCAGTGGACAGCATGGCGTACCCAAGGCACTCTTGGGCACGCCATGGATTCCGGTAGCCCGACATGATCAAACGCCTGCTTCTTGTTCTCGCCAGTGCCTCTGTGTTGTTGCTCAACACGGCGCGGGCCGAAAACAGTCCCGACACCGATCTGGTGCTCCTCACCGAAAACTTTCCGCCCTACAACATGGCGAAAGACGGCAAGAATTTCGCCAAGGGCGAGAACATCAACGGCATTGCCGCCGACATCGTCCGCGAAATGTTCAAGCGCGCCGGGCTCACCTATAGCCTGACGCTGCGCTTCCCATGGGAGCGCGTCTACAAACTGGCGCTGGAAAACCCCGGTTACGGCGCCTTCGTGATGGCCCGCCTGCCGGACCGCGAAAACCTGTTCAAATGGGTCGGCCCGATCGGTCCGGACGACTGGATCATGTTGGCCAGGGCCGACAGCAAAATCACCCTCGACACCCTCAACGATGCGCGCAAATACAAGATCGGCGCCTACAAGGGCGACGCGATTGCCGAGACGCTGACCAAACAGGGCTTGAAGCCTATGGTCGTGCTGCGCGATCAGGACAACGCAAAAAAACTGGTCAACGGTCAGATCGACCTGTGGGCCACGGGTGATCCTGCCGGGCGTTATCTGGCGCGGCAGGACGGGGTCACCGGGCTCAAGACCGTGTTGCGCTTCAACAGCGCCGAGTTATATCTGGCGCTGAACAAGGACGTGTCGGACGCAACGGTCGCCAGGCTGCAGGCGGCGCTGGATCAAATGCGCAAGGACGGGGTTATCGACGAAATCATGGGGCGCTATCTGTAGCCGTCGGCAACGACTTGTCTGTTGCCTGGTGGGTGCATTCTTGCGGCGGATACTGCAGCAGACTCAGGTTATCGTTCTGGGTGTAAGCCAGATTGATCCCCGCTTGCGAGCCGTCAGCACGACGCAGCTCGTAGAAACTCTCCAGCTGATAAACCGCGACGAATTTGCCTTTGCCAGCCATCGCGATCACATGGGTAACAAATGGAGTCTGCCAGCCACTGGTTGACGTCTCGCTGTGAGTGAACTGGCTGTCCAGTCTTGCCGAGAATGGAAGTGACGGAGGAGCGTCTGCCTTCGTTGCCCACGGGCTCACAAAACTGATCGCAGTAAGTTGAGTGAACAGACGCAGCGTCTTCGGATTCTGCAGCCGCTGCGCAGTCCACTTGAAAGCCCGTGCCTCCTCGCCTGTGTTGTGTCCGCTCCCAACCAAATAGTACTGGTCGGTTCTTTCCAGGCGATAAAACGGCGTGGTGCGTAATTGCTCAATTGGCGACAAGTCATCCTTGACCACGAACCATGGCAGCTCGATGACTTGGGCGAGGGTGGCCGCTCCCTTGGTTTCTGGGGCTTGCGCTGCGGAGAGCGTTGGTAGCTGTGGCGGTGACTGGATCAGCGGCGCGATCTGCATGCTTAGTGAATAGGCACCGACATTGCCCTCTGGCCGGTTGAAACTGCTGGCCGCAACAAATGTTCCCGGTGCGAAATGAATCTCTCCCGGCGGTGCATTGGGTGGTATGACACTCCATGCACTGAAGCTCTGCTTGGCGCCGCTGCCCCTGTCATTCCAGATCAGTTCGCCAACGTCCGAGGCGACCACCAGATCGGCGCGTACACAGCGAACCGCGTTGAGTGAAGGTTTTTCGTGATCATTGGAGCAGACCGCGCCCATGGCCACATAACCTTGCGGGGCGATCGGTCGCCATACGGCCCCGTCTTTCTTCGAGCCTGAGCCGGAATCTTTCCAGATCAGCTCGAAATCGTCCGGGCGCCTTAATGCCGGGCCCCTGGCCGGATCTGCACTGGGTGCATCGCCTTCGCAAACCACAGCTACCACGGTGCTGCCGTTAATGTTGTCGTGCCCGGCGACGAACACGTCGCCGAGCGGGAAATAGCCCGGCAATACATCCGGAGCCGGAGTCGGGCGCCAGAAGGCCGCGGGTTTAGCCCGTGAGCCGGTGCTGTCCCAGATGCGGTGAAACTCCGTGGTGAAATGGATCAGCAGATTGTCGTGGCGGATCGGCTCGATTTGTCTGGATGGCGCTGCGGCCTGGTCATGAATGGTCATGGTCACTCCTGATAGTTGAACGGCGACTCAAGGGAGTCGCGACCTGTTGCAGGTCTCACTATCGGTAATCGCAACCGGTCTCTGGCGGTAACTATGTATGACGTCGTGACCAGTTATTTCCAAAAAACCGTTCCTTGCCATGGGCAGCCTTGCGCTCCTGTTTTGCCTATTGATGCAGAAGCACAAGGCCTACGTTACTGGTCAGCTCAGGGGGCGCTGTTTTCGAGCGCTTCCCATTCCAGGATGTATTCCTTCAATTCTGAGCGCTGATTGTTGGGGTCGACAGCGTAAACGCAGAGTTTGAGGGGGAAGTTGCTTTGCGGGCGTAGCCAATTGGAGGTCACATGCCTATAACCCTGCGGGTCTTCGCAACTGACTTTTTCAGCAAGGCCGCCTTTTACCTCGTATCGATCAAGACCCTCGTTCTTGCGTTCCGGCCACAGAATCAGTGCCCTGTTTATCTCTTTGTTAAACGAAGTCTCTATGGTCGGAACAGGCGTCGGGCCCGCATCAACCAGATAAGTGGGAACAGTGACGGCATTGCGATAAGTGCCTGCGGGTAATATGTCCTCAGTACTGTTTGTGGCGATGATGCAAAGGTTGCTAGGCCCGGTTTCAGGTCCCATCGGAACATTTATTCGAGTCGGCGCAGTGCCGGTGGTGATTGGCTGGCTGTAGGCTTGCGGAACTTCGCATTCGACCGGGTCCGACGTGCGTTTGGTCCGGATAAACCGGGTGCTGGCGGTTATTTCAAAGTTCCATTCTGGATAAACGTAGTTGCCCTGAGCGGTTACGCTGATCTTTGCATGCGTTGGCAGTTGGGCAGGCAGTCTGATAGAGGCTGCCGGAAATAATTCGCACACCTGCGGATCCGTATTGAGTTTGCCATCGATAAAGCAGTTGTTGAAAACCGAGGTGGGACTGCCGTAACTGCCGCTCGGCATCTGACCGTATCCAGGCAGCGGCGTCAGATGGTGAGCCAAGGTCCCAAGGACGCCATAGACCTCGTTGGTCGCTCGAACGATGACCGGACTCCCCGAGCTTCCGGAAGCAATATCTTTGCATTGGTTGCTGACGGTATGCCGCCAAACCCAGGGCTTTTCGAAAATCGCCGGGGAGGGCATGTGGGTGCAGGCTGACATTTGTAATGGAGAGCCCACGGGTTTGTGCACTATCAGAATGTCGCTATCTTCTGCCGGCGCCTGCCGGGCCAGTTTCATGGGCGTGATGCCCTGAGCCAGAAGTTCGCCCTGTGACACTCCAAGCTCCAACAGAGCCAGGTCGACACCCTGAATACTGCTCCAGGCTACTTTCTGCAGAGAAACGGTCCTGGAGGCAGCAGTCGTATCGATGAAGCTGTTGAAGGTAATGCTGGCTTCGATAGGGTCATCTAGTCGCATGACCCCGTTTTCCTTGCCCACGCAGTGGGCGCTGGTCAGTGCATAGGCGGAATCGGACGGTCGAGAGCTGTTAGTGTCGATCAGGAAGGCGGTGCAGGAACCATGCTCGCGGCTTTTGTACTCACCGATTCCCATCCAGTGGTTATTTTCGCCATCTTTGTTAGTCAGGTGTTGCGACGGTGAGAAGTTTTCAGCGCCCTTGCCGTAATCGACAGGGCTGGAACAGGCAGGAAGTGAGAAGGCCGTCAGTAATAAAAAGCTTGGGTGGATATATTTAAAGTTCATGGCCAGTCCTTGGCTAATATATGGGTGCAAGACTGGCGCAGAATAAGACAGTTAGGTTTGAGTCGGTTCTATAAGTTATTGCTGCTTATTTTGGACGTAGAGGCTTATGAGAATTTAATCAGTTGATAGCTTAACGATAAATTCCATTTTTCCCGTGTGCAGCTGTCGCTTTGTTACTCCGCACGCTGATCATCTGCTTGATATCGATCCACTCGATGCCTTGCGCCTTGAGCTTCGGCAATTCACGTTCCAGCACCGCCAGCGTCTGCGGGTAAGGGTGGCCGATCATCACGGCCGAGCCCTGCTTGCGGGCCAGGCTGATCGCCGTCTGCAGCTGGTTGAAAATGGCGGCTTCGGTGCGTTCGTCATCGAGAAACACATCGCGCGAAACACTCGCCAGATCGATCTTCTGTGCTTGCCGCGCCGCCACGGTTTGCGCACTGGTGCGGCTGTCGACGAAGAACTTGTGCCGACGCTGCAACTCGCCCATCAGCCACGCCATCGCCACCGGCTGGGCGGTCATGCGACTGCCCATGTGGTTGTTGATGCCCGCCGTGTAGGGGACCATTTTGAACGCGGCGTCGAGGCGCTTTTGCAGCTCTTCGAGCGGCAGTTCGGGGTGCCAGGCGTACGGACCGGTGGCCGGATCCATCGGCATGTGCAGGATCACGATCTTGCCGGCGCGATGGGCTTCGCGGGCGAATTCGGTGGCGTGCGGGGTGTCGGGCATGATCGCCGTGGTCACTGGGCCGGGCAGAGCCAGCACACGGCGATCCCGGGGCAGGTTCTGCCCCAGGTCGTCGATGATCAGCGTCAGGTAGGCTTTTGGCGGTGGCGTCCTGGCGGGTTCTGCGTGAGCAGCACCCGCCAGATAGCACAGCAGGACGAAGAGCAAACGCAAAGACATCCTCAACGGCCGGACGTGATGCTCAAGCCCTTAAGCAGGCTCAGGGCCTGGGCCAACTGGTAATCGTCATCCTGCGGCATGGCCTTGGCCTTGGTGCCGGAACCGGTCGGCTTGTCTGCGCCGCCGTTGCCGTTGCCCAAGTGACCTTGCAGGTCGGCTTCCTTGAAGTAGTCGCCGTCCGCTTCGTTGGTGATCTTGGCCTTGCGCACTTCGATGTCCGGGACGATGCCCTGGGCCTGGATCGAGCGGCCGTTCGGCGTGAAGTACAGTGCCGTGGTGATCTTCAGCGCGCGGTCGTTGTTCAGCGGCAGCACGGTTTGCACCGAGCCCTTGCCGAAACTGGTGGTGCCCATGACTACCGCGCGTTTCTGATCCTGCAGGGCGCCGGCGACGATTTCCGAAGCGGAGGCGCTGCCACCGTTGATCAGCACGACCATCGGCACCGCTTCGCTTTCGTCTTTGCCGGTGGCGGAGAAGCGCAGTTCGGAGTTGGCGATCCGGCCTTTGGTATAGACGATCAGGCCTTTCTTGATGAAGTGGTCGACCACTTCCACTGCCGCCTGCAACACGCCGCCCGGGTTGTTGCGCAGGTCGAGGATGATGCCGTTGAGCTTTTTGCCGTTGTCCTTGCGCAGCTTGGCCAGGGCCTTGGAGACCTCTTCGCCGGTCTTGACCTGGAACTGGGTGATGCGGATGTAGCCGTAGCCCGATTCCAGCAGCTGCGCCTTGACGCTCTTCACCTGAATCACGGCGCGGGCCAGGGTCACATCGAACGGCGTGCCACCGTCGCGCACCAGGGTCAGGGTGATCTTCTGGCCGATCTTGCCGCGCATCTTGTCCACGGCTTCGGTCATGGTCTGGCCGCGAGTTGGCGCACCGTTGATCTTGACGATGAAGTCACCGGCCTGGATGCCAGCCTTCGACGCCGGGGTGTCGTCGATCGGCGAGACGACCTTGATGAAACCGTCTTCGGAGCCGACTTCGATGCCCAGGCCGCCGAATTCGCCGCTGGTGCTTTCCTGCAGTTCGGTGAAGTCTTCAGGGCCGAGATACGCGGAGTGCGGATCGAGGTTGCTGAGCATGCCCTTGATCGCGTTTTCCAGCAGAGTCTTGTCATCCACCGGCTCGACATACGCCGCCTTGATCCGGTCCATGACCTCGGCAAAGGTGCGCAACTCTTCCAGCGGCAACGGGGCCTTGGCGGTCGCGGCAGTGCCTGCCGGGGCGACGGCCGGGGCCGGTTGAGCGGCGAACGCCAGAGGCGCGCCGATCACCAGGGCGATCGTCAGGGCCAGCGAGGTAAGGCGGGACAAATGCAGCATGTCGAACGAACTCCTGAATTAGGCGACGCGCTTATCCTTGCGCGTGACACCATTGCGCCGGATCACTCGGGTGACCCTGCTGACGAATTGCGAAATACAGTGCTGGTGTGTCCTGACCGCCACTGTTACCCACAGTGGAGATCGACTCACCGGCTTTTACCACGTCACCGGCCGACTTGAGCAGTGTCTGGTTGTGACCGTAAAGACTCAGATAACCATTGCCGTGATCAAGGATCACCAGCAGCCCGGCACCACGCAACCAGTCGGCAAACACCACGCGCCCGCCGTGCACGGCATGCACCTGGCTGCCGGCGGCGGCGCTGATCATCACGCCATCCCACTTGGTACGGGCATCGTCGCCACGGCTTTCGCCGAAGCGTGCCAGCAATCGACCATCAACCGGCCACGGAAGTTTTCCCCGGGTTGCAGCAAAAGGGCCACCGAAGGTCTCGCCGCTGCTGGACACCAGCGCGCCGGGGGTTGATTTGACTGGTTTTCGTGGGGCGTCGCTGTTGTCAGCCTGCGCCTCACGCAAACGCTTTTTTTCCGCTTCCTGCTGGGCGATCAGCGCTTTCTGTCGCGCTTCTTCTGCCTCACGGGCCTGGCGGGCCAGGGTTTCTTCAATGGTTTTAAGGACTTTAGACAGGTCTGCCTGATCCTGCTCGCGGGCGGCCAGTTTCTGGTCGCGGGCCTTTACGTCATCGTTGAGCTTGGCGAGGACTTGCTGGCGCTCCTTGCGGACCTTTTCCAGTTCGTCGCGCTGGGTGTCGAGGCTGCTTTTCTGTACCAGCAATTGCGCCTGCTGCATGGCGATGTCTTTTTCGACATTGGCCAGTTGGCGCAGGGTTTCGTTGAAGTTCTTCAACTGCTCCAGGCGGGCCTGGCTCAGGTAATCGTAATAGGTGAGGGTGCGGGCGAACTTCTCGGGATTCTGCTGGTTGAGCAGCAGCTTGAGGTATTCCTGACGGCCGTTCTGGTAGGCCGCGCGGGCCTGGATGGCAATCAGTCGCTGCTGTTCAGTGCGCGCGCTCTGGAGTTTTTTTTTCTCCGCATCGAGTCGTTGCAGCTCGGATTCGCTTTTCTTCAGCTCTTTCTGCAGGGCATCGACCTGCTTCTCGAGCTTGCCCATCTCGGTTTCAGTGCCCTTGAGCTCTTTCTGCACACCGGATTTTTCTTCCTGCAGCTTGCCCAGCAGCTTTTTCAGCTCGGCAATGTCCTGACGCGTGGCATCCAACTGCTGTTGGGTTTGCGCGCGCTCGTCAGCGAAGGCCGGTTGGAGCAGGCAGGTCAGAGCGAGGGCGATCAGGACGCGGAGCATAGAGGCGGGCGGCACCAGGGTAATGGACGGCCTAGTATGCCCGCCCGAGGCTGCAAAAAAAACGCCCAATTGGGCTTGTGTGATAACTGGCTGGAGATGCAGCATCAAATAATCTTTGAAACAACCATACACAAATGTAGGAGTGAGCCTGCTCGCGATGGCGTTCTCACATTCAACAGAGTAGTTGACTGTCAGATTGCTATCGCGAGCAGGCTCACTCCTACAGGGTTTTGCGGCGTTTTATGGATTCGTTCAGACCAGAATCGAGGTACCAGTCATCTCCGCCGGTTTTTCCAGGCCCAGCAGCATCAGCATGGTCGGCGCGACGTCCGCTAATACGCCGCCTTCACGGACCTTGAGGTCACGCTTGCCGACATAAATGAACGGCACCGGCTCGGTGGTGTGCGCGGTGTGCGCCTGATGGGTTTCTTCATCGGCCATTTTTTCGACGTTGCCGTGGTCGGCGGTGATCAACGCTTCGCCGCCCACCTTTTCCAGCGCCTCGACGATGCGCCCGACGCAGGTGTCCAGGCATTCCACGGCTTTTACCGCAGCGTCGAACACGCCGCTGTGGCCGACCATGTCGCCGTTGGCGTAGTTGACCACGATCACGTCGTAACGCTGATGCTCGATGGCGTCGACGATGCGGTCGGTGACCTCGGGTGCGCTCATTTCCGGTTGCAGGTCGTAGGTGGCGACTTTCGGCGAAGGGATCAGGATGCGCTCTTCACCCGGGAACGGCTCTTCGCGGCCGCCGGAGAAGAAGAAGGTCACGTGCGCGTATTTTTCGGTTTCGGCGATGCGCAGCTGAGTCTTGCCGTTTTTTGCCAGGTAGTCGCCAAGCACGTTTTCCAGGCTGCCCGGAGCAAAGGCTGCAGGGGCCGGGATGCTGGCGGCGTATTGGGTCAAGCCCACGTACTGCACTTTTGGCTGGCGCGCGCGCTCGAATTCCTTGAAATCGTCTTCGACAAATACGCGGCTCAGCTCGCGGGCACGGTCGGCGCGGAAGTTCATGAACACCACGGCGTCGCCGTCTTCGACCTTGACCGGCTCGCCGATGGTGGTGGCTTTGACGAATTCGTCGCTCTCGCCACGGGCGTAGGCGGCGTCGAGGCCTTCCTGAGCGGTGGCGGCGTTGAATTCGGCGTTGCCGTCAACGATCAGGTTGTAGGCCTGAGATACGCGGTCCCAACGGTTGTCACGGTCCATCGCGAAGTAGCGACCGATGAGGCTGGCGATGCGGCCCTTGCCGAGCGCCTGGAAGGTCGCGTCGAGCAGTTCGATTGACGACGCGGCGCTTTTCGGTGGCGTGTCGCGACCGTCGAGGAAGGCGTGCAGGTAGATTTTCTCGGCGCCGCGCTTGAAGGCCAGTTCGGCCATGGCGATCAGGTGATCCTGGTGGCTGTGCACGCCGCCATCGGACAGCAGACCCATGAAATGCACGGCTTTGCCGGCGGCCACGGCTTTATCCACGGCGGCGCAGATGGTCGGGTTTTCGAAAAACTCGCCGTCGCGGATCGCTTTGGTCACGCGGGTGAAGTCCTGATACACCACGCGCCCGGCGCCGAGGTTCATGTGGCCGACTTCGGAGTTGCCCATCTGACCGTCTGGCAGACCAACGTCCATGCCGCTGCCCGAGATCAGGCCGTTCGGCACCGTGGCCCACAGACGATCGAGCACAGGCTTCTTCGCCGCATACACGGCATTGGATTCGTGGCTGTCACTGTGACCGAAGCCGTCGAGAATCATCAGGACCAAAGGTTTAGGCGTGGTAGTCATGGAATCCACTCGTGGCTAATAAAGAAGAGGGCGTTGAAAAAGGGAGTGGCGAGTTTAATGCTTAGTTCCGACCACGTCACCGCCGGACGGGGTTTGGCCCACCATAGTGGCTGTGTATACTGGCCGACATTTTAACGCCCTGGAACCTCCTTCGATGGTTGCTCACCTGATTGAATTTGCCACTAACCACTACATTCTTGTCGGTATCTTCGTCGTATTGCTGGCTTTGCTGCTGGCGCACACGATGCAGGGCGGCGGTAAAAGCCTGAGCACCGGCGAACTGACCGCACTGGTCAACAAGGACGCAGGCGTGGTGGTGGACATCCGTCCGGCGAAAGATTACGCCGCCGGCCATATCGTTGGCGCGATCAACATTCCTCAAGACAAACTGGCTGCGCGTACCGGCGAGCTGGAAAAGCACAAGGCCAAGACCATCATTCTGGTGGACGCCCTGGGCCAGACCGCTGGCACCCACGCTCGCGAGCTGATGAAGTCCGGCTTCACTGCCGCCAAGCTGTCCGGCGGGATCTCCAGCTGGAAAGGCGACAACCTGCCGCTGGTGAAGTGATATGAGCGAAGTCATCGTCTACTCCAGCGATTACTGCCCTTACTGCATGCGAGCCAAGCAATTGCTCGCGAACAAAGGTGTGGCCTTCGAAGAGATCAAGGTCGATGGCAAGCCGCAGATTCGTGCTGCCATGAGCCAGAAGGCCGGACGCACGTCCGTGCCGCAGATCTGGATCGGCGAAAAGCACATCGGCGGTTGTGATGATTTGTATGCCCTGGAGCGCGCCGGCAAGCTCGACGCGCTGCTCAAGGCCTGAACGGCTGCACCCACGTACAGCACTCCCTAAAAGACCCAAGATCAGAAAGGATCTGAGATGACTGACCAACAGAACACTGCAGCCAGCGAAGAAGAAACCGCACCGCAATTCTCCTTGCAGCGCATCTACGTACGCGATCTGTCCTTCGAAGCCCCGAAAAGCCCGGCGATCTTCCGCCAGCAGTGGGACCCGACCGTCGGCCTGGACCTGAACACCCGTCAGAAAGAACTGGAAGGTGATTTCTACGAAGTGGTACTGACCCTGTCCGTGACCGTGAAAAACGGCGACGAAGTGGCTTTCATCGCTGAAGTGCAACAGGCCGGTATCTTCCTGATCAAGAACCTCGACGCGGCTTCGATGAGCCACACTCTGGGTGCGTTCTGCCCGAACATCCTGTTCCCGTACGCGCGCGAAACCCTGGACAGCCTGGTGACTCGTGGTTCGTTCCCGGCCCTGATGCTGGCGCCGGTGAATTTCGACGCCCTGTACGCGCAAGAGCTGCAGCGCATGCAGGAAGCTGGCGAGACGCCGACCGTTCAGTAAGTATCTGAGCGACGACGCAAGTCCAATGTGGGAGCGGGCTTGCTCGCGAAAGCGCAGTGTCAGGCGACATCAATGTCATCTGATCCGACGCCTTCGCGAGCAAGCCCGCTCCCACATTTGTTATCCGGTGTTATTTGAAGTCGTTCTGCCGCCACGCTTCGTACACGGCCACCGCCACGGTGTTGGACAGGTTCAGGCTGCGGCAGCCTTCACGCATCGGCAGGCGCAGGCGCTGTTCGGCGGGCAGGGCGTCGAGCACTTCCGCCGGCAGGCCACGGCTTTCCGGGCCGAAGATGAACGCATCGCCCGGGACGAACGCGGCGTCGTGAAACGGCCGCGAGCCCTTGGTGGTGAACGCGAACAGCCTTGGGTTGCCGAGGCTTTCCAGGCAACTGGCGAGGTCGGCGTGGCGCTGCAACGTGGCATATTCGTGGTAGTCGAGACCGGCCCGGCGCAAGCGCTTGTCGTCCATCTCGAAACCCAGCGGTTCGATCAAATGCAGGTGGCAGCCGCTGTTGGCGCACAGCCTGATAACGTTGCCGGTGTTCGGCGGAATTTCTGGTTGAAAAAGGATGACGTGAAACATGCACGGCTCCGAAGGTAAAGATGACGCGCATTCTACGCCGCAAGCCGACCCGCGTTCGAAACTATTCCCGCGGGTGATCGGTTCGCTGGCGATTGTCGGCTTGATGGTCGGCTTGATGATCGGTCGCCTGACCACGCCGGACCCCAGCGTGCTGCAGCAGGTCGACGTGACCGGTGACGGACTGGTGGTGTGGTTCAACAACGAACCGAAGCTGCACGGTGAAATCATCGATGGCACCGTGGCCCTGTTGGTTCAGGCAGAGGGCAAGGCGCAAAAGGGTCAGCTCAAGCTCAACGGCAAGGACGTGAACTGGCGAACGCGCGTGAGTGACGGTGGGTTGTTGCTGACGGTGCTGGCGGCGCGGCCGCTGCAAGGGGAGTGGGCCGGCAGCAAGGTCGATGACCGCTGGCGGCTGGAGATCCATCTCCGGGAGCAATAAAAGCGGGAATCCCCGGCCTGCCTGTACCAGGGTTCCCAAAACGGGGTGGACTTCGCTGAGAGCGTCGGTCCGGTGTAAAGAGGGAACCCCCGGCCTGCCTGTACCAAGGATCCCAAAAGGGTGGGTTCACCGCGTAGCGGTTTGAACCCGGTGTAAAGAGGGGAATCCCCGGCCTGCCTGTACCAAGGTCCCCGAAACGGGTGGTGAATCGAATCACCTGTGAGGGTTATTGCAGGCGGCGTGCCAGTTTTAGTATTTGGAAACAGAAAAATCCCTCAAATGCACCAAAGCCCCGAAAATCGGGGCTTTGGTGTTTTTACTGGCTGGGTTTTTCAGTCTTGCCTGGATGGTTTTTGCACAGGTTGCGATGCCCGATCACGGGTCAAAGTGCATTAGGTTGGTGCACGGCGGGACCACTGTGGGAGCGGGCTTGCTGGCGAAGGCGTCGCGTCAGTCACTGATACGTTTCATGAATAGCGCTTTCGTGAGCAAGCCCACTCTCACAGAGGGCGTGGTTGATCAGCCCTCATCCCCCTCATCATCATCCCCACCGTCCACTTTCATCCCCAATTCCTTGATCTTGCGCGTCAGGGTATTACGCCCCCAGCCGAGCAATACCGCCGCATCACGACGGCGACCGGCCGTGTGCTTCAGTGCAGTCTCGATCATGATCCGCTCGAACGCCGGCACCGCGCTGTCGAGCAGGCTCGACTGGCCACGGGCCAACGCCTGATCGGCCCACTGGCGCAGTGCTTGCTCCCAGTTGGTCACTGGCGCCGAGTCCTGCGGCAGGCTCAGCAGTTCCGGTGGCAGGTCACTGATGTGCACTTCGCGTCCGGAGGCCATCACGGTGATCCAGCGGCAGGTGTTCTCCAGCTGCCGCACGTTGCCCGGCCATGGCAGGTTCTTCAGGTATTCCTCGGTCTCGCTTTTCAGCAGCTTCGGCTCCACCGCCAGTTCTTGCGCAGCGCGGCTGAGGAAGTGCTTGGCCAGGGTCGGGATGTCTTCGCGACGGTCCGACAGGCGTGGAATGTGGATGCGGATCACGTTGAGGCGGTGGAACAAGTCCTCACGGAATTTCCCGGCGTGCACCAGGGTTTCCAGATTCTGGTGAGTCGCGGCAATGATCCGCACATCGACCTTGACCGGCACATGGCCGCCGACGCGATAGAACTCGCCGTCGGCCAGCACCCGCAGCAAACGGGTCTGGGTGTCCGCCGGCATGTCGCCGATTTCGTCGAGGAACAGCGTGCCGCCGTCAGCCTGCTCGAAGCGCCCGCGACGCAGGTTGGCCGCGCCGGTGAATGCGCCTTTTTCGTGGCCGAACAGCTCGGATTCCATCAGGTCCTTGGGGATCGCCGCCATGTTCAGCGCGATGAACGGCGAGGCCGCGCGCGGGCTGTGGCGGTGCAGGGCGTGGGCCACCAGTTCTTTACCGGTACCGGATTCGCCGTTGATCAGCACGGTGATGTTGGAGTGGCTCAAGCGGCCGATGGCGCGAAACACCTCCTGCATCGCCGGCGCTTCGCCGATGATTTCCGGGGTGCGGGTCAGCGCCGGCACCACTTCCAGGCCTTGCTGCTCTTGCGCATGCTGATTGGCGCGCTTGACCAGCGATACCGCCTCGTCAACGTCGAATGGCTTCGGCAAGTATTCGAAAGCACCGCCCTGATAGGAGGCCACTGCGCTGTCGAGGTCGGAGTGCGCGGTCATGATGATCACTGGCAACCGTGGGTGCTGTTCGCGGATGCGTGCCAGCAGGTCGAGGCCACTGGCGCCCGGCATGCGGATGTCGGAAATGATCACATCAGGCTGCTGACGGGCCAGACGACTCATCACGCCATCGGCGCTGTCGAAGCTCTGCGTGGTCATGCCTTCCTGCTGCAAGGCTTTTTCCAGAACCCAACGGATAGAACGGTCGTCATCGACGATCCACACGGTTTCACTACGGCTCATGTCGATGTGGCTCCTTGTTCCAGTGGCAGAAAGATCGAGAACGTGGTGTGGCCGGGGTGGCTGTCACACTCGATCAGGCCCTGGTGCTGGCTGATGATGTTCTGGGTGATGGCCAGGCCCAGCCCGGTACCGTCCGGGCGGCCGCTGACCATGGGAAAGAAGATGGTTTCCTGAAGTTCTGCAGGGATCCCCGGGCCGTTGTCGATGATCTCGATTTTGGTCACCAGGCGATGGCGGACGTGGCCGATGGTGAACTGGCGCATGGTCCGGGTGCGCAGGCTGATGCGGCCCAGACGCAGCTCGTTCTGGCTGCTGATCGCCTGCATCGCGTTGCGCACGATGTTCAGTACGGCCTGAATCATTTGTTCGCGGTCGATCAATACGTCGGGAATGCTCGGGTCGTAGTCGCGCACCAAGGTGATGCAACCCTGGCTTTCCGCTTCGACCAGTTGGCAGACGCGCTCCAGCACTTCGTGGACGTTGCACAGCGCCAGCGACGGCAGCTTGTTCGAGCCGAGCATGCGGTCGACCAGATTGCGCAGGCGGTCGGCCTCTTCAATGATCACGTTGGTGTAGTCGCGCAGGCTGTCTTCCGGCAGTTCGCGGGCCAGCAACTGCGCGGCGCCCCGGATGCCGCCGAGCGGGTTCTTGATCTCGTGAGCGAGACCACGCACCAGCATCTTGCTGGTTTCCTGCTTGGACAGTTGCGCCTCTTCCTTGGTGATCCGCAGTAGGCGATCACGTGGGTGCACCTCAAGCAGAAGCATGGTCGCGCCGTTGCTGAGGATCGGTGTCACTGCGTAGTCCACGGTCAGAGTCTGGCCGGTGAGGGCGGTGAGCATCGCTTCGCGCTTGGTGAAAGGGTGTGCCTGTTCGACCGCCTGACGCAGCGAGTTGAGCGCCTCGGTGGACTCGGTGAACAACTCGCTGATGAACTGCCCATGGCTGCGCTGACCGCTGATGGCCAGCAGCATCTCGGCCGCCGGGTTCATGTATTCGAGGCGCAGTTCGGCGTCGAGCAGGATGGTGGCGGTGGTCAGGTTGTCGAGCAGCAAACGGTGGATTGCGTCGCTAATAGTCATCGGAGCCTCTTTTGGGGGCGGAGCGTGCGCAAGAAGCAGGCGTCGTTAAACGGAAAATGCAAAAAACAAACCAAGGCTCCGAAAAGAAGCGTTCAACCCGTGAAACAGGCGTTTGACGCTCGTTTGAGTGGCAGGGTGCCAGCTCGAACGGGAAGTTTCGAACCAAAATGGGTTGGAATCTGGGTACGGTGCAGCCTATTGCACCAATATAGTGCGTAAAGCTGAATGGCGTTAGAAGAAGCGCAGGAAGGGGTTTTTTTCTTCGGCGGGTTTGTCTTTCAGCGGACATTCCGGGCGCACGCCGTAGTCCTCGCTGACGCAGGGTTTGACCTGGCGTTTCTGCGCCAGCGAGATGCGCAGCATGTGGAATGGCTGGTTGGCGGTGCGCTCGACAGTGCGACCCTGCTCATCAAGGATTTCCACCGACAGGTTGTGACTGCCGCGGTCGATGTTGCTCAGCGGGAATACCGGACTAAGTCCCGGCTCGCCAGTGGCCTGGCCGTCCAGCAGCAGGCGATAGCGATGGCCCTGCTGTAAGCCAGGTTCGCTGGTGACACTGACGATCACCTCGCCCGCGCTGCTGCGAAGGGTCGCATCCGGCTCGGGGATCAGGATGCGCAGCATGTCGTAGTGAAACGGTGGTTGTTCCGCGACCTTTTTTACAGCGCTGATCGGTGCTGCAGCCGTGGGGTTGGCCGACATGCGATTGCTGGTGGCGATAGGCACGCGCTTGGCGTTGCCGCGCGGCTGGTCGGTGTAGACGCGATTGCCCTGCGCGTCGACATAGGTGAAGACCTCTGCCGAAACGGGCAGGGCGAACAGGCACAGGATCAGCCAGAAATTTCTCACGGCTTGTGCACCCGCTGTACGGTGAACACCACCGCCGGACTCTGCTGGATGATCACTTCGCCGTCGATCACCTGCACCGCGAGACGATGCTCGCCGCGATCGACATTCACCAATTGCAGGATCGGCACGTTGCTCGGCTGGCCGTAAGGTGTGTCGTCCAGCACCAGCCTTAATAGGTGCGGCGCCTGCAGGCGCGGCTTGATCAGCACATTGACAGTGAAGGTGCCGTTGTTGGCGCGCAGCGCTTCTTCGCTGGGCAGGCCGGTCAGCTCCAGCACCTCGTAGGCACTGCGTGCCGCGGGGCGTGTGTCGGTGCTTGAAGGCGCTGGCGCGCTCGGTGCCTGTGGCTCGACGCGGTTGAGTGGCGGCAACTCGACCGGCTGCGCCTGAACACCGTCCGGCGAGTGATCGCTGTAAACCGTGTTGCCATTGGCATCGGTGTACTTGTAGATCTGCGCGGCGGCGGGCGGGGCGATCAGCAGCAGGATGTAGAGAAAGGTGCGACCCATGAAATCGACCGGAAAGAAAGCGATGGGGTGCAGCATAGGCCAGGTGCGGCGGTTGGCCCAACCCGGGACATATCCGGAGATCATTCAGACGCCAAAAATCCCTGTGGGAGTGGGCTTGCTCGCGAAGGCGGTGGGTCATTGACAGGGATGGCGACTGATACGCCGCCTTCGCGAGCAAGCCCACTCCCACAGGGGTTTTGCGTAGTTTCATAAATCGTGGGCAATAAAAAGGCCTCCCGAAGGAGGCCTCTTTTTGTCACGCCGCGTGGCGCGGCGCTACCGGATCAGCAGCTGTAGTAAAGCTCATATTCCAGTGGGTGTACGAAGGTGCGGACCTTGATTTCTTCTTCGGATTTCAGCGCGATGTAAGCGTCGATGAAGTCGTCGGAGAACACGCCGCCCTTGGTCAGGAACGCACGGCCCTTGTCCAGCTCTTCCAGGGCTTCTTTCAGGCTGCCGCAAACTTGCGGGATCTCTTTCGCCTCTTCAGGCGGCAGGTCGTACAGGTTTTTGTCAGCGGCATCGCCTGGGTGGATCTTGTTCTGGATACCGTCCAGGCCGGCCATCAGCAGTGCTGCGAAAGCCAGGTACGGGTTGGCAGCCGGATCCGGGAAGCGGGCTTCGATACGACGGCCGCGTGGGCTGTTGACGTAAGGAATACGGATCGAGGCGGAACGGTTGCGCGCCGAGTAGGCCAGCATTACCGGAGCTTCGAAACCTGGCACCAGACGCTTGTAGGAGTTGGTGGCCGGGTTGGTGAAGCCGTTCAGGGCCTTACCGTGCTTGATGATACCGCCGATGAAGTACAGGGCGGTTTCGGACAGGCCGGCATAGCCTTCGCCCGCGAAGGTGTTCTTGCCGTCTTTGGCGATGGACATGTGCACGTGCATGCCCGAGCCGTTGTCGCCGTACAGTGGCTTCGGCATGAAGGTCGCGGTGCGGCCGTAAGCGTCGGCAACGTTGTGCACAACGTATTTCAGAGTCTGAACTTCGTCAGCTTTCTTCACCAGGGTGTTGAACTTGACACCGATTTCGTTCTGACCGGCAGTCGCCACTTCGTGGTGGTGAACTTCAACGGTCTGGCCCATCTCTTCCAGTGCGTTGCACATGGCAGTACGGATTTCGTGGTCGTGGTCGAACGGCGGAACCGGGAAATAGCCGCCTTTGATACCAGGACGGTGGCCTTTGTTGCCGCCTTCGATGTCCTGGTCGGACATCCACGAGCCTTGTTCGGAGTAGATCTTGAACATCGAGCCGGAGATGTCCGACTTGAACTTCACTTCGTCGAAGATGAAGAATTCTGGTTCTGGGCCAGCGAAGACGGTGTCACCGATACCGGTGGTCTTCAGGTATTCCTCGGCGCGGTGAGCGATGGCGCGCGGGTCGCGATCGTAACCTTGCATGGTCGACGGTTCGATGATGTCGCAAACCAGGATCAGGGTTGCGTCTTCGGTGAACGGGTCGAGAACGGCAGTATCGTCGTCCGGCAGCAGGATCATGTCGGAGGCTTCGATGCCTTTCCAGCCAGCGATGGAGGAACCGTCGAACATCTTGCCGACTTCGAAGAAGTCGTCTTCCAGCGCATCGCGAGCCGGCATGGTCACGTGGTGCTGAGTGCCTTTGGTGTCCGTGAAGCGCAGATCAATCCACTTGACGTCATGATCTTTGATGAGTTGAACCGACTTCGACATAGTGTCCTCCGGGTGGCTTAGGGCTTGGTAGTGGATGCCCTTAATAGGGGTGATGCCGGCGCAGATACTCTGCCAAGGCAACCTGCCTCACAAGGGAGCAAATTGCATGCCAGTGCCCCAGCATGGGTTTTTTGCCCCAATTTCACGCTTTGAGCACCGCAAAGTGCCATAAGGGTGAAAATCTCGCCCCTTAATGTAGCGCTTCAAATCAGAAATGACCCGTTTTGGTGCAAGTGAAACCTTCTGCATATTAACTGGTTAAACCTTGAGCAATTTCCGCTATAATCCGCGCCCCCCCTTTTTCGGCTGGCCCTGCGCGCGCTGTTTTCATGAAACTAATCGTAAAAGTCTTCCCCGAGATCACCATCAAAAGCCGCCCTGTCCGGATGCGTTTCATCCGCCAGCTGGCCAAGAACATCCGCGCCGTGCTCCGCGATCTGGACCCGGCCGTGGTGGTGAACGGTGTGTGGGACAATCTCGAGCTGGAAACCCGCGTTACCGACCCTAAAGCCTTGAAAGAGATGGGTGAGCGCCTGGTCTGCACCCCGGGTGTCGCGCATTTTCTGCAGATCGACGAGTACCCGCTGGGCGACTTCGACGACATCACCGAGAAGTGCAAACAGCACTACGGCGATGTACTGGCCGGGAAGATTTTCTCGGTGCGCTGCAAGCGTGCAGGCAAGCACCCGTTCAGCTCGATGGACGTCGAAAAATACGTCGGCAGCAAGCTGCGTCGTGAGTGCGGTGCGGCCGGAATCGACCTCAAAGACCCGGAAATCGAAGTTCGCATCGAAGTTCGCGACCAACGGTTGTTTGTCATCCACAGCCAGCACAACGGCATCGGCGGTTACCCGCTCGGCGCCCTGGAGCAGACGCTGGTACTGATGTCCGGCGGCTTTGACTCGACGGTTGCCGCGTACCAGATCATGCGCCGCGGCCTGATGGCGCATTTCTGCTTCTTCAATCTGGGCGGTCGTGCCCACGAATTGGGCGTGATGGAAGTCGCGCATTTCATCTGGAAGAAGTACGGCAGCTCACAACGCGTGCTATTTGTCAGTGTTCCGTTCGAAGAAGTGTTGGGC
>NZ_JBYSZP010000023.1:0-74258 GCF_058787295.1 Pseudomonas sp. FW305-3-2-15-E-TSA4 | reverse complement strand
GCTCATCGCCTGTATGCGAATACTGCTGATCAGATTGAATGCCATGCTGCGAGACGGCACAGAGTGGCGGTGACGAACGGTGGCAGTAAGACAGTTGCTCCCACAATTGGAATGCATTCCTTCTGTGGGAGCGGGCTTGCTCGCGAAGACTGACTTGTTAACGCCGCAAAATCAGCGGACTGTTGCGGCAGCGGGCTTCACCACCGCCGGCTTCAACACCAGCCACAACGCCAGCGCAATCAACACCCCGCCATACAGGTGCGCCATCGACAACGGCTCATCCAGCAGCAACGCGCCCCACAATACGCCGAACGCCGGAATCATGAAGGTCACGGTCATCGATTTGACCGGGCCGATGGAGCTGAGCAGGCGGAAATAGATGATGTAGGCGAACGCCGTGCAGCCCAGACCCAGGCCCATCAGCGACAGCCAGACATTCCACCCACCCCAGCTTGCCGGAGGGGCGGTGATCACGCTGTAGCCGAACAGTGGCAACAGAAACAGCGAGGCGCCGAGCATGCTGCCCACGGCCGAGAGACGACTGTCGAGCCCGCCGCTGTGATCCAGCCAGCGCCGCGTGAGGAACCCGGCGAAGCCGTAGCAAGTGGTAGCGAGCAGGCAGGCGAGGGCGCCCATCAGCAATTGCAGATCGAACGCGACCGGACCTGCGCGCGTCAGCACACCGACACCGAACAAGCCGAGAAACACCCCGGTCAGTTTCGCGACAGTGAGTTTTTCACTGAAAAACAGCCCGCCAATCAACACGCCCATCAGCGGTGTGGTGGCGTTGAAGATTGCCGAGTAACCGGCCGGCAACACCTGCGCTGCCACTGAATACAGCGTTGCCGGAATCCCCGAGTTGATCACCCCCAGCAACATCACGGTTTTCAGTTTGCCCTTGAAATCCCAGCTGATGCGCATCAGCCCGAGAATCACCAGCAGACCGACGGCAGCAATCGACACCCGAAAGAACGCGGTCGGAATGGTGCCGATCACCGGCGCAATAATGCGCATGAACAGGAAGCTCGCGCCCCAGATGGCTGCCAGCGACAGCATGCGGAAAATATCGACAGCGCTCACGATGGCACTCCTTCCTTGATCGGGACGAGAGTGTTGCCGAGCGCCCTGTCGATGGCAACCGCCAATCGGGCATTTAATTTTTCATTCAGAGCACGAAGCGCGTCACCAGGCCGTTGAGGTCGATCGCCAGGCGCGACAGTTCCTGACTGGCAGCGGAGGTCTGGGTAGCGCCGGCGGCGGTCTGGGTCGAGAGATCGCGGATGGTCACCAGATTCTGATCAACCTCGCGCGCCACCAGCGCTTGCTGCTCGGCCGCGCTGGCGATCACCAGGTTGCGCTGGTTGATCTGCGAGATCGACGCGGTGATTTTCTCCAGTGCCTGACCGGCACTGTTCGCCCGGCGCAACGTGTGGCTGGCCTGCTCGGCACTGCTTTGCAAGGCGACGACGGTGGCACCGGTGCCTTGCTGGATGCTGCTGATCATCAGCTCGATTTCTTCGGTGGAGTTCTGCGTGCGTTGCGCCAGCGAACGCACTTCATCGGCGACCACCGCAAAACCGCGTCCGGCCTCACCCGCGCGCGCCGCTTCGATGGCGGCGTTGAGCGCCAGCAGGTTGGTTTGCCCGGCGATGCCGCGAATCACCTCGAGCACCTTGCTGATGTCCTGAGCCTGAGTGGCGAGGCCTTCGGCCTGCTCCGACGCACCGAGCACCGCGCTGACCAGTTCCTGAATCGAGTTGATGGTCTCGCTGACCTGCACATGCCCGTGTTTGCTGTCCTCGTTCGAGGCTTCGGAGGCCTCGGCGCTGGATACCGCGTTGGCCGCAACTTCATCCACCGCCGTGCTCATCTCGGTGACGGCGGTGGCGGCCTGTTCGATTTGATCGTTCTGCTGTTGCAGGCCACGGGTGCTTTGCTCCATCACCGAGCTCATTTCTTCGGCGGCGGAGGCCAGTTGCTGCGCCGATTCGCTGATGCCACGGATGGTCGAGCGCAGGTTGTTCTGCATCTCGGCGAGGGCGCTGAGCAACTGCGCCGCCTCATCGCTACCGTGATCGGCAATCTGGCCGCTGAGGTCGCCGGCGGCAATTTTTTGCGCGACGGACAGGGCCTGATTGATCGGTGCGGTGATGCTGCGGGTCAGCAGCCAGGCCAGCAGCAGGGTGGCGATCAGGGCGACAACGATGATGGTCGCGACAATCCACAGCGCCTGCTGATAAACCCCGGCAGCAGCTTCGGCGGCGCTGTCGGCGCCTTGCTGGTTGAAGCTGATCATCTGCTCCAGCGCTTTGTCGAGGATCCGGCCCTGTGGCGCCAGTTCATTGTTCAGACGGGCATAGGCCTGTTCACTTTGCCCGGCGTCGATCTGAGCGATGATCTGGTCCAGGATGCTCATGTACTTGGCGACGTCGCTATTCAAACCGTCGAGCATCGCCCGTTCCGCATCGCTGGCCAGCAGAGCGGTGTGGTCCTTCAGGCGCTTCGACAATTCTTCGCGCTGCACCTTGATGATGCCTTTGCTTGTGTCGCGTACCGCCGGCTGGGTGCTGGTGATCAGGCGCAGGGATTCGAGGCGGATGTTGGCGATGTTCGCCGCGGCATCGTGAATGCTCTCGATGCTGGGCATCCACGATTCCTCGATCACCGTTGCGCTCTCACGCAGATTTTTCATCTGGCCCAGGCCGAACAGGCCGACCACCACCAGCAGGGCGGCCAATACGGCAAAACTCAAACTGGCGCGCAAACCGATGCGCAGATTGCGGATAGACATCAATGTGCTCCTTGATCTATGAGGAAGAGGTCGTCCTCGTGGGCCGAGGATCTTGTTGTGAGGCGGGTACTGGCGGGCTGTATATCAAAGTGCCACTATTTTGGTAAGACCAATCTGTGAGCAGTTCTTCTCTTTCATCGACAGGCGGGAACGCAGCGGTAAAACCGCGAGCCAGAGCGGCGGGGCAGGGATTGGATCCGAATCCCAGGGAATTCGCGGGCTGGCGCGGGGCGGCAGGCGAGACTGAGAGGGCGGTTAATTGACCGAACGGTCGACTCAAAAAACTTTGATAAAAACTGTGTCGCTGTACAACCCTGCCGCGCTTTTGGCAGAAATTGCACTTCTCCTGCGCATGCATCCGTGGCTAAGCTCAGGCACAGATTTCCACTTGCACGCCGAGGTCTCCTCTATGCCGCAGCAATGGCCAGCCACCGACATCGCCCGCCTGATCCTCGATGGCTTCGACGATTACCGCGAGCATTTCCGGCGGATCACCGACGGCGCGCGGGAACGCTTCGAGCAGGCGCGCTGGCAGGAAACGCAGACCGCGTCGGCGGCACGGATCAATCTCTACGAGGAAAAGGTCGGCGAAACCATCGCCCGCCTGCGCGAGCATTTCGACGACGAGACGCTGATGAATGTCGGCAGTTGGCCGCTGGTGAAAAGTGCTTACATCAGTGTCATCGACCTGCGCTTCGACGATGAACTGTCCGAGACCTGGTACAACTCGATCTTCTGCGGGCTGTTCAGTCACGACCTGATCAGCGACGGCTGCATGTTCATCCACACCACCCGGCCGAGCCTGCGCCGCGCCCGGGCCGCGCAGACCCGCACCTACAAGCCGCAAGGGCAGTTGTCATCGATGCTCGCCAGCATCTTTGCCGACTACCGCTTCAGCGAGGATTACGCCGATTTGCCCGGCGACCTGCAGCGCCTCGAGTCGCAACTGCGCGAGAACCTGCCGGACTGGGTGTGCAAGGATCCGGAGCTGGGCGTCGAGCTGTTTTCCTCGGTGCTGTACCGCAACAAAGGCGCCTATCTGGTCGGGCGCATCTATACCCGCGACGAACAGTGGCCGCTGGTGATTCCATTGCTGCACCGCGAGGGCCGCGGGATTCAGATCGACGCGTTGATCACCGACGAAGCCGACGTGTCGATCATCTTCTCCTTCACCCGTTCGTATTTCATGGTCGATGTGCCGGTGCCGGCGGAGTTCATCGGTTTCCTGCGGCGCATCCTGCCGGGCAAACACATCGCCGAGCTGTACACCTCGATCGGTTTCTACAAGCACGGCAAATCCGAGTTCTACCGCGCGCTGATCAATCATCTGGCCAACACGGACGACCAGTTCATCATGGCCCCCGGCGTGCGCGGCATGGTCATGAGCGTGTTCACCCTGCCGGGCTTCAACACCGTGTTCAAGATCATCAAGGACCGTTTCTCGCCGTCGAAAAACGTCGACCGGGCGACGGTGATCGAAAAATACCGTCTGGTGAAAAGTGTCGACCGGGTCGGGCGCATGGCCGATACCCAGGAGTTCGCCGACTTCCGTTTTCCGCTGAGCAAGTTTGATCCGGCGTGCCTGGAAGAACTGCTCGAGGTCGCGCCGTCTACGGTCTCGGTCGAAGGCGATACGGTGCTGATCCGCCACTGCTGGACCGAGCGCCGGATGACCCCGCTCAACCTCTATCTGGAAAACGCCAACGAAGCCCAGGTGCGCGAGGCACTGGAGGATTACGGCCTGGCGATCAAACAACTGGCAGCGGCCAACATCTTTCCCGGCGACATGTTGCTGAAGAACTTCGGCGTCACTCGTCACGGCCGAGTGGTGTTCTACGACTACGACGAGATCTGCTTCCTGACCGAAGCCAACTTCCGCCACATCCCCGCGCCGCGTACCCCTGAGGACGAAATGGCGTCCGAACCGTGGTACTCGATCGGGCCGCTGGATGTGTTCCCGGAAGAATTTCCGCCGTTCCTGTTCGCCGATGCCGGGCAGCGCAAACTGTTCGATCAACTGCATGGCGAGTTGTACAACGCCGATTATTGGAAGGGTTTGCAGGAGGCGATTCGCGCCGGCAAAGTCATCGACGTATTCCCCTACCGCCGCAAGGGCCTCGATAACGAATAACTGCCAAGTGAACACATTGTGGCGAGGGGATTTATCCCCGATGGGGTGCGAAGCCCCCCAAAAACCATTCAACTCAAACGCTTCAGATCAACTTTTATATCCGGTCGGCGACTGCTGCGCAGCCGATCGGGGATAAATCCCCTCGCCACAAGAGCACCTCGCAGTCGTGTTCAGTGATGCAAATCTGCGACAATCGGCCCCCTGCATAAACAGACGACCGAATTGCGTACCCGATGACCGACGAATCGCCCTCCATCGACAAACTGCTGAAAAACCTCGATCACGCCATGCTCGCCGACCGTCACCGGCTGCGGCGGCAGTTACTCGAGCTGCGCAAGAAACCCGACGAGGCCAAACTGGCCCAGTGGGTGGCGCGCATGCAGGCGTCCTGTGATCAGGTGCTGGCGCGCCGTGCCAGCCTGCCAGTGATTCGTTACGACGACAGCCTGCCGATCGCCGCCAAGCGCGACGAAATCAAGGCAGCGCTGGAGAAGCATCAGGTGCTGATCATCGCTGGCGAAACCGGCTCGGGTAAAACCACCCAGTTGCCGAAAATCTGTCTGGAAATCGGTCGCGGCCAGCATGGCTTGATCGGCCACACCCAGCCACGCCGAATCGCTGCGCGCAGTGTCGCCAGCCGGGTCGCCGAAGAACTCGGCACGCCGCTCGGTTCGCTGGTTGGCTATCAGGTGCGCTTTGAGGATCAAAGCGATTCCAACACCCTGATCAAACTGATGACCGACGGCATCCTGCTGGCGGAAACCCAGAACGACCGCTACCTCGAGCGCTACGACACGATCATCGTCGACGAAGCCCACGAGCGCAGCCTGAACATCGACTTCTTGCTCGGTTACCTGAAAACCCTGCTGCCGCGTCGTCCGGATCTGAAGGTCATCATCACCTCGGCGACCATCGACCTGGAGCGCTTCTCCAAGCATTTCGATGATGCGCCGATCGTCGAGGTGTCCGGTCGCACCTTCCCGGTAGACACCTGGTATCGCCCGCTGACCCTGGAGCAGGATGAAGAGGGCAACCGTGTCGAAGACGACCTGACCGTGGATCAGGCGATCCTCGCCACCCTCGATGAAATTGCCGCCTACGAGCGTAGCGAACGCCGTAGTCCCGGCGATGTGCTGGTGTTCCTGCCCGGCGAACGCGAGATTCGCGACGCCGCCGACATGCTGCGCAAGGCTCAGCTCAAACACACGGAAATCCTGCCGCTGTACGCGCGCCTGTCGCCGGCCGAACAGCAGCGGATTTTCCAGTCGCACCCGGGGCGCCGCGTAGTGCTGGCGACCAACGTTGCCGAGACCTCGCTGACCGTGCCGGGCATCCGTTACGTGATCGACAGCGGCACCGCGCGCATCAGTCGCTACAGCTACCGCGCCAAGGTCCAGCGTCTGCCGATCGAAGCGATTTCCCAGGCCAGCGCCAATCAGCGTAAGGGTCGTTGCGGCCGGGTCGAACCGGGCATTTGCGTGCGCCTTTACAGCGAGGAAGATTTCCTCGGTCGCCCGGAATTTACCGATCCGGAAATTCTGCGTACCAACCTGGCCGCCGTGATCTTGCAGATGCTGCACCTGCGCCTCGGCGAAATCACTGCGTTCCCGTTCATCGAACCGCCCGATGGCAAGGCGATCAGCGACGGTTTCAACCTGCTGCAAGAGCTCTCGGCGGTGGATCGCAACAGCCAGCTGACCCCGCTCGGTCGCCAACTGGCGCGTCTGCCGGTGGACCCGCGCATGGGCCGCATGCTGCTCGAAGCGGCGAAGCTCGGCAGCTTGCAGGAAGTGCTGATCGTCGCCAGCGCCATGTCGATTCAGGACCCGCGCGAGCGTCCGCCGGAGCGTCAGCAAGCAGCCGATCAGGCCCACGCACAATGGAAAGACAGCGATTCGGACTTCGCCGGACTGGTCAATCTGTGGCGCGGTTTTGAAGAGCAGCGTCAGGCGCTGACCGCCAGTCCGCTGCGCAACTGGTGCCGGAAGAATTTCCTCAACTACCTGCGTCTGCGCGAGTGGCGTGATTCCCATCGTCAGTTGAGTCTGATCTGCCGCGACATGCAGTTGAGCCTCAATAAAGAGCCGGCGGATTACCCGAAACTGCACAAAGCGGTATTGGTCGGTCTGCTCAGCCAGATCGGCCAGAAAACCGAGGACGGCGATTACCTCGGTGCCCGTCAGCGGCGCTTCTGGATTCATCCGTCGTCGGGCATCGGCAAGAAACGTCCGCAGTGGCTGATGACCGCCGAACTGGTGGAAACCACCAAGCTTTACGCGCGGATGGTCGCCAAGATCGATGCCGACTGGATCGAGCCGCTGGCCGGGCACCTGATCAAGAAAAACCATTTCGAACCGCACTGGGAGAAGAAGCGCGGCCAGGTCGTGGCTTACGAGCAGATCACCCTGTTCGGGCTGATCGTGGTCGGTCGCCGCCCGGTGCATTACGGCCCGGTGGATCCGGTGGTCTCGCGTGAGCTGTTTATCCGTGAAGGTCTGGTGCGTGGCGAGATTCAGTCGAAAGCCAAGTGCCTGACCGCCAACAAGCAGTTGCTCGAACAGCTCGACGAGCTGGAAGCCAAGGCTCGGCGCCGCGACATTCTCGCTGACGAAGAAACCCTGTACGCGTTCTACGATGCGCGCTTGCCGGCGGAGATTCATCAGACCGCGACGTTCGACAGCTGGTATCGGGTCAACAGCCAGAAAGACCCGCAATTGCTGATCATGCGCGAAGAAGACGTGCTGGCCCGCGAGGCCAGTGAGGTCACCGCGCGCGACTACCCGGACACGCTGCACATCGGTGATCTGGAACTGGCGCTCAGTTATCACTTCGAACCCAATCACCCGCGCGACGGCGTGACCCTGCGCGTGCCGGCACCGCTGCTGCCGATGCTGCCGCCGGAACGTCTGGAATGGCTGGTGCCGGGGCTGATCGAGGCCAAGTGCATTGCGCTGGTGCGCAATCTGCCGAAAGCCTTGCGCAAGAACTTCGTGCCGGTGCCGGATTTCATCAAGGCGGCGTTGCAGCGCATGACCTTCGCTGAAGGCTCATTGCCGCAAGCGCTCGGTCGCGAGTTGCTGCGCATGACCGGTGCGCGCGTCAGCGATGAAGCATGGGCGGAAGCCGCGCAGCAGGTCGAAAGCCATCTGCGGATGAACCTGGAAATCGTCGACGGCCAGGGCAAGTTCCTCGGCGAGGGCCGCGACCTGGCCGAGCTGACCGCGCGTTTTGCCGAAGCCAGCCAGGCGGCTTTGGCCGTGCCGCAGAGTGCGAAAAGTCAGCAACCGGTGGAGGCCAAGGTCTTCGCCCCGGTGGCGGAAAAGACTCAGCAGAAGATCGCCGGACTGTCGATGACGGTCTATCCGGCGCTGGTGGAAGAGGGCGGCACGGTCAAGGAAGGGCGGTTCTCGACCCCGGCCGAAGCCGAGTTCCAGCATCGCCGCGCCTTGCAGCGGCTGCTGCTGCAGCAACTGGCGGAGCCGGCGAAGTTCCTGCGCAGCAAACTGCCGGGTATCACCGAGTTGGGCCTGCTCTATCGCGAGCTGGGCCGAGTGGATGCGCTGGTCGAAGACATTCTGCTGGCCAGTCTCGACAGCTGCATTCTGGAAGGCGAAGACCCGTTGCCCCGTGACGGCGCCGGGCTCGCCGCATTGGCGGAACGCAAACGCGGCAGCTGGACCGAACACGCCGAGCGCGTCGCGCGGCTGACGCTTGAAATTCTCAAGCTGTGGCACGGCCTGCAAAAACGCTTCAAGGGCAAGATCGATCTGGCGCAGGCTGTGGCGCTGAATGACATCAAGCAGCAAATCAGCAATCTGGTGTATCCGGGTTTCGTCCGGGAAACACCGATGCAATGGCTCAAAGAGTTGCCGCGTTATCTGAAGGCGGTCGAGCAGCGTTTCGAGAAACTCGGTGCGCAGGTACAGAAGGATCGCGTCTGGAGCGGCGAACTGGCGGGCCTCTGGACGCAATACCAGACCCGCGCCGCCAAGCATGCGCAGGAAGGCAAACGCGATCCACAGCTTGAACTGTACCGCTGGTGGCTGGAGGAATACCGAGTGTCGCTGTTCGCCCAGCAGTTGGGGACGAAAGCGCCGATCTCGGACAAACGGCTGAGCAAGCAATGGAGTCAGGTCGAGGCCTGATCCCAAACCTTGCTCGATCACCTGTGGGCATTTGTGGTGAGGGGATTTATCCCCGATGGGTGGCGAAGCCGCCCCAAAAGCGACCATCTCGTCCCATCAGTTTTGATGCGGGTGATGGTTTGGCGGTGGCTTCGCAGCCGATCGGGGATAAATCCCCTCGCCACAAAGATAGAGATATGCCCCACATCGGGATTTGGGTTGTGCTTGAGAAAGGCGCCAAAACCTTGGGTTTATGGCAAACTTCGCGACCATAAACGCCGGTTTCGTGACCCAGAGCCTTCGGCCGGGTCACGTGGCGGAATAAAGCGATGCCAGGTCCGCGTCCCCGGACGGGAATAGACCCTTTGTGTGTTGGTACGTCGGTGCCAGCGCTTTCTGCCTGAACAGATTAGAGAAACGACCATGCATAACGTCGTCATCAGCGGCACCGGCCTGTACACCCCGGCCAACAGCATCTCCAACGAAGAGCTGGTGCAGTCTTTCAATACCTACGTCGCGCAGTTCAACGCCGACAACGCCGACGCCATCGCCAGCGGTGAAGTCCAGGCGCTGACCGAATCCAGTGCTGCATTCATCGAAAAAGCCTCGGGAATCAAGAGCCGCTTTGTCATGGACAAGGACGGTATTCTCGATCCTGCGCGCATGGCCCCACGTCTGCCGGAGCGTTCCAACGACGAATGGTCGGTGCTGTGCCAGATGGCCATCGGCGCCGCTGAACAGGCGCTGCAACGTGCCGGCAAGACCGCCGCCGACATCGACGGCGTGATCGTTGCCTGCTCCAATCTGCAACGCGCTTACCCTGCGATCGCCATCGAAGTCCAGGAAGCACTGGGCATTCAGGGTTTCGGTTTCGACATGAACGTCGCCTGCTCCTCGGCGACCTTCGGCATTCAGGCCGCGGCCAACAGCGTGCAACTGGGCCAGGCCCGGGCGATCCTGATGGTCAACCCGGAAGTCTGCACCGGTCACCTGAACTTCCGCGACCGCGACAGCCACTTCATCTTCGGTGACGCCGCAACGGCGGTGATCATCGAGCGCGCCGACCTGGCGACGTCCAAGTACCAGTTCGACGTGGTCAGCACCAAACTGCTGACCAAGTTCTCCAACAACATCCGCAACAACTTCGGCTTCCTCAACCGCGCCGCGGAAGAGGGCATCGGCGCCCGCGATAAGCTGTTCGTGCAGGAAGGTCGCAAGGTGTTCAAGGACGTCTGCCCGATGGTCGCCGAGCTGATCGGTGAGCACCTGGAGGAGAACAAACTCAACGTCGGCGACGTCAAGCGCTTCTGGCTGCACCAGGCCAACCTGAGCATGAACCACCTGATCGTGCGCAAGCTGCTGGGCCGCGAAGCCACCGAAGAAGAAGCGCCGGTGATTCTCGACACCTACGCCAACACCAGCTCTGCCGGCTCGGTGATTGCCTTCCACAAATATCAGGACGATCTGGCCGCCGGTTCGCTGGCCGTGCTGAGCTCGTTCGGCGCCGGGTACTCGATCGGCAGCGTGATTCTGCGCAAGCGCTGAGTGCGCCTGAAAAGATCGCAGCCTGCGGCAGCTCCTACACTGATCTCTGTAGGAGCTGCCGCAGGCTGCGATCTTTTGCTTTCGACCATCTGAAAACGAGGCGTGCATGGCCGCAACCGACGACACCCAACTGCTCGAACGTCTGCTCGCGGGTGAGCAAAAGGCTTTCAAGGAGCTGGTCAGCACCTACCAGAGCGCCATGCGCGCCGTGGCTTACGCGATTGTCGGCCAGCGCCATGTCGAGGAAGTGGTGCAGGACGCCTGGCTTTCGGTGGTGCGCCATATCGGTAGCTTCGAGGGTCGTTCCAGTCTCAAGACCTGGCTGCTGACCATCACCGCCAACTCGGCCAAGAGCCGCTACAAACAAAACCGCCGCGAAGTGTTGCTGGATGACCTGCCGTCACCCCACGGCACCATCGACGACGATCGTTTTTCGCCCGGTGACGGTCATTGGCTGGTGGCGCCGTTCGCCTGGCATCAGGACACCCCGGAAGCCTTGCTCACCGAAAGTGAATTGCGTGATTGCCTGGAGCACACCTTGCTCAGTCTGTCGGAACTGCAAAGCAGCGTGTTGCTGCTGCGCGAGCGCCAAGGCCTGGAGCTGGGAGAGATCTGTAATCTTCTGGAGATCTCGCTCTCCAATGTCCGTGTGCTGCTGCATCGGGCGCGGCTGAAAGTCTTCGCCACGGTGGAGCATTTTGAGGAGACCGGCGAATGCTGACCTGCAAGGAACAAGTGGCACGCTCCAGCGATTATCTCGATGGCCAATTGAGCTTTCGCGAGAAACTGCTGGTGCGCCATCACCTGATGTTCTGCCCCAACTGTCGGCGCTTCATTCGTCAGATGCGTTTGATGCAGGCCACGTTGAATGCGATGCCGGAGAGGCCGCAAGAGGGTGTGGATGCGCTGGCTGAGCGTCTGGCCGAGCAACGCCGTAAGGAAAAATAGAATCTCACTTGTAGGAGCTGCCGAAGGCTGCGATCTTTTGATCCTCAAAAGCAAGATCAAAAGATCGCAGCCTCCGGCAGCTCCTACAGTGTTTTTGCATCCTGCAGAAATAGCCGGCGCGGGACGAAACGAACGGATGATGGGGATCGTTCCGCCCGCATCAGGCTATAGGGTGACGC
The DNA here is from genome assembly GCF_058787295.1 of Pseudomonas sp. FW305-3-2-15-E-TSA4. NCBI lineage: Bacteria > Pseudomonadati > Pseudomonadota > Gammaproteobacteria > Pseudomonadales > Pseudomonadaceae > Pseudomonas > Pseudomonas sp. FW305-3-2-15-E-TSA4. The sequence continues at coordinate 62,540 of NZ_JBYSZP010000023.1, read as the reverse complement.
GTTTTAGAACTTGGCTTCGGCATCCAGCTGCAGAGTGTTGGTGTCTGCGTCACGCTGGGTACGGCTGGAGAAGTCGGCCTTGGTCAGGAAGTACGTGGCGCCGATGGCGAAGTTCTTGTCGATGTCGTAACCGACCTTGAACTTGTGCCCACGGGAACCGGTGGTGCCGTTGGCGAAGTCGGAGTCGGTGAAGGCGCCGACCACGGCGTTGCGTTGCACGTCACGATAGTTGTAATCGAGGTTCAGGCCGAAGACTTTCGACTTGGCACCCAACAGCCACGCGGTGTCCTGATCGGTCACGGCATCGTTGTTCTTCACGTACTGGCCGTAGAACGACAAGGGCATCGGCAGACCGCCGATGTCGACCTGGCTGAACCCTTCATACAGACGGAATTCGTTGTTGGCCGAGTTGCCGTTGACCGCCAGGGCGCACGGTGTGGAAGTGCCGGTGCAGCGGCTGTCTTCGTCGTTCTGGTAGGCGTAGACGCTGCCGCCCAGGGTCAGTTTCAGGTTGTCGGTGATGTTGAAGCGGCTACCCAACTGGCCAGCGGTCAGGCGCAGGTCGTGACGGAATTGCACGCCATCGCCGTCGACGTTGTCCTTGAGATTGTAGTTACCCAGGCTGCCGAACAGTTCGGCGCTGCTGCCCAGTGGATATTTGTAGGTGACGGCCAGACCTTCCGGGTTGATGTCGCTGTCCCAGATCACGTCGCCCATGCTGACCCACGGTTGCAGCATCTTGCCGCCGATCACGTGCAGGTTCTTGATCGCATCCGGGTGGTAGTCGATGTAGCCCAGGTCGAGCCAGATCTGCTTCTTGTCGAAGTAGTTGTCCATGTCCTGGTTGGTCGAACGGGCATCGTCGCCGCCGCCGGTAGCGATACGGATACCGGTGTCGACTTGCGGGTTGATCTCGGTGTAAGCCCCCAGACGTGCGCGGATACGCTGGCGATCCTTGTCGCGGCCGCTGTTGTTCGACTCGCCGTCGATCTTGATGGTCTCCTGACGGATACGCACGTCACCCTTGAACTGGGTCTTGGCGGCCCAGGCGAGTTTCTGGTCGAAGGAGCTCAGCTCGTTGGTTTTCTTCGCGGTTGCCGCGATTTGCTCGTTGGTCTCTTGCTGCGCCTGCTGCGCGATTTGCTGAGCCTTCTGATCCTTGGCCAGTTCAGTTTGCAGTTCGATGTACTGCGCCTGGGAAATGGAGCCGTTGGCCTTGAGCATGTCGAGCAGTTTGGCGTCGACTGCAGCACTGGCCGGAACGCTCATGGCCAGCAACAGGCCACCGCACAGGGCCGCCGCAGTTTTCGTGGAAGCAAGACGCATAGCAATCTCCGAAGATGAGAGGGATGGCAGAACCATCCGGGGCACACCGACGCGCACGTCGGAAAACAGTGTCCGGGTAGAACCCGGCGCTCTAAAAACAGGAGCGAGTATCGCGATGGTTTATGACAGAGCAGTGGCTAAGTGATGTCATGTCGATGACGATACAAAGTTGTCCTGAACTATTGATCTAGAGCGCTGTCGTCCGATTGCTCGTGTGCAAAGGGCAGCGATAAGCGATACTCGCGGGGCTTTGAAGCCCGGAAGTGGAGAGTCAGTTGATGCCGTTGCAACGCCTGCAAAGCCTGTCAGAAATCGCCCCGGCGACCTGGGATGCACTGGTGCCCGAGAACCAGCCGTTTTTGCGGCACGCCTTTCTCTCGGCCCTTGAAGACAGCGGCAGCGTTGGCCCGCATACGGGGTGGCAAGCCGAGCATCTGCTGCACGTCGAAGACGATCGGCTGATCGCGGCGCTGCCCAGTTATCGCAAGTGGCATTCCTATGGCGAGTACGTGTTCGATCACGGCTGGGCCGATGCCTGTGCCCGGGCCGGCATCGATTACTACCCCAAACTGCTGACGGCGGTGCCGTTCAGCCCGGTCAGCGGACCACGCTTGCTGGCCGCCCGGGTCGAGGACGGTTTCGAACTGCTCAAGAGCCTGCCGGGTTATCTGGAAATCGAGGAGCTTTCCAGCGCGCACATCAATTTCACCGACCCGTTCACCGATGCCGCCATGGCCGAGCAGCCGGGCTGGCTGCAACGTATCGGCTGTCAGTATCACTGGCAGAATCGCGGTTATCGGGACTTCCAGGATTTTCTCGACGCGCTCAGTTCGCGCAAGCGCAAGCAAATGCGTAAAGAGCGCGAGCAAGTGGCGGGGCAGGGCTTCGAATTCGAATGGCTGGAAGGGCGTGAGCTGGACGAGGCGCAATGGGATTTTGTCTACGCCTGCTATGCCAACACCTACGCCGTGCGCCGCCAGGCGCCGTACCTGACGCGCGAGTTTTTCAGTCTGCTGGCTGCGCGGATGCCGGAGGCGATTCGGGTGGTCTTCGCCAGACAGGGTTCACGGCCGGTGGCGATGGCCTTCAGTCTGGTCGGGGGCGACAGCTTCTATGGGCGCTATTGGGGCTGTCTGGCCGAGTTTGATCGGCTGCATTTCGAGACGTGTTTCTATCAGGGCATGGACTATGCGATTGCTCAGGGGTATCAGCGCTTTGATGCCGGCGCTCAGGGCGAGCACAAGCTGATTCGCGGCTTTGAACCGGTGATCACCCACTCGTGGCACTACCTGCGTCATCCCGGTCTGAAAGCCGCAGTTAAAGACTTCCTGCAACAGGAACGTGCTGGCGTCCTTGCGTACGCCGAGGAAGCCAGAACAGCCTTGCCATACCGCCAGGCCTGAGCTTGCCTTTAAACGGGGCCGACATCGATTCTCGGGCGTGGTTGATTTATTACTGTGGGAGGGGGCTTGCTCCCGAATGCGGTGTGTCAGTACGGTAGCTATGACTGACACGACGCCTTCGGGAGCAAGCCCCCTCCCACAGGGATTTCCAGTGGGTTCAGGATTGCTCTTTGCCTAGCCAGCGATAAATCGTCCCGCCCACTATCGCGCCAATCAGCGGCGCGACCCAGAACATCCACAACTGCGCGATCGCCCAGCCGCCAACCATCAGCGCCGGCCCGGTGCTACGCGCCGGATTGACCGAAGTGTTGGTGACCGGAATCGAGATCAGGTGAATCAGCGTCAGCCCCAGGCCGATGGCAATCGGTGCGAGGCCCGCCGGGGCGCGTTTGTCGGTGGCGCCGAGGATGATGATCACGAACATCCCGGTCATCACCAGCTCGGTGACAAAGCCTGCCGCCATCGAGTATTTGCCGGGCGAGTGCTCGCCGTACCCATTGGACGCCAGACCTGCTGCGATGTCGAAACCTTCCTTGCCGCTGGCGATGTAGTAGAGCAGCGCGGCGGCGAGTATCCCGCCGAGCACCTGGGCGATGATGTAGGCGGGTAGCTCTTTTGCTGGAAACCGTCCGCCGACCACCAACCCGACCGATACCGCCGGATTGAGATGACATCCGCTGATGTGGCCGATGGCGAACGCCATGGTCAGCACCGTCAGACCAAACGCCAGGGCCACCCCCAGCACCCCGATGCCCAGAGGCGAAGACGCGGCGAGCACCGCACTGCCACAACCACCCAGAACCAGCCAGAACGTACCCAACAACTCAGTAACTGAACGTTTGAACAGAGACATGAGAGAGTCCTTGATAGGCGTGCTATCGAGACTGTATCGAGTTGTGCTTCCTTGCAGATTTACGACAGGTTCCGTGCTGGAACCTTGGCTGAGTACAGCACGCTTTGGATGGATTTCCAGCAGCCATCAAAAAACCGCCAGAGCCCGTGGTTAGAGGGCTGGGGCGGTTCTCAATATATTGTGGGAGGGGGCTTGCTCCCGAATGCGGTGTGTCAGACAAATGTTCGGTACTGACACCCCGCTTTCGGGAGCAAGCCCCCTCCCACATTGGAGTTGTATTGATTCAATGATCAATCGATCCCGACAAATCCCCCGGTCTGGTGCGCCCACAACCGCGCATACAACCCACGATGCGCCAGCAGTTCGGCGTGGGTACCGCTCTCGGCGATCTTGCCGTTTTCCAGCACTACCAGCCGATCCATGCGAGCGATGGTCGAGAGACGGTGAGCAATGGCGATCACGGTTTTGCCTTGCATCAGGGTTTCCAGGCTTTCCTGGATCGCCGCTTCGACTTCCGAGTCGAGTGCCGAGGTCGCTTCGTCCATGATCAGGATCGGCGCGTCCTTGAGCAGCACCCGGGCAATCGCAATGCGCTGGCGCTGACCGCCGGACAGTTTCACCCCGCGTTCGCCGACGTGCGCGTCGAAACCGGTACGGCCCTCAGCGTCCGACAGCAGCGGAATGAACTCGTCGGCGCGAGCCTTGTGCACCGCGTCCCAGAGTTCGGCGTCGGTGGCGTCAGGCTTGCCATACAGCAAGTTGTCGCGGATCGAGCGGTGCAGCAGGGAGGTGTCCTGCGTGATCATGCCGATGCGTGCGCGCAGGCTTTCCTGGCCGACTTCAGCGATGTTCTGCCCATCGATCAGGATCCGTCCGCCCTCTACGTCATACAGGCGCAGCAGCAGGTTGACCAAGGTCGATTTGCCAGCGCCGGACGGTCCGATCAGACCGATTTTCTCGCCGGGTTTAATGGTCAGATTGAGGTCGCCGATGATGCCTTTCTTCTTGCCGTAGTGAAAATCCACGTGCTCGAAACGCACTTCGCCACGAGCCACGGCCAGCGGTTTGGCCTGCTCGCGATCAGTGACGCTGACCGGTTGCGAGATGGTCTGCAGACCGTCCTGCACCATGCCGATGTTTTCGAAGATGCCGGTGACTACCCACATGATCCAGCCGGACATGTTGACGATGCGGATCACCAGACCGGTGGCCAAGGCGATAGCGCCGACAGTGATCAGCGACTGCGTCCACAGCCACAGCGCCAGCGCGGTGGTGCCGACGATCAGCAGGCCGTTCATGGTGGTGATCGCCACGTCCATGCTGGTCACCACGCGGCCGGCCATCTGCGCCTTGACCGTCTGTTCTTCGATGGCTTCCTTGGCGTAGTGCTGTTCGAAATTGGTGTGGGCGAACAGCTTGAGGGTGGCGATGTTGGTGTAGCCGTCGACGATCCGCCCCATCAGTTTCGAGCGCGCGTCGGAAGCTTGCACCGAACGCTCTTTCACCCGTGGCACGAAGTAATACAGCTCACCGATGTAGGCGACGATCCACGTCAGCAGCGGGATCATCAGGCGCCAGTCGGCTTCGGCGAATAGCACCAGCGAACTGATCGCGTAGATCACCACGTGCCACAGCGCATCCACCGCTTGCACCGCCGAATCGCGCAGCGAGTTGCCGGTCTGCATGATGCGTTGGGCGATGCGCCCGGCGAAGTCGTTCTGGAAGAAATTCAGGCTCTGCTTGAGCACGTAACTGTGGTTCTGCCAGCGGATCATGCTGGTCATCCCCGGGCTCAGGGTCTGATGCACCAGCAGATCGTGCAGGCCGAAAAAGATCGGCCGCAGTACCAGGGCGACCACCACCATCCAGGTCAGTTCGAGGGCATGGTCGCTGAAGAAATTCGGGTTGGGCGTGCCCTGGGCCAGGTCGATGATGCGGCTCAGGTAGCTGAACAGCGCCACTTCGATCAACGCGGCAAACAGGCCGACGACGAGCAGGGCGGCAAAACTCGGCCAGACCTGCTTGAGGTAATAGGTATAGAAGGGCCAGACACGATCCGGCGGGGACGCCGTAGGGGCGTCGCGGAATATGTCGATCAGTTGTTCGAAACGGCGATAGAGCATCAGATAACCGCCCGGATGCCGGGCTCTCCTTTTATCGGTGTGAGCGGCGTGGCTTCAGGCCAGCGCCGCTCGAAACGCCCTGTACAGCTTAGTCGATGACTTTGGCCGACTTGATGATCACAGGGTCGACAGGCACGTTTTGCATGCCCTGTTTGGTGGTGGTCTGCGAGTTGACGATGATGTCGACTACGTCCATGCCTTTGACCACTTTGGCGAATACCGCGTAACCGGCGTCACGGCCCGGATCGAGGAAGGCGTTGTCGGCGACGTTGATGAAGAACTGGCTGGTGGCCGAATCCGGGTTGGAGGTACGGGCCATCGACAAAGTGCCGCGAACGTTGTGCAGGCCATTGCTGGCTTCGTTCTTGATCGGTGCCTTGGTCTCTTTCTGTTGCATCTGCTGGGTGAAACCGCCGCCCTGAGCCATGAAGCCCGGGATCACCCGGTGGAAAATGGTGTTGGTGTAAAAGCCGCTGTTGACGTAATCCAGAAAATTTTTGGTACTGATTGGCGCCTTGACCGGATCCAGTTCGATTTCGATCTGGCCGTTGGTAGTGTCCAGCAGCACGTGCGGTGCTTTGGCAGGCGTGGCAGCCATCAGGTTGGCAGCAAACAGCACGGTGCCGGCGGCGAGGGCGAGTTTTTTCAGCATGGGTCAGTGATCCTGAGATTGAATGTCGGCTGCGGCGAGAAAATCCAGCAGCGTTTGATTGAAGCGTTCGGGTTGATCGAGCGGGGTGGCGTGGCGCGAATCGGCGATGACCACCAGCCGCGCATCGGGCAGCAGTTTTACATAGGTTTCTTTCAGTGCTACCGGTGTGTAGTCACGGTCGGCAGTGACGATGAGCGTTGGACAGGTCACCCGGGAAAGTCGTTCCTGAACGCCCCAGCCAACAATCGCATCGAAGCTGGCGAGATAAGCACGTTTGTCGTTTTTTGCCCAGCGTTCGGCCATTTTCTGCCGCAGATCAGCTTGTTCAGGCTTGGGAAAAAGTTTGCCGCCCAGCGCCTTGCCGATGGTCGCCAGACTCAGCACGCGCATCAGGCTCCAGCGCTTGAACCACTGCCAGTAATCGTCGCGGCTGCGGAGTTTGACCTCGGGGGCGCTGTTGACGATGGTCAGGCTTTTCAGCATTTGCGGCTGATCGACGCCGAACTGAAAGCCGATCATCCCGCCCATCGACAGCCCGACGTAATGCACCGGGCCGAGTTTCAGGTGTTCGATCAATGCCAGCAGATCGGCGCTGAACCCGGCGATGCTGTAGCGCTCGCGAGGTTTGTCCGAGCGACCGTGACCGCGTATATCCGGAACGATCACCCGGTAGTGCGCCGACAGCGCCGGGATCTGCATTTCCCAGTCCAGGGTGCTCGAACCCAGTCCGTGAACCAGTAGCAACGGGGTGCCGTGGCCATATTCCTCGTAGTGCAGGTTGCAACCTTCATGTTCGAAATAGGCCATCGGTGAACTCCGTGTCAGGCTTGCTCGGGGGCGGCGAACGGTGCGTCAAGCGGCAAAGTGTCGAAGGTGCGCAACAGTTCGATGAGGATTTGTGTGGCCGGGCCCAGCGGTTTGTCCTTGTTCGAATACAGATAGAAGCTCGGGTTGCGGCTGCCACCCTGATCCAACGGTAGCAGCTTGAGCGTGCCTTCCTTCAATTCCCGTTCGATCATGTGTCGTGGCAGCCAGGCAAAGCCCAGGCCGCTGCTGACGAACGTGGCAGCCGTGGCGAGGCTGCCGACGGTCCAGCGCTGTTCGGCGCCGAGCCAGCCGACGTCGCGTGGTTGCTGGCGGCCGGAGTCGCGAATCACCACCTGCATCTGGGTTTCCAGGTCCTGGAAGCTCAGTTCGCGGTTGAGCCGATGCAGCGCGTGATCAGGGTGGGCGACCGCGACAAATTCGACGTCGCTCAATTCCGCGCCGAGGTAGCCGGGGATGCTCAGGCCGGTGATTGCCAGATCGGCCACGCCTTCGAGCAAGACCTCCTCGACCCCCGACAACACCTCCTCGCGCAGACGCACGCGGCAGCCGCGGCTCTGCGGCATGAACGCGGTCAGCGCCCGCACGATGCGTGCGCTCGGGTAAGCCGCATCGACCACCAGCCGCACTTCGGCTTCCCAACCTTGCTCCATGTGGTGGGCGAGGTCTTCCAGTTGGCTGGCCTGTTTCACCAGTTGTCGCGAGCGGCGCAGCAGTACGCCGCCGGCTTCGGTGAGCACCGCTTTACGCCCGTCGATGCGCAGCAACGGCACGCCGAGCTGGTCCTGCATGCGGGCGACGGTATAACTCACCGACGATTGCGAACGGTGCAGAACCTCGGCGGCCTGGGCGAAACCACCGTGGTCGACCACGGCCTGCAATGTTCGCCATTGATCAAGGGTCACGCGGGGCGCTTTCATCAATAGCTCCTCTTGTCCTAAGCTGGCCGTCCCTCATGGAGACTGGCGAATGAAAAAATTCTGTTGTGTGGTGCTCGCGTTGCTGCCGCTGACTGCGTTTGCTTACCCGATCGATGTGCAGAAGAACCTCAATGGCTTGAAGATCGACTACGAGACCTTCGACACCGACAAAGACATCGGCTCCATAAAAGTCGTCAACTTCGGTGATGTCGATGCAATCTGCAAAGTCGTTTTCAACAATGGCCCGGAAGCACCGCGTACGCGCAACATCGAAGTCCCGGCCCGCAAGCATACGAATGCCACGGCCAAGTTCTCCCGCGAGATCATCAGGCTGCGCATCGACCTGAGCTGCAGCCCGAAATAACACCGATCCCTTGTAGGAGTGAGCCTGCTCGCGATAGCGGTGTGTCAGTCAACTCTGATGTATCGGACACGCCGCTATCGCGAGCAGGCTCACTCCTACAAAGGTGCGTGTCAGCATCTAAACGAATTATTCGATGCTTTGCAGCAATTATTTGCGCTTTTTCATCGATACAACCCTGTTTAACCTTCACTCCATCGACCTACAACATTCTCGGATGGAGACTACACACCATGTCCCGCGTTCTGATCATTGAAAGCAGCGCCCGCCAGCAAGACTCGGTTTCCCGTCAACTGACCCAGACCTTCATTGGTCAGTGGAAAGCGGCGCATCCCAACGATCAGATCACCGTGCGTGACCTCGCCGTGAACCCCGTTCCGCACCTGGACGCCAACCTGCTGGGCGGCTGGATGAAGCCTGCCGAGCAGCGCAATGCCAGCGAACAATCGTCGCTGGAGCGCTCCAACGAGTTGACCGATGAATTGCTCGCCGCCGACGTGCTGGTGATGGCGGCGCCGATGTACAACTTCGCGATCCCGAGCACCCTCAAGGCCTGGCTCGACCACGTGCTGCGTGCCGGCGTGACCTTCAAGTACACCGAAACCGGCCCGCAAGGCCTGCTCAGCGGCAAGCGTGCCTACGTGCTCACTGCTCGCGGCGGCATCTACGCCGGCGGCCCGGCCGACCATCAGGAACCGTACCTGCGTCAGGTAATGGGTTTCATCGGCATCCATGACGTGACCTTCATTCACGCCGAAGGCATGAACCTGGGCGGCGACTTCCAGGAGAAGGGCCTGAATCAGGCCAACGCCAAACTGTCCCAGGTCGCTTGATATGTTAATCGCCAGATAATCGCCGCTTGTTTAAGTGACCTGGCGCAACCCCTTCAAGGCTCTACGCGCATCGAACCTCCCTTTGCACTTGTTGCTCCTGAGTGCTGTAGCCCGATTGAACGCTTTAGCGAGATCGGGCTTTTTTTTGCCTGGGATTATCTGAGGCACGTGTAATCCTTGTGGGAGCGGGCTTGCTCGCGAAGGCGGTGTGTCAGTCAAATATTCGTCGACTGACACGATGCCTTCGCGAGCAAGCTCGCTCCCACAGGGTTCAGTGTTGCCTGAGGTTCGCGGTCTGGCGCAAAAACCGCTATCGTCGCCGCCATTCGAAACAGAGGCGACCATGGGCTATCTACTTTTTGTCACGCTGATCCAGGCGTTTTCCTTCAGTCTGATCGGCGAATACCTCGCCGGTCACGTCGACAGCTACTTCGCAGTGCTGGTGCGCGTGGTGCTGGCCGGGCTGGTGTTCATTCCGTTGACCCGCTGGCGCTCGGTGGAGCCCTCGTTCATGCGCGGCATGCTGCTGATCGGCGCGTTGCAGTTCGGCATCACCTACGTTTGCCTGTACCTGAGCTTTCGCGTGTTGACGGTGCCGGAAGTGCTGCTGTTCACCATCCTCACGCCGCTGCACGTGACGTTGATCGAAGATGCGCTGAACCGCCGCTTCAATCCGTGGGCGCTGATCGCCGCGTTGGTAGCGGTGGGCGGTGCGGCGGTGATTCGTTTCGACAGCGTCAGTCCGGACTTCTTCATGGGCTTCCTGTTGCTGCAACTGGCCAACTTCACCTACGCGGCGGGGCAGGTGATGTACAAGCATCTGGTGGCGAAACACCCGAGCGATCTGCCGCATTACCGGCGTTTCGGCTTCTTCTACCTCGGGGCACTGGCGGTGGTATTGCCGGCGTTTCTGCTGTTCGGCAAGTCCAACTTCCTGCCCGAAGCGCCGTTGCAGTGGGGCGTGTTGCTGTTCCTCGGTCTGGTCTCGACGGCGCTGGGCATATACTGGTGGAACAAAGGCGCGTGCATGGTCAACGGCGGCACGCTGGCGGTGATGAACAACCTGCATGTGCCAGTGGGCTTGCTGCTGAATCTGCTGATCTGGAATCAGCATGAGGAGCTGGGAAGGTTGTTGCTTGGCGGGAGTGTGATTCTGGCGGCAGTGTGGATCAGCCGGTTGGGTATCAGACACACCGCGTAACCCTCGTAGGAGTGAGCCTGCTCGCGATAGCGGTGTGACAGTCAACTTTGATTTGACGGATACACCGCTATCGCGAGCAGGCTCACTCCTACAGTTTTGATCGGTGGCGTTACATGAGGTGTTTTTGCGGTTCCGGAATGTGCGCCGAACCCAGCACCGCCGGCAGCAACCCGGTACGCAAATCCCCGCCACTCGGCTGCTGATACAGGCTCAAGCCAAACTCCGGCAGCACCGCCAGCAGATAGTCGAAAATATCCCCCTGAATCCGCTCGTAATCGGCCCACACCGTGGTGGTGGTGAAGCAGTAGATTTCCAGTGGAATGCCCTGCGCCGTGGTCTGCATCTGGCGCACCATGCAGGTCATGTTCGGCTGCACCTCCGGGTGACTCTTCAAATACGCCAGCGCATAAGCGCGGAAGGTGCCGATGTTGGTCATGCGCCGGCGGTTGGCCGACATCGCAGCCACGTTACCCTGCGCTTCGTTCCACGCCTTGAGTTCGGCTTTCTTGCGGCCCATGTAGCCGGTCAGCAGGTGCACCTGGGAAAGCTTTTCTTCTTCATCGTCACGAATGAAGCGCACGCCGCTGGCGTCGATGAACAGGCTGCGCTTGATCCGTCGCCCGCCGGACTGTTGCATGCCGCGCCAGTTGCGGAACGACTCGGACATCAGGCGCCAGGTCGGGATCGAAACGATGGTCTTGTCGAAGTTCTGCACCTTGACCGTGTGCAGGGTGATGTCGACCACGTCGCCATCGGCACCGACTTGCGGCATCTCGATCCAGTCGCCGACTCGCAGCATGTCGTTGCTGGTCAGTTGCACGCTGGCAACGAACGACAGCAACGTGTCCTTGTAGACCAACAGAATCACCGCCGACATCGCACCCAGACCGGAGAGCAGCAACAGCGGCGAACGGTCGATGAGGGTGGCGACGATGATGATCGCACCAAACACGTACAAGACCATTTTCGCCAGTTGCACATAGCCCTTGATCGAGCGGGTGCGGGCGTGTTCGGTGCGCGCGTAAATGTCCAGCAGCGCATTGAGCAGGGCACTGACCGATAGCAGCAGGAACAGAATGGTGAACGACAGCGCCACGTTGCCGAGAAAGGTCATCGCGGTTTTGCTCAGTTCCGGCACCAAGTGCAGGCCGAACTGGATCACCAGCGACGGCGTCATCTGCGCCAGACGTTGAAACACCTTGTTGTGGCGAAAGTCGTTGATCCAGTGCAGGGCTGGCTGACGCCCGAGCATGCGGCTGGCATGCAGGATCAGATAGCGTGCCACTCGTCCGAGCACCAGCGCGATCACCAATAGCAGCATCAGCGCCAGGCCGGATTGCAGGAATGGGTGCTTTTCGAGGGCACCCCAGAGGTCTTGGGCGTTGAGCCAGAGCTGTTTGAAATCCATGTGAGCAACGATTCTTCTGTAAGACGCGATGGGCGATTAGAGCATTTAAGACGCTGTGTATTACCGTTGGAGACAAATCGAGCAACAAAAAAGCCACTGATTACGCCCGTTTGTATAAAGAAACTCGGCCTGAGCGCTCGAAACCGGTAACCTATGCAGCTGTTTTTTTGCATATCTTCGAGGTAGCACCCGTGTTTTCCCAATTCGCCCTGCACGAACGCCTGCTCAAAGCCGTGGCCGAGCTGAAATTTGTCGAGCCAACGCCTGTGCAAGCAGCGGCCATTCCGCTGGCGCTCCAGGGGCGTGACCTGCGGGTGACGGCGCAAACCGGTAGCGGCAAGACCGCCGCTTTTGTCCTGCCGATCCTCAATCGCCTGATCGGCCCGGCGAAGATCCGCGTCAGCATCAAGACCCTGATCCTGCTGCCGACCCGCGAACTGGCCCAGCAGACCCTGAAAGAAGTTGAACGCTTCTCGCAGTTCACCTTCATCAAGTCCGGCCTGATCACCGGCGGTGAAGACTTCAAGGTGCAGGCCGCGATGCTGCGCAAGGTGCCGGACATCCTGATCGGTACGCCGGGCCGGATGATCGAGCAACTCAACGCCGGCAACCTCGACCTCAAAGAAGTTGAAGTGCTGGTGCTCGACGAAGCCGACCGCATGCTCGATATGGGTTTCGCCGAAGACGTGCAACGTCTGGTCGACGAATGCCCGAACCGTCAGCAGACCATGCTGTTCTCCGCCACCACCGGCGGTTCCGGCCTGCGCGAGATGATCGCCAAGGTGCTGAACAACCCAGAGCACCTGCAGCTCAACGCGGTCAGCCAGCTGAACTCGACCACCCGCCAGCAAATCATCACCGCCGACCACAATCAGCACAAAGAGCAGATTGTGAACTGGCTGCTGGCCAACGAGACCTACCAGAAGGCCATCGTCTTCACCAACACCCGTGCCATGGCCGACCGCATCTACGGCCGCCTCGTGGCTCAGGAATACAAGGCGTTCGTGCTGCACGGCGAGAAAGACCAGAAGGATCGCAAACTGGCGATCGATCGTCTGAAGCAGGGCGGCGTGAAGATTCTGGTCGCTACCGACGTCGCGGCCCGTGGTCTGGACGTTGATGGCCTGGATCTGGTGATCAACTTCGACATGCCACGCAGCGGCGACGAATACGTGCACCGCATCGGTCGTACCGGCCGCGCAGGCAACGACGGTCTGGCGATCTCGCTGATCTGCCACGGCGACTGGAACCTGATGTCGAGCATCGAGCGCTACCTCAAGCAGAGCTTCGAGCGCCGCACCATCAAGGAAGTCAAAGGCACCTACGGCGGACCGAAGAAGGTCAAGGCCTCGGGCAAAGCCGTCGGCGTGAAGAAGAAAAAGACCGACGCCAAGGGCGACAAGAAGAAAACCGCCGCCAAGACCCCGACCAAGCGCAAGAGCGCCAACCGTCCGAAGCCGGATTCTCTGGTGAGCAGCGACGGCATGGCCCCGCTCAAACGTCGCAAGCCGGCTGAGCCAGCGGCTGAATAAATCGCCACAAATGGCCAATAAAAAACCCGGACAGTGTCCGGGTTTTTTTTGCGCAGGGTTTGTCAGCTCCCCAACTGTCCGCTGGTGTCTGCGTCAAAGCGCTGTTTGGCGCGACCTGCCGCCGGTTTGAGCAGCGCGAGCAGCGCGGCTTCGCTGTACAGCCGCGAGTCCCCAAGCTCTTTCGGCGTCGGCTCGATCGGGATCAGTACATCTTCACCGGCAGCGTGCAGCCAGATCGCCACGACGTGCAGTGCCGAGACAAACAGCACCCGCAGTTCAACGCTCTTGCCCTGCAATTGCGGCGCCTGTTCCGCCAGTTTCAACGCGCCCACGGTGTCGGCGGCCCGGGTGCCGTGGTTCAGCGAAGCGAACTCGACATGGCCACGCACCTCGGCCAGTTGCGCATCGGCAATGCTTACGCCGTCGGCAAACACCAGGTAATGCCAGTCGCCTATACGTGCGTCTTTCAGACCCTTGCCTTGGCTCAGGTCGTCGAGTGTCAGCGAGTAGCCGCGATAGGCTTCGCTGAGGCTGACTTTGGCCGGTGTCGCGTTGGCGAACTGGCGGTTGATGCCGAAGCCCTGGTTTTGCAGCGCGGCTTGCAGCACCGGACGCAAAGTCTGTACGCCGTTGGAAGGCGCCTTTGGATAAGTCAGTTGCATGATGTCGCCCTCCTAGTTTTTTGCGGTGAAATAAGTGTGAGTCCAGTTGCCGCCGCCGTTGTACGAACCGGGGAATGAGTTCAGCGCGCGGGTCGAGTAACCGTAGATCGAGTCGGCGATCAGCACGTAGTTGCCGTTGGTGCCGTAGATCGCCAGGAAGTGCGCGCCACCACCGTACCAGGCACAACGCAGGCCGACCGGGCGGCCCATGTTGATCTGGTTCTGAATGGCCGACATCTGCAGCGAACCCTGATTCATCCCGTTATAGCTGCGGGTGGTCTGCAGGGCCGAATCCAGATAGCCGTAGACGTTGCACGGCCCCGGCTGGCTGCAGCAATTGCGGTCCAGTTGGGTGCTGGCGACGCCGCACTGGGTCCAGTTTCCAGTGCCGTAATAATTGCCGACCGAAGCGGAAACAGCGGCCCAGCACCAATTGGTCTGAGTCTGTTTCTGCATCGTGAAGTTAAGGTTGGCAGCGGCCAGTGCCGCGGTTTGCGCAGTGGCTTCAACCTCGACCAGTTGCGGGTCGATCAGGTGGCCAACAAGGCACCTTGGCAGGCTCTCGCCGGTGAACGATGTTGCTTGAGTGGTTAACATTTTTTCAGTCCTCCATGAATGAAAACAAGCGTCCAGCTTGTGATTGTGTTGCGGTATTGCCGAGCGATCGGTGGGTAACGGTTTTCATCTGCGATGAACGGTGCCGATCTCCTTGCTCGATGTAACCTTAGTCTGGATATGCGTTTATGCAAGAAAATAAATGCACAAATGCATTTTTAAGATCAAAAGATCGCAGCCTGCGGCAGCTCCTACAGGGTCTGGTGTAGGAGCTGCCGCAGGCTGCGATCTTTTGATCTTGTTTTTAGCTGTCGGCTTTTTTCTCAGCCGAGTCCAGTTCCTTCAAGCGCTGATCAATCAACTGGCACTTGTCCGGCAGATCGGCGCTTGCCGTGCCCAAGTCCATCTTCTGCAACTCGGCATTGATTTCCTTGGCCTTGGCCGGATTCTGTTCGGTGAGCTTGGCCACTTCCTTGGCCAGTTGTTCGCGTTTGGCGGTGGCTTCTTCTGGTGTGCAGGCCCAGACCGGCAGGGCGCAGGCCAGGGTGGCGGCGAGGGTGAGCTTGAGCAGGGTTTTCATGGGGGCAGGCCTCCGTTCCGGGTAGGGCGGGTTGATCGGTGGAGGGTTTCGGGCGGTGAAAAGTTCAGTTCCAGTGTTTTTACCAGTCCATTTAGAGTGACCGAACGGTCGCGATCTTCCCCTGAAAAGCAGACCTCTTGAGGAAAAGCCACGGGTTAGAGAGGTTGTTGTAAAAGACGCTGTACGACTTATTGACGCCAGAATGATGGCAATCTACCATCGCGCCATCACATTGATATCAAATTGTGATTTCGAGGGATCGAACAAACTATTCGCCAGCGGTTCTGCGATCGTTTTTGCCACGCTTTGGACGTTCTGACCGAGGCGCGCATTTATCCCCCTTTTTGCTTGTTCTCTCACCTGGCCCCGTGTTTTGGCCAGGCAGGGATCGCTTTGCCTGTTGATTACCCAGACCTCACTCGCCTGTCGCAACGAGAGCTCAAACATGGACGTTCGCCAATACGCCTTCCTCGCTGGTCAGCCTTCTGCTGACGTGAAAACCCGTGAGCATTTCTGGGGCATGCCCAAGCGCGGGCTGGCGTTCCTGCTGGCGAACGTCATGTTCTGGCAACCGATGTGGGCGCAGGCCGACGGCATTGTCGTGGCCAACCCGAACACCGCGCTGGATCGGGCCGGCAATGGCGTGCCGATCATCAACATCGCCACGCCCAACGGCAGCGGGCTGTCGCACAACCAGTTCCACGATTACAACGTCGGCGCGCAGGGCGTCATCCTCAACAACGGCTCGACGCAAACCTCGAACACCCAGTTGGCCGGGCACATCATCGGCAACCCGAACCTGAAAAACAGCGGCTCGGCGCAAGCGATTCTCAACGAAGTCATCAGCGGCAACCCAAGCCAGTTGCGCGGTTACACCGAAGTGGCGGGGCAGTCGGCGCGGGTGATCGTGGCCAACCCCTACGGCATCACCTGCAACGGCTGCGGTTTCATCAATGCGCCACGGGTCACGTTGACCACCGGCAAACCGGTGCTGGACAACGGTCGCCTCGATCGCTTTCAGGTCGATCAAGGCTCGGTCGCCATCGAAGGCGCCGGGCTTAACGCAACCAATATCGACCGCTTCGAAATCATCACCCGCACCGCGAAGATCAACGCCGAGATCCAGGCGAAAAACCTGACCATCGTCGCCGGGCGTAACGACGTCAACGCTGAACATCTCAGCGCCACGGCCCGCGCCGATGATGGCAGCGCCAAGCCGCAACTGGCGATTGACTCTTCGGCGCTGGGCGGCATGTATGCCGGGGCGATCAAACTGGTCGGCACCGAGGCCGGGGTCGGCGTGAAGCTCGACGGTAAACTGATCGCCAGCGGTGGCGATATTCAGCTTGATGCCAATGGTCAATTGAGCCTGGTTGATACCTCGGCCACTGGCGCGGTCAACGTCAAGGCGGCCAGCCTTGATGCGCGCGGCCCAGTCTATGCCGGCACCGCGCTCAATGTGCAGACCCAAGGCAATCTGACCAACCGCCAGACCCTGGCTGCCCGCGACAGTATTGCCCTGAGTGCCGGTGGGCAATTGACCAACGGCGGTGTCATCGAAGCCGGGGTCAACGCCGACGGCGGGCGCAACGGCAACGGTGATCTGAACCTGAGTGCGCAGAACCTCGACAACACTGGCAAAAGCCTCATCGCCGGCCGCAATCTGACAGTCAGCACTGCGCAAACCCTGAGCAACCAGGGCGGAACCCTCAGCGGACAAACCACGGCGATCACGGCGGACACCCTGGACAACCGCAATAGCGGACGCGTACTGAGCGGCGGCACGATGAACCTGAATGCCGCTCAAGTGCTGAACAACAAAGGCGTGATCAACAGCCAGACCAGACTGACCGGCAACATCGGTCAATTGATCAACCGCAATGGCGAACTCAGCGCCCAGACCGACGCAGTGCTGACGGTCACTTCGCTGGATAACGTCGCCGGTGTGATGACCGCCGGGCAGTTGCTCGACATCACCGCCATCAGTGCGATCAACAACAGCAACGGCGGCCGGATCGGCGCCAGACAAGCGCTGACCCTGCGCGCACAGCAATTCGACAATAGCCAGCAAGGCCAGTTGACCAGTCAAGGCACGCTGACCACGCGCATCAGCGATCGCCTGGACAACCAGAACAAAGGCCTGATCCAGGCCAACGCAGCGATGGACGTGCAGGCCACGCGCCTGGATAACCGCGCCGGCAAAATTTCCAGCCTCAACACCCTGACGGTTACCAGCGCCAATACGGACAACCGCAGTGGCACGATTCGCGCTGATCAGGCGGCGAAACTGCTGATCAGTGAACTGGATAACGGCGACAAGGGCCGCGTTGAAAGCAAGACAACGCTGACGTTCGAGGGCAACACGCTGGACAACCGCAACGGCGGTCTGCTCACCTCGACCGGTTTGCTGAGGCTCAAGGCCAACAATGTCATCAACGATGGCGGACGGATTTCCGGCAAGGGCGATGTCGACGCCAACATCGACAGCCTGAACCAGCAGGGCGGTGAATTGGTCGCCGAAGGCAACCTGTTGCTGACTGGCAAGAAGCTGCAGAACCATCAGGACGGTCTCGTCGGGTCGCTCAAGACCCTGACGGTCAACGTCGACCAGATCGACAACCGCGGCGGCTCGCTCTCCAGCCAGCAGGACCTGTACATCAACGGGTCGCGCCTGGACAACAGCGAGGGCGGCAAGGTGTTGTCCGACACCACGCTGGAGGCGAAGGTCGCGCAGATCATCAACGCCAGCAACGGCCTGATTTTCAGCAAGGGCGCGAGCACGCTGAGCGGCACCGGGTTGAACAACGTCGCTGGGCGGATCGTCAGTCAGAACAGTCTTGGGCTGACCTTCGACGGCGCGATGGATAACCAGCAAGGCCTGATCAGCAGTGAAGGGCAAATGATTCTCACCGCTGGCAGCCTCGACAATCGCTTGGGCAAACTGTCGAGCCTTGAAGCAATGGCGCTGACCGCCACCGGTGAGGTACTGAGCCAGGGCGGCCTGATCGTCTCGCAGAAAGGCCTGACATTCAAAAGTGGCAGCCTGGATAACAGCGCCAACGGCATCATCAGCGCCAAGGCCGATTCGACGCTGACCACCGGCGAGTTGAAAAACCGTCAGAGCGGCAGTATCGCCACCGATGGCACGCTGTTGTTGACCGCCGGGCACCTGGACAACTCCGGGGGCACCATCGGTAGCCAGCAGAAACTTCAGGCTTCGCTGACCTCGCTGGAGCAGGACGGCGGCGAGCTGTTCAGCAACAGCGACCTGACCCTGGACATGAACAACGGCCTGCTCAACAACCAGCGCGGCAATATTCATACGCCGGGCCAGTTGCTGCTGAAAAACCTCAAGGACGTCGACAACAGTGCCGGCGAAATTTCCGCTGCCAAGGCCTGGAGCCTCAATGCGCAAAGCCTGAACAACGACGGCGGCAAATTGCTCAGCAATGAAAAGCTCACCCTCGTCATCGACCGCGCCCTGAGCAACGTCAAAGGGGTGATTGCTTCCGCCAGCCTCGACAGTCGCAGCGACAGTCTGAACAACAACAGCGGCGACATTCGTGTGCGCGGCGATGTTGATTTCAGCGTGACTGGCATGTTCGATAACCAGAACGGTGTGGTCATCGCCGACAACGGCCTGACGATCACGGCCGCCAGTCTGGATAACCGTCAGGAAGGCCTCATCGGTTCTACAAAAGCGCTGAACCTTACCGTTGACCGTGTCGACAACCGCAGCGGCGAGCTGTCGAGCAAGGCTGATGTGAGCCTGATCGGCGCATGGCTGGATAACAGCGACAGCGGCTACATGCTCGCCGGCGGCAATCTGGCGCTGACGGTTAATGACGTCATCAACCGCAACAAGGGGCTGCTGTCTGGTGACAGCGGCTTGACCCTGACGGGCAAGACCCTGGAAAACAGCGGACGTCTGACCAGCCAGAAAGATATCGCAATCAACCTCTCTGCGGGTCTGAACAACGGGCAGGGCAGTGTCGTCAACGAAGGGGCTATGGCGATCAACGCCGACAGCCTCGACAACAAGGCCGGCACGGTCTCCAGCGCTAAAGCGCTGACCATCGACACCCGTGGCGCCATCAGTAACCAGAGCGGCAAACTGCTGACCGACACCGACCTGACGCTCAACAGCAGCACGCTGGATAACCAGCAACAAGGCGCGATCAGTGGCAAAGGCAAACTGGGCATCACCACCGGCGACCTCATCAACAGCCAGGCCAGCATTTACTCCGCCGATCAACTGCACATCACGGCCGGCCAGGTCACCAACACCGCCGGCAGCCTTGGCGCGGCCAATTCGCTGGTGGCCAATGTTCGTGGTCTCGATCAACAGGGCGGCAGGCTGTTCAGCAGCAATGCTGATGTCAGCGTCGATCTGAACGGCGGCGCGTTGAACAACCAGGGCGGCGTCATCAGTGCGCCGGGTCAGTTGCTGTTGAAGAATCTGGCCGACATAAACAACCGTGGCGGCGAGATCTCCAGTGATCAGGCTTTCGAACTGCTCGCCAAGTCATTGGATAACAGCGGCGGCCAACTGCTGAGCAATCAGAAACTCACCCTGCAGATCGACAACGCGCTGACCTCGATCAAAGGCAAGATCGCGGCGGCGGCGCTGCAGGTTCGCGCGGCGAGTCTGGATAACAGCGGCGAAGGTGTTTTGCTCAGTGACAGCGATATCGACGTCAAGGTCGATGGACTGCTGAACAACCAGAACAAGGGCGGCATCAAGGCCGCGCAACAGCTGAACCTCAACAGCACCGGCCTGAATAATCAGGGCGGCACGCTGGTGGGTGTTGCGGGCGTGGCGATCGATCTGGGCGCCACCGCACAGGATCTGAATAACCAGGACGGCCTGATCAGCAGCAAGGGTTTGCTGAACATCGCCCACCTGCGTGACCTGAATAACCAGAACGGCGTGATCAACAGCAAAGGCGTGTTGAGCATTGAGACGCTGCGCAACCTGAATAACCAGAAGGGCGAGATTTCCAGCGTCAACAGCTTCAGCCTCAAAGGCAACAGCCTGGACAACCGTGGCGGCAATCTGATCAGCAACGATCAACTGACCATTACTGCGGCGGATCTGAAAAACCAGAGCGGTCTGCTCTCCGGCTGGAAAAGCGTGAGCGTCAGCGGCGGCACCCTCGACAACAGCCTGGAAGGCGCGATCTCCAGCCAGCTCGGCAATGTCAACATCGACCTCAGCGGCGCGCTGCTCAACCACAGCAAGGGTGGCATTGGTGGCCTCGGCGAGGTGACCATCACCGCCGCAAGTCTGGACAACAGCGGCGGCACGGTCAGCAGTGACGGCAAACAAACCCTGAGCATGACCGGCGCGATCAGCAACGCTTCGGGCGGTCTGATCAAAAGTGGCGATACCCTCGATATCCGTACGGCCAGCCTGAACAACAACGCCGGCAATGTCATGGCGAAAAAAGCCCTGACCTTTACCGGCGGGCCACTGACCAACACCAGCGGCAATCTGGTAGGTGAAGACAGCGTCACCCTCGATTTGCTCGGAGCCCTGACCAACGTCAACGGCGCTCTCGGCAGTACGGGGGCACTGTTGATCAAACGCGCCACCAGCGTCGACAACCGCGGTGGACAATTGATCAGCCAGACCGTGCTGAGCCTGCTCACCAGTGGTGATCTGAACAACAGCCAACGCGGCACCGTGTCGGCCAACAGCCAACTGGATCTCACCGTCGGCGGCACGTTGCGCAACGATACCGACGGCCTGCTGTCGAGCCGCGATGCCGGCGTGACCCTCACTGCCGCCGCGCTGAACAACGCCAAGGGCGCTGTGCAAAGCATGACTGCACTGACCGTGAATGCAGGCAGCGGCGCCATCGATAACCAGGGCGGCAAGATCATCGCCCAGAACGGCGACCTGACCCTCACCGCCGCCAGCCTCGACAGCCGTGGCGGTGTGCTGTCGAGCCTCAAGGGTTTGCTGCAGACCCGCCTGACCGGCGTGTTGCGCAACGGCCAGGGCGGCAAGATTGAAGGCAGCCGCCTCGACCTGCGCGCACTCGGTGGTATCTACAGCGACAGTGGGCGCCTCGCCGCCAATAGCGGTGACATCCTGCTCAACGCCGGCGCCGGCACACTCGACAACAGCGGCGGCGGGATCTACGCCCGGGGACAGGTGAAAACCAGCGCCGGCTCGATGAGCAACAACGCCGGCCAGATCAGCGGCAATGGCATCGACCTGGGTGTCAGCGGCAACCTCAGCAACCGCAGCGGCCTGATCGAAAGCGCTGGCACACTGGCGATTCGCGCTGCCAACCTCGATAACCAGAGCGGCAAACTGCGCGCGCTGGGCGCAGGTGGCAAAACCGATTTCCAGATCGGCAGCCAGTTCGATAACCGCAACGGTCTGGTGGAAACCGCCAACAACGACTTCAACCTTGCCGCGCCGAGCCTGCTCAATGCCGGCGGCTCGATCACCCATGTCGGCGTCGGCGAATTCGGCATCTCGACCGCCAACGTCATGAACGCCGGCGGCTCGCTGGTAACCCTCGGCGGCCTGACGCTGAACGCGGACAGCTGGACCAACAGCAGTGTGATTCAGGCTGGGCGGTTGACGGTGAATGTCGGCAACTTTGTGCAGACCGCGAGCGGGCAACTGCTCGCTTCCAATCAGTTGGTGGCGCGTGGCGGCAACTGGACCAACGAAGGTTTGATTGCCAGTGATGGTGGCATGGACTTCCAGATAGGCGGGACTTACGGCGGAAATGGCCGTGTCAGCAGCTTGGGTGACATGACATTCACGGCGGCGCAACTGGGCCTGACCAGCGCTTCGAGTATTGGCAGTGGCGGGCAGGGCACATTCAACATTGGCGGGCTGCTGATCAATGCCGGTGGGCGACTTACGTCCAGCAATACGATGACGATCAACGCTGGTGGCGTGAGCAATACCGGTACGTTGGGTGCTGCGCAGAACCTGAATATCAGGACTGCAAGTCTGGTGAACGAGCGCGGCCTGCTCTTTAGCGGCAGCGCCATGAACCTGCTCGTCAATGACTTCACCAACCAGAACGGCAACGTCTACAGCCTTGGCAATCTGACCATTACCGGAATGGACGGCGGGCGGGCGAACACCGTCAACAACCGGGCTGCGACGATCAATGTGGACGGTGACTTTTCGCTATCCGCCAATAACTTCAGTAACAAGACAGAAGGCATCCTTGGGCAGGAGAAGCTCCTTTCCGGTGATATCACCTATCAATGTGTTGGCGGCGAATGCAAATGGATCGATTTTTATGTCGAGGAACATTACGAGTCTGAGTCCATCATCAGTGGCGAGCAGGCTATTGTGTCCGTTGGCGGAAATGTAAACGCAACCGTCGGCAATTTTTCCAATTTCGCTTCGGTATTCTCTGCGGGACAAAATATCAAGCTTGAAGTCGACACGTTTGATAACACAGGGCTGGAATCTGGAAGCTATACAAAAACCCTCATCTATTCAGGTAGAAACCGTGATTTTGATGCGTTTTTTGATGATACCACCGGCCTGATCACGGCATATGCGCGAAAGAATTCCAAATACGAACATGAATATTCGTTCTATTCATGCGGCGGGCAGGATTGGCAGGGTTGCGGCCTAGGCACCATTCCCCTCGCCAAACAGACAAAAACAACACTCAACCCTTATTTCGGCCAAGGCCCTGACGTTCCAGTTCCGGCGAGACTTCTGGAATACGCGCAAAAACCTGGTGGCGGTATTACTTACACGAACAAGGGTGGAGCCTCCGCGATTATCCAGGCCGGCCAGGCTGTGGAGGTCAATGCTAAAACGACCATCAAAAACGGTACCTTGCAGGCCTATTCAAACTTCGCCCCCGTTGCGAAGAACGCTCCGCAAACGGGGCCGAATGCCGGAGCGACAATTCCGGTCATCCGCATCAATTCGCAGCTGCCACCGGATCTTGCGCAACAACAGGTCAACCCGCTGTCCCTGCCGGGTTTCACCCTGCCAACCGGCGACAACGGTCTGTTCCGTCTCAGCCACAAGGGCGGCAGCGAACAAGACCTCGTAGCCGGTCGCGACTGGACCATCGGCACCATTGCCGCCAGTGCCACCCAGCGTTCGGACGGCATGCCCGCTCGGTCGGCGACTGCGTTGCAGTTCGACCAGAACGACCCGGTCTCGAAGAAAAAACGCGATCTGGCCTTGAGCGGCGTTCCCTCGCTGAATCTCAATGACAAGACCGCACAGTTCAACGTAGGTCCGGTGGCCGGCGACGGACCGGTCCGCGTAATGGCGCCGAACCGTAGCCAGGTTTCATTCGACGTACCACGCGTGCAGGGTCTGCCCGACACCAGCGTGCGCTCCAACCCGCACAAATACCTGATCGAAACCAACCCGGCGCTGACCAACCTCAAGCAGTTCATGAGTTCGGACTATCTGTTGGGCAAGCTCGGCTACGACCCCGACACCAGCGCCAAGCGCCTGGGTGACGGACTGTTTGAACAACGCATGGTGCAGCAGGCCGTGGTGGCCCGCACCGGCCAGCGCTTCATTGACGGCCAGACCTCTGACGAAGGCATGTTCAAGTACCTGATGAACAACGCCATCGCCAGCAAGGATCAGCTCAACCTGTCGGTGGGCGTCACCCTGACCGCGCAACAAGTGGCGGCACTGACCCACGACATCGTCTGGCTCGAAGAGCACGAAGTGAACGGTGAGAAAGTGCTGGTGCCGGTGTTGTACCTGGCTCAGGCCAACAACCGTCTGGCGCCTAACGGTGCATTGATCCAGGGCGGTGACGTGACCCTGATCGCCGGTGGCGACCTGAATAACGCCGGTACGCTGCGCGCCTCCAACAACCTGTCGGCCGAGGCCGGCAACAACCTTACCAACACCGGTCTGATTGAAGCGGGCGAGCGCCTGACACTCAAGGCCGGCAACGACATCATCAACAAATCCGGCGGCATCATTTCCGGCAAGGACGTCAGCCTCACAGCCACCAACGGCAGCGTGATCAACCAGCGTGACGTGACCAGTGTCGATGTCAATCGCGGTGGCAACGTGTTCCACCGCGACTACCTGGACAACGCCGCACGAATCGAAGCGGCCAATGATCTGACGATCAAGTCCGGCAAAGACATCAACAACATCGGCGGCGTGCTGAAAAGCGGTGGGGACATGACGCTCGATGCCGATCGCGATGTGAACATCACCTCGGTTCAGGATCGCAGCACCAATGCGCGGGGCGGCAGCTATCTCAATCAGACGATTACCCAGCATGGGGCTGAAGTGACGTCCGGAAGGGATCTGTCGATCAGTGCCGATCGGGATGTGGCGGTTGTGGCAAGTCGGCTGGATGCCAAGCGCGATCTCAAACTGGATGCCGGCCATGACATCGTCATCACCTCGGCTGCCGATGAAAGTGACTACGTCGCGCGTAGCAAGAAGCGCGCGAACGAGACTCACAGCATCACGCAACAATCCTCCGTACTGAACGCCGGGCGCGATATTGCACTGAGCGCGGGTAATGATCTGGGCATCATCGCCAGTCGGATCAAGGCCGAAGAAGATGTGAGCTTGAAAGCCGTTCAGGACCTCACCATTGCCTCTGCCCAGGATGAAAGCTCTACCTATAACTACAGGAAGAAAAAGGGATCGTTCGGGCGCAGCAAAACTACTGAAAGCGCGACTTACGACAGTACCAACGTGGCCTCGGTCGTAGAGGCCGGGCGCGACCTGACCGTGAACGCGAAGCTGTCGGACAAGGGCGGTGTTTCCCTCGAGGGGGGGCGCGATCTCACCGTGATCGGTAGTCAGTTGAAGGCCGGCAACAATCTGGTCCTGGGTGCGTTGAATGATATCTCGGTGCTCTCGGGTACTGATGAACACAGTGATTTCAGCAAGACAACCAAGAAAGGCTCATTTGGCCTGTCAAAAAGTGGAAAAAGTGCCGTCAACTCCAGCAGCACCCAAGTCGCCAGCGAGTTGCAAGCGGGCAATGACGTCGTTATTGCTTCGGGTAAAGACGTCCTAGTGCAGGCCAGCGCTGTTACTGCAGGCAACGATGCCGAGCTCCGCGCCGGTCTGGTGGATGACACGGGTGACATTAATCTGATATCGGCCAACGACACCCATTACAACCGAAGTGAGGCCTACAAAAAGAAAACCGGTCTCTCGGTCTCGGGTGGCTTTCTGTCTCTCACCTCCGCCAAGGAAGCGGGGCGGCAGGGTGACGGTAATACCAGTGTGGGCAGCCTCGTCAGTGCCGGGCGTGACACGATCCTCAGCGCCGAACGCGATATCAATGTATTGGGTAGCGGTATCGATGCTGGCCGTCACGTCAGCATGGACGCAGGTCGGGACGTCAACGTCATGGCCTCTGCCAATGAAAGTGCCGAGCACGCGTGGTCGAAGTCCAAACAGACGGGGATCGGCTTTTCCAGTGATGACAATGGCGTGGGCGTCTTTGCCGGCGTCGATGGGCTCAAGGAAAAGAATCGACGTGAACAGCAGAGCGGTGCTGCCAGCCAGATCAGTGCGGGGCAGGATCTGACCATCAACGCCAAACGCGATATCAACCAGATCGGCTCGGATCTGGCGGCCAATAACGATATCGAACTGAATGCCGACCGCAATATCAACATCGACGCCGGCCGTGAAACCCTGTTGGTGGAGCAGCAGCGCGAAACCGAGCGCAATGGCCTTGGCGTGCGTATCGACCACAACTATGGGCAAACGAAAGATGCGGTCAATGGTGCGGGTAAAGGTGAGGACAACGTCAGCAAAGGCTCAAGCACCCTCAAGGCTGTGGACGGCATCAGCCAGTTCCTGTCCGGACCGACAGCGGACGTCAAGTTCGGTAACAGCAAACAGAGCAGCAGTCAGCAAACCATTGAGCAGAGCAACCGATCTTCGACGCTGAATGCAGGCAACGATTTGAGCTTGAATGCGAAGAATGATGTAACGGTAAAGGGATCGAAGTTCCAGGCAGGACGTGACATCAACATCGTCGGTCGTGACGTCACCTTCGATGTCGCCAAAGGCGCTGTCAGCCAGGACAGCACCCAGCGCGACAGCTGGGGCGGCATTCATGGCGGCACCAGTGGCGGCTTCAAGATCGGCATCGGTGGCAGCTACGGCGTAGCCACTGAAGATGGGACACGTGGCTCTTCTACGCCCACTCAACTGGGGGCTGGCCGGGATGTCAATCTGCAAGCTGACCACGATCTGAATCTGATCGGCACGCAGGTCACTGCTCGTCGGGATATCGAGCTCAACGCCTTCAACGATTTGAACATTCGTTCGGCACAGAACGACAGCGACAGCGAAAGTAACCGACACAACGGTGGCGGTGAAGTGGGGCTGGTCTTTGGTTCCGAGGGTGTTGGTGTCTACGCCAGTGTCAGCATGGGCAAAGGCAATCTGGAGCGCGAGGGCGAGCGGCAACAAGAGGCTTACCTCTATGCCGGAGACCGGTTGGGCTTCACCAGCGGCAGGGACACCAATATCGCCGGCGCAACACTGCGCGGCGATGAGGTCAATGGTCGCGTGGGTGGTGACCTCAATGTGTCTTCTGTAGCCGACACCGGAAAGGTGAAGGGCAAAGAGTTTGATATCAGCGTTACTGCCACTTTTGGTCCGGGCGCCGGGGTCAGCGGTTCGGTGGGCTACGGCCAGACGACAGGCAAGACCAACTGGATCGAACAGCAAACCACCATCACCGGCAAAAACAAGGTTGATATCCGCACCGAAAATCACACTCAACTGGACGGTGCGCTGATCGCTGCCGACAACGGCAATCTGAAACTGGATACCGGCACACTGGGCTTCAGTGATATTGCCGGTTCAGACAAGGAGCATGGCTACTACCTGAACGTCGGCGGCAGTTACACGGCGGGTAAAGGCAGTGGCGCTCAGGACGCCAGCCAGACGGGCAAAGGCAAGGAGGGCGAGAACGGCTGGAGCGTCAGTGGCTGGAAGTACGACAAGGATCGCGAGCAGATTGTGCGAGGCACTGTCGGGGCCGGGGAAATTGTGGTTCGCCAGGACGCCGAGACCGGCAAGGACTCGACTGTCGGGTTGAACCGTGATGTCGACAAGGGCTATGAAGTTACCAAGGACAAGGAGTCTCGTACCGATCTGTACGTGAGTAAGTCCTCGCTTGAGGCTGTAGCGGATCCTTCCGGTACGTTGAAGGCTTGGGCCGATAAGATAGAGAACTACGCGGACGCTACTCAAGGTTCCTTTGAGGCTGCGCTCAGTCTGATTACCGGACCGGTCAACGTTGTCGGTCAAGCCTGGAATAATCTTCAGGCACAGCGGGTATCGCTGGATGAAGTTCCTGAGACAGCGCGCAAGGATCTTGGTGATGACCTGGCCCTCAACATCGCGAAAAATCTGGTTCGAAATGGCGGGAAGCCGGGAGATATCAATAATCTGAAACCGGAGGATGTCGCGGTCATCCGTAAATACGCGAAGGTGTTTGCGGAATTTGCCAGGTGCAGCGACTCAGGCGGGTGTGGTGCTGATGGTGATAAACCGGGGAATCCGGACGTTAACAAGTACCGTGATAACGACAAAAAAAACCTGACCACCTTGCTCAAGGATTTGCAACCAGGCACCCCCGGCGGCAAGTTGTTGGCTGAGACTGAGCGGTTGCAGAGCTTCATGGACGGACTGCCCAAGGAGCAGGCCCAGTTGCTGGCTCTGGGTATCCAGGCAGCAATGGGCCCGGCAAAAATGGCCCTTGGTCTTGCAGGAAATGTTCTGATCGCCAAGTTGTTCGGCGACAAAATAGACGCGGCCAAAGACGCAATTTCCAAAGGCATTGCCAGTGAACTGAGCGGTGAGGACAAAGACCGGCTAGAGCACAGTGATAACACCTTTAAAACGATGTTTGCCGCTGGAGCGACCGAACAGCAGGGCGACATCTATGTACGCGGCGCCACTACTCTGCTGAACATCGCCTTGGGCACTGCGGCTAACATGGCAGGCAGTGTCACTGGCAAGGTCTTCAGTGTCGCGGGCGGAAGGGGAACCACAGGCGGTAAACTTACCGATCCGATTGATCCCAAACACCCGGGTTGGGCAAATGAATTCGGCGATACATCGGGCAAGGGATGGGTCGACGGGCCACCGGTCAAACCAACTGTTGCGCCTGTGCACACCGACGTGCCGAAGCCTCATGTCGAGGCGGTGGTAAAAGTCGAGACTGCAAAGTCCGTCAAAGGCAGTCATGAATACGAACTGCTCAACAATCCTGCTGCCAGAAGCCCCAACACCCGGTATGAGCTGGATAATGGCAATACCTTTACGACCAACAGCAAGGGTATGGTAGAAGAGCTGACGTTCACCCCGACCAAAGAGAAAGTGCCTCGGGATTCCAGGCAGACGGAGGCTGGTAAAGAAGGCCGTGACACTGACGTGGGCGGGCACATTCAGGCGTGTAGCAATGGCGGGACATGTGATAAATACAATCTTTTTCCTCAGGACAAGAATTTCAACAATTCAGCCTACAAAGTGTTCTATGAGAATAGAGTGAAGGAAGCCCTAGATGATCCTGCCCGAACGGTAGGGCCTACTACGGTCAGGTTTGAGCGTGCAGATCCCGGCTCAGTGCGACCTGATTCGTTAGTATTGACGTACGTTATTGACGGAAAACCCAAAACCGTGACTTTTAAAAATGAACCTCATCAAATTCCGGAGGTAATAGAGTGATTACAGAAGACTTCGAACTCGTTAAATCAATTTTCGAGCTGGTAGAGACCGGAATTGTTCACGGTTATGACGCCTTTCGATACAGCGTTGAGTGGGGGGGGAACTATATGGAGGCCGACCTCGCTGTAGAAAAAAATGGCTCAGAAATTTGGGACGCTGAAACTGATTTCAATAACTCGAAAATCTATGCGCTTGTAGAAAAATTACACGAGAATGCGGTCACTCGCGGCGAGCCGTGGAAGTCATTTGTCCTGTCTTATCGCGAAGGCGAACAAGTCAAAACGAAATTCAACTACTAAACGGTGATGCGTATTCCAGGCATCCAGGATGCAGCGGGCGGTATTGCCGGCCGCTGCCTTTCCTTTGATTTGCTGATTATCTCTGGTGGCAGCAACTCGAGGTTTTTTCATTTTCATACCGATCATGGTGCCGCACCCACTCCATGATCTCGTCCTCATTCCTGCCCTTGGGCGTGAGGTCGAGATAGTTGTACGCCCCTACCAACATATCCAGCCCACGGGCATAGGTTGAATAGGTATGGAAAATCTCCCCGGATTCATCACGATAAAACACACTCAGCCCGGGCATTTCTTCCTCGGCACTGTCAGTCTTTTCGTAGTTGTACGTAGCCTTTCCTGTAGCAACATCTTCAGCGCGGGCGCAAACACCAAAGTCGTAGTTGAAATCGGAACCGTCTGACGAGATCCAGTCGAATTTCCAGCCCATGCGCTGCTTGAAGGCCTGGAACTGTTCAAACGGGGCGTGGGAGACCGCGACCATGGCGATGTCGTGGTGGGCCAGGTGCAGATTGGCGCCGTCGATGTGGTCGGACAGGAACGAGCAGCCCTGACAGCCTTCCTCCCAGTCCTTGGCGAACATGAAATGGTAAACGATCAACTGGCTGTGCTTGCCGAACAGGTCGGCCAGTTTCAGTTCGCCGTTTGGGCCTTGAAATTGATAGTCCTTGTCGACTTTGACCCAGGGCAACGCGCGGCGCTGGGCGCTGAGGCGGTCGCGTTCCTTGGTGAAGGCCTTTTCGTCGGCCAGATGTTGTTTGCGCGCAGCGAGCCATTCTTCTCGCGATACGACCGGATGATTCTCGACGTTCATGATGATTTCTCCTGCGGGGTTGAAACCGTCTTTGTCAGACTAGTCGTTTAACCCTCGATCAATTCGACAGACCGCCGGTCGGTCGCTGCGGAAAATGCCGCTGAACGGCTGCGATGCGTCCGGGTCACAACCTATGACAGCGCCCCAAATCACGCGCACCGGAGGTTGAATCAGGATGACGACTTATAACTGGGATTTGATTGAACGCCTGCTGCATGAAGTGCAGAACAGCGCAGGCGAAAGTTTCGCGCCGCGAAAATATGCCGAGGACTATGCGGCGCAGAAAGCCAGTGCAGGCGAGCCGATCGAGAATCTGGATCACCTGAAAACGGTGGCTTGCGAATATGAAGGCTTGTTGCTCGATCGTGGATTTATCGAACCGCGCCCGGATCATATGGGCAGTACCGGCAGCAATTTCATTCTGACGCCACGCGGATCAAGCCTGCTGAGCCTGATCGACAGCAGCATTCCCGGCAATGATCATCCGCGGCAGGTGTTGGACGAGCAGGAAGATGCGCTGGATGAAGCGACGTTTGATGAGGTGGCTTCCAAAGCGCAGATTGCCTGAAAGCCTTTTGTGGGAGCGGGCTTGCTCGCGAATGCGGCGTGTCATTCACCCTTTACGTGTCTGATACACCGCATTCGCGAGCAAGCCCGCTCCCACTTTGTTTTTTGCATAGCCTTAAGGTTTTTGTGCGGCCTTGAGGCATTTGAGGTCATTGAAATCTTTACGCACCCCTTCGATTTTCTTCAGCAACCGCTGACGCTGCTGCGGCGTACTTTCGGCCATCAAATCCACCGCCAGCGAGCGCGCTTGTGCTTCGGTGTTGGCGTAGGCCTTCTGGTAATCCGCTGTCCATAAACGCTCGCGGTTGACCAGAAGTGTCTCGATCCGTTGTGGGAATCCCGGACTTTTACGCTGGGCAACGGCGTTACTGAACTGCTGCTGCCAATGTGCGCGGTTGGCGATCCATTGAGTGTTCTGATCGCCCAGAGCGGTCGACCAGGCCATCACCCGTTGTTCCTGAGTGGCGCTCAACGGGCCAAGCCAATCGGTCAGGCGCTTGTCCATACGCGCGCCGCGCTCGGCGATCTGCTGCGCCGGTGGTGGTTTGACGTATTCCTTTTCCCGTTTGCGCAGATCCTTGGCAAACGCATCGTTCATCTCGGCGACTTGCCTGTCGTCCAGCCCTTGCAGCAGCTCGATGGCCGACGGTGTGATCTGCCGTGCAGTTTCGGCAATGGCTTTTTTCGCTTCCTCGGTTCGTGCTTGCAGCGCAGCGTCGGTCACCTGATTGCTTTCGACCATTGCCTGCAAGCGATCCAGCCAGTCGAGGTAGCCCGGCAGCTGCGTGGTGCAGTGCCAGTTCAGGTGTTCCTTGAGCCGTTCGTTGAACCAGTCCTTCTGCTCGCCGTTCATGTCCAGGTAGTCGCCAAGCGTCCATGGAATGATCACGTCGAGATTGCGATAGGCCAGGCCGACACGGCTGCAAGCGCCGAGGGCGAGGGTGAAGATCAGCAGGGTGGCGAGGTGTTTGAACCAGCGAGACATGAGCGAATCCTTGCGAGAGCCTGACGTCTGATTCTCATGTGAACGCAGGAAGCTCCCGGCAGTTCAGCCGATCAATAGAATGCGCGCTCGGCCTTGAGCGTCACCAGCCCGTCACACTGACTGTTGTGCCCCGAGTACGCCGAGCATTCGCTGCCGCTGAGGTTGGAATTGCTGTAGATCAGATCGAGATCGACGCCCATGAACGGCCGGGAAAATTTCACCGACCAGTCGGTAAAACTGCTGACATAACCACCGTCCACCGACACCGGCGTGTTCAGTTGGTGGGTGGTGTATTTCATGCTGATCCCGATGCCGAACGGCTGATTGCCGCCGAGGTCGGCGAACAGCGTGTTGTTCTGTTTGTCCGGGTCATTGCTCACGGCGACGCCGAAGCGGCTGCCGAGCAGGGTCAGGCCGCCGAACAGCTCCTGGCTGTCGAGGGTGTCTACTTTGGGATAGCTGTAGTGGATCATCCCGACTTCGTAGCCGAGGGTTTGATCGAAAGGTTGTTTGAAACCGACGTAGGAGTCGATTTCCAGATTCTTGCCCGGGGTCAGGCCCATGCTCGGTGCATACTGGCCGACATACAGGCCGCTGTCGTGGCTCAGATCGAGGCCGCCGTGGAACGAGCCGACTGCCGCCGGTTTGACCAGCCCTTGGGCCATGCTGCGGCTGGGCGTGGTGCCGAGTTTGAGGTCGAAGTCGCCGAGCTCGCGCTGGAAAATTTGCGCGTGCGCCGATGAGCAGGCCATAAGGCCCACAAACAATAAACAGAAAGTTGATTTGAGCATGCGTCACTCCATGAACAGCGAGGGCAGGGCTTGGCCTGCTGAAACGCTTGATCCAGACGCGTGCAAGGATACCGGCGAATGCTCGGCAATGATGGCCGTTCGTCGATTTTCAAAGATTTGGTTAAACAGAAGGAGGGTGTAACGCGGGTGCCAGTCCAGACGCTTCGAAGCTCAAAGCGTCTCAGGACGGGTGTATTACCGGGTGTTACTTCTTGCCCAGGCTGATCTGCTTGGACGGACCGAACGTCTGGCCGCTGACGCCTTTGGCAATTTGCTGGATTTCGCCGCCGGACTTGAGGAACGCTGCGATCTGATCGTTGATCGATTCGCTGGTTTCAACGGCTGGAGCTGGCTTTGCTTTGCTGGTGGATGCTTTTACACGCATGGCGGCCATTAACCTGTAGAAAAGTAACTCGGCCAGGCATCGTACAGGAATAACTTGACAATTGCTTGATAAATATCCCCGGGAATAACTGAGCGCGTGGGTGGATTATTCTCGATTAATTATCCGAAATATCCCCCTAAGCCACTGTTTTAAATAACAACATTTATTCTTCATTGGCGCAAATGTCCGCCGTGAAACGGCACAGCAGGCTTCGCGCTGGCCTGACGAATGGCAAGCCGCCTGCGCAAACCAAGGAAAATCAAGGCTTCCGCAGATTTTCTGCGGCAGGCTGCTTGCCCAGCGAACGAGACCGGCAAAACCGGGTAGAATGCCGCCCACGCAATGAGGGTTTTGGAAAATGGCTTTAGTCGGGCGTTACAACAGTTTGCAAGTGGTTAAACACACTAACTTCGGTTTATATCTGGACGGCGGTGCCGACGGCGAAATTCTTTTGCCCAACCGTTATATCCCTAAAGATATTCCTAGCGAAGATGAAGACTGGCTCAACGTTTTTATTTATCTGGACAGCGATGACAAACTTATCGCTACCACTGAAAAACCAAAAGTTCAGGTCGGCGAATTTGCCAGCCTGAAAGTTGTTGAAATCAACAGCATCGGCGTGTTCCTCGATTGGGGCTTGCCCAAAGATCTGTTGCTGCCGTATTCCGAAGAAAAGCGGCAGATGACCGCTGGTGAGTACTGCGTGGTGCACGTCTACCTCGACAAACACACGCGCCGCATCACCGCCACCGCACGTCTGGATCGCTATCTCGACAAGACCCCGGCCAACTACAGCGCCGGTCAGGAAGTTGATCTGCTGGTGGCTGAAGCCACCGACATGGGCTTCAAGGCGATCATCAACAACAAGCACTGGGGCTTGATCCACAAGAATGAAATCTTCAAGTTCATGCGGTCCGGCATGCGCGAGAAGGGTTACATCAAGGAAGTGCGCGCCGACGGCAAGATCAGCCTCAGCCTGCAACCGGTGGGTCAGGAAGCGGCCAGCAGCCTGAGCTCGAAGATCCTCGCCAAGTTGCGTGAAAACAATGGCACGCTGGCCGTCAGCGACAAGAGCGATCCGGCGTTGATCAGCAGTCTGTTCGGTGTCAGCAAGGGCAACTTCAAGAAGGCCATCGGTTCGCTGTACAAGGAAGGCAAGATCGTCATTCATGCCGATCGCATTGAACTAACCTGAGCCTTGCGGGGCCCATGTTGCATGGGGTCACTTGAGGTCGGGTAAATGAAAAAGCCGTTGCTTGCTTATATCGCCACTCTGCTGGCGTTTCTGTTGCTCGACGGTATCTGGCTCGGCGTGCTGATGGCGCCAACCTACCGCGAACTGCTCGGTTCGTTGATGCTCGAAAAACCGCTGCTGGTTCCGGCAGCGGTTTTTTATTGCCTGTATGTTTTTGGCTGCGTGGTGTTTGTGGTCTTGCCGGCACAGAGCTGGCAACGTGCGGCAAAGATGGGCGCGCTGCTGGGGCTGGTGGCGTATGGCACGTATGACCTGACGAATTGGGCGACATTGCGCGGGTGGTCGGTGCAGGTGAGTTTGCTGGATTGGGCGTGGGGGACGTTTGCTACGGCTGTGGCGTGTACGGTCGGCTTTTTGGCGGCAAAGCGATTTGTGAAGTCAGCCCCGTAATCTTTGTTGTCTGGGGCGACGCCTTCGCGAGCAAGCCCGCTCCCACAGGGGGAATGCGATCATCCTGTGGGAGCGGGCTTGCTCGCGAATGGCGGCGCAGCCGACAACCATTCACCCCTGACGCCACTGAAGCACAAAATGTCTTTTCCAGACGGCTTTTTCTGTCCGACTGATTGATAATCCCGACACAGATTTTTGACCATTGGACGGCTGCCATGTTGTGTGTGTTTGAGGTGTTGCGGTGAGTGTCGAGCGGCGCAATGCCGATGGGTTTGCCTTGCAGGTGATGATCGGCCTCTGCCTGATCTGGGGCGTGCAGCAAGTGATGATCAAGTGGGCCGCGCCCGACATCGCGCCGGTGATGCAGGCGGCCGGGCGTTCGGGGATTTCCGCGTTGCTGGTGGGTTTGCTGCTGTGCTGGAAGGGCGGTTGGGATCAGGTGGGCAACACCTGGCGTGGAGGGCTGCTGGCCGGTGCGCTGTTCGGTCTGGAGTTCTTCTTCATCGCCGAAGGTCTGCAACTGACCACCGCCGCGCACATGTCGGTGTTCCTCTACACCGCACCGATTTTCACCGCACTCGGCGTGCATTTCCTGCTGGCGAGTGAACGCCTGCGACCTTTGCAATGGCTGGGGATTCTGCTCGCGTTCGTCGGTATCGCCATTGCCTTCGCCGGCGGCGTGTCGTGGGACAACCTCGACCGGCGCATGCTGCTGGGCGATGCGTTCGGGGTCATTGCCGGTGCCTGCTGGGGCGCGACCACTGTGGTGGTGCGCGCTTCGCGGCTATCGGAAGCGCCGGTGACGTTGACTCTGTTCTATCAACTGATCGTCGGCTTCGTCGGCCTGCTGTTGATCGCGCTGTTCAGCGGCCAGATCAGCCACGTCAGCCTGACCACCGTGGCGGTGGCCAGCGTACTGTTCCAGGGCCTGGTGGTGTCGTTCTTCAGTTACCTGACCTGGTTCTGGCTGCTGCGCCGCTATCTGGCGGCTAACCTTGCGGTGTTTTCGTTCATGACGCCGTTGTTCGGCGTCACGTTCGGCGTGGTGCTGCTTGGTGAAGAGTTGAGCGTGAACTTCGTCATCGGCGCGGTGCTGGTGTTGCTTGGCATCACCTTTGTCAGCGCTGAGCAGTGGGTGCGTCGGTGTTTGCGCAAAGCCCTCGGCCAGCGCTGACCGATTGCAGCGCCAGCCCGCCGGCAATCAGCAGACCGCTGCCGGCAATGATCAGCGCCGGTTGCAGACCACCGCTGAAATGGCTGCTGAGCGCCGCCAGCAACGGCCCGCTGAGCTGGCCGACGGCGAAGCATGCGGTCAGCAGTCCGGCGTTGCGCTGAGTTGTGTGCGGCGCCAGTTCTCGCGAACGTTGCATCACCAGTTGCATGCAGGCCAGGAACGGCATGCCGCACAACACCACCCCCAGCGCCAGGCCATAACCACTGCCCAACAGACAGGCGAAGACCCCGAGCGCCTGCAACCACAGGGTGGCGGTCAGCCAGTGCCGTGTGGTGTTCGGATCATGGCAACGCAGGCTCACCAACAGCACGCCAATCGCCGCACCAAGACCGAAGCACGGCCAGAACAGGTCGGCCTGCCATTGCCCGTGAAACTGCGCGTTGGCCATTTGCGAGAGAAACGTGGCCGGGATGATGTAACCCACGCCATATAACGCATACACCGCTGCCAGTCGCGGGATGCCGCGATTCGAATGATTGACGTTGAGGGTGGCGACCGGCGTGTGCAGGCCCGGTTGCGGCAGGATCCGCACGATCCCCAGCAACATCACCAGCGCCACGGCGGCATAGATCAGCCACAAGGTGGCAGAGGTCTGATTCAGCAGATGTGAGAACAGTGCCAGCAGCCCGGTCAGAAAAATTCCCAGTCCGGGACCGGCAAATACCAGCGCACCCAGCCGTGGCCGACCTGCCGCCGCTGCCAGTGGTTGACTCAGTGCGGTGATCATCACCAGCACCCAGGCACTCGCCACCCCGGTGCCAAAGCGCAGCAACAGGTGCGCCCAGAAACCGTTGGCCCAGAACGAGCCCAGTGTCAGCAGCACACACAGCCACAAGCCACCGTGCAACCGGCGCTGCACTTGCTGCGGACGATGGGCGAACATCGCGTCCACTGCGCCCAACAGGTAGCCGAGGTAATTGGCCGCAGCAATCAGACCGGCGGCGGTCAGGTCGACCTGGCCTTCGCTGAGCAGGTGCGGCATTTGTGGGGTGAGGGCGAAACGCCCGATGCCCATGGCCATCATCAGGGCGACGAAACAGGCGGATAAGCGAATCAGTGGCGACATGGTCGGGATTCCTTTGAAGGAGCAATGACCGTCAGGCTAGAAGCGATTGACTTTCTTTAAAATTGAATAATAGTGAGCAACTTGTTCTGTTATGGAGAATGGTGGTGGAGTTCAGCCAATTGCGGATCTTCCAGGCGGTGGCCGAGGAGGGTTCGATCACCCGCGCCGCCGAGCGTTTGCACCGGGTGCCGTCCAATCTGTCGACCCGGCTCAAACAGCTGGAGGAGCAATTGGGCGTCGAACTTTTCGTTCGTGAGCGTCAGCGTTTGCAGTTGTCGCCTGCGGGAAAAGTCCTGCTGGACTACACCGGCAAGTTGTTCGCCCTGCGCGATCAGGCCAGTGCAGCGGTGATGGGCGGGCAGCCGGCCGGGGATTTTGTCCTCGGCACGCTGTACAGCACGGCGGCGATCCATTTGCCGGCGCTGTTGGCGCGCTATCACAAGCAATACCCGGCGGTGAATCTGCAAGTGCAGTCCGGACCCAGCGGCGAATTGCTCGAAGGTCTGGTCTCCGGGCGTCTCGATGCGGCGCTGGTGGACGGCCCGCCACAACTGGCGGGGATCGACGGCGTGCCGCTGTGTGAGGAGCGTCTGGTGCTGATCAGCGAGGCCGACCACCCGCCGATCCGCAGCGCCAAGGACGTCGAGGGCAGGGCAGTGTTCACCTTCCGCCACGGTTGCGCCTACCGCGCGCGGCTGGAGGCGTGGTTCGTTCACTATCAGGCGGCGATGGGGCGGGCGATGGAGATCGAGTCCTATCAGGGCATGCTTGCCTGCGTGATTGCCGGCAGCGGTGTGGCATTGATGTCGGAGTCGATGCTGGCCAGTCTGCCGGGGCGCGAAAGCGTTGCAGTGCACCCGTTGGCCGAGCCGTTTGCCAGTGCGACAACGTGGCTCATGTGGCGCAAGGGCATGGTCGGGGCCAACCTCAATGCCTGGATTGAACAGCAGCAAGCGCTCTATCCCGTGGCATCGAGTGAATCCCGGCAGACGGCGTGAACCAACCAATCGTAATTCTGTTCAATTCAGTAACAGATCATTGCGGATTTGGCCGAGCATTGCGTAGGACTTCGGACTATTATCAGTGCGAAGCGGCCTCAGAATTCCGGCCGCTCAGCACTACCCTGAAGGGGGCATGACGATGAAAGAGAAAATTCAGAACTGGCTGCACGATTTGGGTGTTGCCCTCGGCTTGATCGAACCGCCTCTGCAACCTGTTCCGATCCGCACCGATGACGAACAGCGCCGGCGTCAGCCTCGCCGGCGGTAGTGCCTGATTAAAGATCAAAAGATCGCAGCCTTCGGCAGCTCCTACAGAGAAAAGTGTAGGAGCTGCCGCAGGCTGCGATCTTTTGCTTTCAGTGTCGCCCGATCTCCAGCAGAAACCGGCTCAAGTCCTTCGCAGTCTTCGCGGTCTTGAGCATGTGATCCTCTTCGGCTGTAAACGCCGTCAGTCCGAACTCATCTTCCAGATGAAATATCAGATCTTCGATATCTGCCTTCTCCAGCCCTAATTGCACCAGGCTGGTGTCGTCGTTGAATTCGCGGGAGTCCAGCAGGCGCTGAATGTATCGGTGCACGGCAGCACGCACGGCAGCTCTTCTCATGGCAGACAGTTTCGTTGTTGTGTTGACTGATTACAGCAGGCCTCAAGCGTGTCGACGCAACCATTCGTCAATCATCGAACGCAAATGCCCGCCGGAAAAACTGCCGAAATGCCCGCCATGCACGGTGCGGATCGGCAGCGCCTGCAAACGTCGCAGACTGGCCGCGTAATCCTGCAGATTGGAGTGGTAGGCGTCTTCGATCAGCGGCCCGTCGTAGATGATGTCGCCGCTGAACAACGTTTCGGTCGCCGCTTCATACAGGCTGATCCCGCCCGGCGAATGCCCCGGCGTGTGCAGCACCTGCAAGGTGCGATTGCCCAGATCCAGCACGTCGCCATCCTCGACAAACCCAGTGGCCGGCGCTGCCTTGACCCGGTATTCGGCGTAGCACAGCGGGCAGTCCGGGTGCGCGTCGAACATGTCTTCGCCGACGAAGGCCCGGCTTAGGTCGTTCTCTCCGTCTGGCGCGGCGAGGATGTCGGCCTCGGCACGATGCACCAGACGCTCGGCGAATTCGTGATGCCCGGCGATGTGGTCGAAGTGGCAATGACTGGCCGCCGCCACCAATGGCCGCTCGGTAATCCACGGTAACTGCTCGCGCAGGCTGACCAGCCCCGAGCCGCTGTCGAGCAACAAGTCTGTGTCGCGCCCCTGCACGTGCCACAAATTGCAGCGGTAGAACGGGCGGATATACGGCTCATGGATCAGCCGAATGCCATCGCTCAAGTGCTGAACTTCGAACCACTGATCGCGCGAAACGATCTTCATGAGCCATTTTCTCCAGACGTAAAAAAACGGGTGTGGCAACCGACGCCACACCCGTCGAAGAAAGCATCAAGTCGTTACATCAAAGCTTAGATCGCACTCGCCACCGTCGCCGGGCGAGGGGAGACCAGGCTGACCACCACAAAGCTGATCAGACCCACAGCCAGGCTGTAGTAGATCGGCGTGTTCGCATCCAGACCATCCTTGAACATGAACAGCAGCGCGGTAGCAAAGCCCAGGCCCATGCTGGCGATGGCGCCGGCGGTGGTCGCGCGTTTCCAGAAGATCGCACCGATCAGCGGGATCAGCATGCCGCCCACCAGCAGGTTGTAGGCCAGGGTCAGGGCGCTGATCACGTCATTCACCACCAGCGCGATGCCCAGTACCACAACACCAGTCAGCAAGGTGAACAGGCGGTTGATTGCCAGGCTCGACTGTTTGCCGCCGCGCAGTTTCGGCAGCAGGTCTTCAGTCAGCGTGGTGGCCGCTGCCAGCAGGCCGGCGCTGGCGGTGGACATCATCGCCGCCAGTGCTGCAGCGATCACCAGACCACGGATGCCGTCCGGCAGCGACAGTTTGACGATGGCGGCGAAGGCGTTGTTGACGTTGTCCAGATCCGGGATCAGTACGTGCGCGGCCATGCCGATCAGCGCGCAGGCCAGGCCGTAGAGGATGCAGTAGATACCGGCGATGCTGCCGGCGTACTGGGCGACTTTGGCGGTCTTGACGGTGAACACCCGTTGCCAGATGTCCTGACCGATCAGGATGCCGAAGAAGTAGATCATGAAGTAGGTGATGATCGTGTCCCAGCCGATGGTGGTGAAGTTGAACGCCGCTGCCGGCAGCTTCAGCACCAGTTCGTCCCAGCCGCCGACGCGGTACAGGCAGATCGGCAACAGGATGAACATCAGGCCCACGGTCTTGATGATGAACTGGACGATGTCGGTCAGGGTCAGCGACCACATGCCGCCGATGGCCGAGTAGATCACCACCACGCCACCGCCGAGCAATACCGAGATCCAGAACGGCAGGCCGAACAGCACTTGCAGCACGGTGCCGATGGCGAGGATCGAGGTCACGCCGATCATCAGCGCGTAGGCCAGCATGATCGCCGCGCTCGCCGAGCGGGCCATCGGGTTATAGCGTTTTTCCAGCACCTGGGTAACGGTGTAGATCTTCAGTTTCAGCAGCGGTTTGGCGAGGAACAGGTTCAGCGCGACGATGCCGCAACCCAGCGCCGCACACAGCCAGAAACCGGAGATGCCATGCACGTAACCCAGGCGTACGGTGCCGACGGTGGACGCGCCACCCAGTACGGTCGCGGCCATGGTGCCCATGTACAGGCTTGGGCCGAGGTTACGACCAGCCACGAGAAAGTCCTCGTTGGTCTTGGCCTTGCGCATGCCGAAGTAGCCGAGCAAGAGCATGCCGGCGGCGTAGATGAGGACGACGAATAAATCCAAAGCCATGATGGCGTGTCTCCGATTGTCTTTTTTATGGTGAAACAAATTTGGTTCGGGGTGCTGCTCACTGTGGGAGCGAGCCTGCTCGCGAAGGCGTCGGCACATTCAACAAAGAAGTGACTGAAAGATCGCTTTCGCGAGCAGGCTCGCTCCCACAGGGGATCTGCGTCAGGCGGCCTGACGCAGTTGAGGTTTTACTGCGGCTTCACGCCGGGCATCCTTGGGGCCGAACACTTCGCGCGGTTCCGGGAACAGGCTCAGCAGCGTCAGGTACACCACCGAGGCCAGGCCCAGAGTCACCGGCAGGCTGATGTCGATGCCGCCGGCCAACTCACCCAGCGGGCCGACGAATTGTCCCGGCAGGTTGACGAAGCACAGGCCGACCGCCGCGCTCGGGATCCATGCGCCCAGGCCACGCCAGTTCCAGCCGTGATTGAACCAGTAGCGTCCGCCTTGCTCGCCGCGAGTGAACACTTGCAGGTCATCCGGGCAGTAGAAGCCGCGACGCACCAGCAGGCCGATGATCATGATCACCATCCACGGGGTGGTGCAGGTAATGATCAGCACGGCGAAGGTCGACACGCTTTGCACCAGATTCGCCGCGAAGCGCCCGATGAAGATGAAGGCAATCGACAGCACGCCGATCAGCAACGTTGCCTTGACCCGCGACAGCACCCGTGGGAATACGCTGGACATGTCCAGCCCGGTGCCATACAGCGAGGTGGTGCCGGTGGACATGCCGCCGATCACTGCAATCAGGCACACCGGCAGGAAGAACCAGCTCGGCGATACCGCCAGCAGGCCGCCCACATAGTTGTTCGCCGCGATGTAGTCCGGCGCCTTGATCGCGACGATGGTCGCGGTGCTCAGGCCGAACAGGAACGGAATGAACGTGGCGATCTGCGACAGCACCACAGCGGCCATGATCCGCTGCTTGGAGGTGTCACGCGGGATGTAGCGCGACCAGTCGCCGAGGAACGCGCCGAAGGAAATCGGGTTGCTCATCGCGACCAGCGCCGCGCCGATGAACGCCGCCCAGAAGCCCGGTTGACCGAGGTTCACCGTGCCGGCGTAGTTGACGTCGAAAGGACCGGCGAAGGCGAAGATGCCCAGCAGGAACAACAGGCTGGCGCTCCACACCGCGATCTTGTTCACCCACAGCAAAAAGCGGAAGCCGTAGATGCACACGGTCAGCACCAGAATCGCGAACAGGCCGTAGGCCAGGCCCAGGGTCAGGTCGGTTTCCGGCAGACCAATCAGGCGTTTCGCACCCCCGATCAACGCATCCCCCGAACTCCACACCGAGAGCGAGAAAAATGCGATGGCGGTCAACAGCGACAGGAACGAACCGACGATCCGCCCGTGCACGCCGAAGTGCGCCCCGGAGGACACGGCATTGTTGGTGCCGTTGAGCGGGCCGAACAGGCCCATCGGGGCGAGGATCAGCGAGCCGAGCAGCACGCCCAGCACAATCGCCCAGACACCGGCCTGAAACGACAGACCGAACAGCACCGGGAAACTGCCGAGCACGGCGGTGGCAAAGGTATTGGAACCACCGAAGATCATCCGGAACAAGTCCGTCGGGCCTGCGGTGCGTTCGTGGTCCGGGATCTGTTCGACCCCGTGGGTTTCAATTTGCGTAAGGCTTTGGTCGTTGTTGTTGTTATTCATGATCTGCTCCGATCATAAAGGCGCGCCTCATCGTGTGTGAGGCGTCACCTGTTTGGCTAAGGGGATGGCAGCCCTTCCGGCATTGCGGACAAATGTTCGTGGCAGGCCAGCCAATGGCCTTGTTGTTCTAGGCTCGACGCTTGTTTCTTGAAAACAATCGTCTCGCGCTCCTGGCTGAAATGTTGCTCCCCTTGCATGCGCAGCTCGGTGGCCACGTCATGGATAAACACCGCCACGTCACCTTGCAGGCTGACGAAGGCGTTGCTCGAAGTGCACGACAGCACTTCAAAGCCATCCTCGGCACGCCAGCTGTCCCACAAGGCCTGATAGGCATCGCGCGACAGCAGCGGCTGTTCGAGGGTGTAAAACACGAAACTTGCATCGGCGCTGAACGCGCCGAAATAAGCCTCGCGATCGTTACGAGCGAAGGCGGACACCAGATCGGCAGCCGCTTTCAACACCTGATCACGTTCGTTCATGGCCGAACCCTCAGCGGTGAACCACGCCAGGCAGTACGCAGAGCATTTCGTACAGCAGGTTGGCGGCCAGCAGCGAGGTGTTGCCGGTAGTGTCGTAGGCGGGCGAGACTTCTACCAGATCGCAGCCGATCAGGTCGAGGCCCTGACAGCCGCGAACGATTTCAATCGCCTGAATGGTCGTCAGACCCCCGATTTCCGGGGTGCCGGTGCCGGGCGCCCAGGCCGGGTCGATGCCGTCGATGTCGAAGCTCAGGTA
This sequence comes from Pseudomonas sp. FW305-3-2-15-E-TSA4, assembly GCF_058787295.1. Classification (NCBI taxonomy): domain Bacteria; kingdom Pseudomonadati; phylum Pseudomonadota; class Gammaproteobacteria; order Pseudomonadales; family Pseudomonadaceae; genus Pseudomonas; species Pseudomonas sp. FW305-3-2-15-E-TSA4. The sequence goes on along the minus strand of NZ_JBYSZP010000023.1, from coordinate 19,581 downwards.
CACCGGGCCGCCGCCGACTTTCTCGCGCACTTCGGCCATCAGCGGCGCCAGCGATTTGTGCCAGCACTCTTCGGCCTGCACCACGCGGAAACCCTGATCGCGGCTCCAGTTGAAGTCGTCAGCGGTGTAACCCTGCGCGCGCAAACCAATCTGCACCACGCGGTCGCAGTCCAGAAGACCTTCTTCGACGGCGCGACGGAAGGTCGTGCCGTGAGCGATCTTCTCGCCGAACATGTGATCGTTGACGTCAGCGTGGGCATCGATGTGCACCAGACCGACCTTGCCGTGCTTCTTGTGAATCGCCCGCAGGATCGGCAGGGTGATGGTGTGGTCACCACCCAGTGTCATCGGGATCACGTTGTGCTCGAGGATGTTGTCGTAGGCTTCTTCGATGATGCGTACGGCGTCGAGCAGGTTGAAGGTGTTGATCGCCACGTCACCGATGTCGGCGACCGACAGCGAGTCGAACGGCGCAGCGCCGGTGGCCATGTTGTACGGGCGGATCATCACCGATTCGGTGCGGATGTCGCGCGGCCCGAAGCGGGTGCCGGGGCGCAGCGAAGTACCGATGTCCAGTGGCACGCCAACGAAGGCAGCGTCCAGGCCGGCAGCGGTCGGTACATGGGGGAGTCGGAGCATGGTGGCGATGCCGCCGAAGCGCGGCATTTCGTTGCCGCCCAGTGGTTGGTGAAGAATCTTGTCCACGGGTAGGGCCTCATCGTCTTTGTTTTATTTATATCGGCGCACCGTTGAGCACAGGTTCGGACGCCGCTGTGGGGCCGATTCTGCGAAATGTAGTGGCGGGGAAGAATCGCTACGGGCAAAAACTTAGTTCAGATTTTTCTAAACTAATGTTGAGGCTGGAGATAGACTCGTCGCTGTTCGCCGGGGTGAACATGACGCCTGTGTGGGAGCGGGCTTGCTCGCGAATGCGGTGTGTCAGCAACATGGATGCCAACTGATACGAAGCCTTCGCGAGCAAGCCCGCTCCCACAGGGACTGTGTTTCTTCGGACGCACCGAATGCTTCTTGTGATGGAGTAGACATGGCCAACGCTTTACCCGACCTGAAACTATTGCGCATCTTCGTCAGCGTGGTCCGCCATCAGGGCTTTGCCAATGCGCAGCAGGAGCTCAACCTGTCGACCTCGGCGATCAGCACTTACATGAGCCAGCTTGAAGCCGCGCTCGGTCTGGTACTGTGCCATCGCGGGCGCGGTGGGTTCAGCCTGACCAGCAAGGGTGAGCTGTTCCATCAGGAAACCCTGCGCCTGCTCGCCGAACTCGAAGGTTTCGAGCAATACGCCGCGGCGCTCAAGGGCGAACTGCGCGGCACGCTCAACCTCGGGGTGATCGACTCCACCGTCAGCGACAAGGCCTTGCCGTTCGCCGAGGCCATTGGCGCCTACAGTCAGGAACACCCGGCGGTGCATTTGCATCTGTCGGTGATGAGCCCGTACGAACTGCAACTCGGCGTGCAGGACAACCGCCTCGATCTGGCCATCGGTGCGTTTTCCACGCGCATGAGCGGTCTGGTGTATATGCCGCTGTACCGCGAGCAGCACTGGCTGTATTGCAGCAGCCGGCATCCGCTGTTCAACGAGCGGCGGATCCCCGAGCAGGTCATCACCCAGCAACGCATGGTCGGCCGTGGTTACTGGAGCCAGGCCGAGCTGGCACGGCACGGTTTCAAACACAGCGCGGCGACTGTGGAAAGTATGGAGGCGCAACTGATTCTGGTGCTCTCCGGCGCCTACATCGGTTACTTGCCAGAACACTACGCCCAGGCCTGGGCCGACAAGGGCGACCTGCGCGTGTTGCTGCCGGCGACCTTCGGTTATCAGGCGCCATTCTCGATGATCATGCGCCGTGGCCGCAGCCGCGAGCCGCTGATCCAGACCTTCCGTGATTTGCTCAAAGCACAGCTCAATCAGGCATAAGAACCATGTCCAGACCCCAATGCCCGCGCTGCCTGCGCCCACACACCCATTGCCTGTGCCCGCTGATCCCGAGCCTCGATAGCCGCACCCGGGTGTTGCTGTTGCAGCATCCGAGCGAGGTCAATCACGCGCTTAACACCGCGCGACTGGCAGCTCTGGGTTTGACCAATGCCGAGTTGATTGTCGGTGAAGTGTTCGAGGATCTGCCGACGCTGCTCAATCGGCGGGGGTATCAGGCGCGGTTGTTGTTTCCCGCTGACGATGCGCAGCCGATGCAGGCTTACCGCGAATCCGCTGAACCGTTGTTGCTGGTGGTGCCGGATGGCACCTGGCGCAAGGCACGCAAGATGCTTCATCTCAACCCGCTGCTGGCGGCGTTGCCGCGGGTGACGCTGGCGCAGGGCGGGGTGTCGCGCTACCGGTTGCGCAAGGCCCCGGGGCCGGGGGCGTTGTCGACCATCGAGGCGATTGTGCAGGCGCTGGAAACCCTCGAAGCACCGACGACGTTTGCGCCGTTGCTCAAGCCGTTCGAAGCGTTGATCGAGGGGCAGATTGCGGCGATGGGGGAGGAGGTTTTTCAGCGTAATCATGCGAAATAATGGTTGTTGAAACGGGCCTCTTCGCGAGCAGGCTCGCTCCCACATTTGATCGCAGGTGTGCACAAATTATGTGCTCAGCTCAAACACCCTGTGGGAGCGAGCCTGCTCGCGAAGGCGCCGGATCAATCAGCGCAAATCTCAACAATGCCTACCGCTCCCGCATCGCCTCGGTCCGCGCTTTCAACACCGGTTTTAGCAGGTAATCCAGCACACTTTTCTCCCCGGTAATAATGTCCACCGTCGCCACCATCCCCGGGATGATCAGCAGCGGTTTCACATCGCCGCCCAAATGGTTTTTATCGGTGCGCACCTGAATCAGGTAGAAGCTGTTGCCCTTGTCATCGGTAATCGTGTCGGCGCCGATCAGTTCCAGTTTTGCGCTCAGCCCGCCGTAGATCGTGTAGTCATAGGCACTGAACTTGACCATGGCTTTCTGGCCCGGATGGAGGAACGCGACGTCTTGCGGACGCACCTTGGCTTCGATCAGCAGGTTGTCTTCCAGCGGCACGATTTCCACCATGTCGCTGCCCGGCTGCACCACGCCGCCGATGGTGTTGACCTTGAGTTGCTTGATCACCCCGTGCACTGGCGAAGTCACGGTGGTGCGGCTGACGCGGTCGTCGATGGCGATGCTCGACGCGGTGATTTTCGACAGGTCGGTGCGCTTCTGATTGAGGTCCTTGGCGGCGTCGGAACGGAAAGTCTGTTCCGATTCGTCGATCTTGCTCTTGATCTCGTTGATTGCCGATTCCGCCCTTGGGATGGCCAGGGTCGTTGCGTTCAGTGAGCCGCGAATTTCCACCGCGCTGCGTTTCAGTCGCAGGATCTCCACCGGCGACACCGCACCGGTGCCGACCAGTGGCGCCGACATGTTCATCTCTTGCTGCAGCAGCGCCAGGCTGGAACTGTACTGGCCTTGCTTGGAGCGGAATTCCGCCAGCTCCTGAGTCTTCTGCCGCAGCTGTTCGGTGAGGGTGCGTTGTTCGCTGGCCAGACGCCGTTGGCGCTGGTCGTAGAGTGCCCGTTCGTCTTCGGCGACCTGTGGCGCTTTGGCGATCACCTCGTCAGACAGTTTGAACGGACGGCCCTCGGCTTCGGCGGAAAGGCGTTCGACTTGCGCGGTCAGGGCGTAACGATCGGCCTCGCTCTCACCCTTGTTCGACAGGAAGCGTGTGTCATCCAGGCGCAGCAACTTGTCGCCCTTGTTCACCATCTGTCCTTCACGGACAAAAATCTCGGTGACGATCCCGCCCTCCAGGTTCTGGATCACCTGGACCTTGCTTGACGGAATCGCCTTGCCTTCGCCCATGGTCACTTCTTCCAGCACGGCGAACTTGGCCCAGACCAGTGCACTGATCAGCAGCGCCGCTGCGAGCCACACGGTGATCCGCGACCAGCGCGGCGAATCCTGCAACGAAGCGCCGGCGGTTTCCGGCATGAACTCGGCCTCGGCGCTTTTGCCGAAACTGTCGAAGTAGCCGCGTGATTTGCTATCTGAAGATGCAGACATGGGGCGATACCCCTCAGTTAGGAAACATCAAACCGCACAACCCATGCGTCGCCCGGAACACTTACTTGTGGTGAGGGGATTTATCCCCGATAGGGTGCGAAGCGCCCTCAGAGTCTTTGGGGCTGCTGCGCAGCCCATCGGGGATAAATCCCCTCGCCACAGTTTTGTGAGAGCCATAAATTATGTGCACGCATCTAAACCGCTGCCGAGCCGACGCGGCCCTTGCGCAGTGCATCGATGACCGCTTCTTTCGGGCCGTCGGCGACGACCCGGCCGTTGTCCAGTACCAGCAGCCGATCCACAAGGCTCAGCATCGAGGTGCGATGGGTGACCAGCAGCAGGGTCTTGCCTTGCACCCAGCCGTGGAGCTTCTGGCGCAGCAGGTCTTCACTGCTGTTGTCCATGGCGCTGGTGGGTTCATCGAGCAGCATGATCGGTGGGTCGAGCAGCAACGCCCGAGCGAGTAAAACGGCCTGACGCTGGCCACCGGAGAGTAACTGCCCACGCTCGCCCACTGGCCGGTCGAACCCTTGCGGATGCTGGCGGGCCAGTTCAGTGACGCCGGTCAGCTCGGCAACTTCGAGCATGCGTGAATCGCTAATGTAGCGGGCGCCGAGGGTCAGGTTGTCGCGCAGGCTGCCGGCCAGCAGCGGCAGGTCATGGGCGACGTAACCGATCTGCTGGCGCAGGTCGGCGACATCCAGTTGCCGCAGGTCGAGACCGTCGAGCAGCAACTGGCCTTCCTCGGGTTCATAGAAGCCCATCACCAGTCGCGCCAGGGTGCTTTTGCCCGAGCCGCTACGGCCGATGATGCCGATCCGCTCGCCGGGTTTCATGCTGAAGCTGACGTTGCTCAGCGCCGGTGCGTTCTGGCCGTTGTAGTGAAAGGTCACGCCGCTGACGTCCAGCGCGCCTTGCAGTTGCGTGCGTTCCAGCGGTCGCTGTTTGCCGTCGCGTTCCTGGGGCAGGCCCATCAGCGCGTCGGTGCTTTTCATGGTCAGTTGCGCTTGCTGGTAGCGGGTGATCAGCCCGGCGATCTGCCCCAGCGGCGCGAGCACCCGGCTGCCGAGCATGTAGCTGGCCACCAGCGCACCGACGCTGAGGTTGCCGGCGATGATGCTGTAGACCCCGGCGACGATCGTCGCCATCCCCGAGAACTGCTGAATGAACAGCGTGCCGTTGGTCGCCAGCGCCGAGAGGTTGCGCGCGTGGCTGTCGAGGCGGGTGAGGGCGCCGTGGGTACTTTCCCATTTGTGCTGGCGCTCGCTTTCGGCGCTGCAGGCCTTGAGGGTTTCCAGGCCGCCGAGGGTTTCGATCAGCAGCGCCTGCCGTTCGGCACCCAGGCTCAGGCTTTTCTGCACGGTGTCACGCAGGCGCACCTGAATCGCCAGAGCAAATATGATCGTGATTGGAAACGCCAGCAGCGGAATCACCACCAGCCAGCCACCGAGCAGACCGATCACCACCAGCATCAACACCACGAAGGGCAGGTCGATCAGGCTGGTCAGGGTCACGGCGGTGAGGAATTCGCGCAGGCCCTGAAAGTCATGAATGCTCTGGGCGAAACCGCCGATGGTTGCCGGCCGCGCCTTCATCGCCATGCCGGTGATCCGTTCAAATAAAGTCGCGGAAAGGATCACATCGGTTTTCTTCCCGGCGGTGTCCAGCAGGTGCGCGCGCACCACCCGCAGCACCAGTTCGAAACCGGTACCGATCAGCAGGCCGATCGCCAATACCCACAGGGTCGACGTGGCCTGATTCGGCACCACGCGGTCGTAGGTCTGCATGACGAAAAGCGGCACCATCAGGCCTAAAAGGTTGATCAGGAAACTGGCAAGGATCGCGTCGCTGTACAGCCATTTCGACAGCTTCAGGGTGTCGCGAAACCAGGCATGCACTCGCGGCACCAGCGGTGAACGCAAGTCTTCAAGTTCGTGGCGCGGACGGGCGAACAAGGCCTGGCCGCTGTAGTGTTCGGCGAGTTCTTCGCGCTCGACCCATTGCTCGCCACCATCGGCTTCGCTGGGCAGGATCAGCGCCTTGCCGTCATCGGCAAAACGCCGCAGTACGGCAGTGCGGCCGTCCTTGAGCAGCAACAGGATCGGCAGATTCAGCGCAGAAATATCCTTCAGTTCGCGGCGCAACAAGCGCGCCTGCAAACCGGCCCGGGCTGCTGCGCGGGGCAGCAGGTCCAGACTCAGACGTTGCTTGTTCAGGGGCAGCCCGGCACTCAGGCTGGCACGACTGACCGTCGCGCCATGCAGTTTGCAGAGGATCAGCAGACCGTCGAGTAACGGGTCATCGAAGCTCAGCCGCGGATCGATCCCGGTGTGTCCGCCTTCGGCCATGCTGGTCATATTGATCGCCCCTGTTGAACGGACTCGACTTTCGACACATCTCCCCTGTAGGCGCTGCCGAAGGCTGCGATCTTTTGATGTTGTTTTTGCAGATCAAGATCAACAGATCGCAGCCTTCGGCAGCTCCTACACGGGGTTACCTCATTTCAGTTCGGGCAGGCGCGCCTCGTTTTTGACTTCGGTCGCCGCAATCGCATCCGCCGGCAGCACCACCCGTTGCTTGCTCAGCAACTGGCCCATGTTCGCCAGCACGCGGTACATCGAATATTCCTCGGTGTAGCGAATTTCGGTGTAGCGGCGGTTGGCGTTGTAAAGCTCGTTTTCACTGTCGAGCAAGTCGAGCAGGGTGCGTTGGCCGAGGCCGAACTGATCCTGATACGCCGCACGTACACGCTTGGTGGTCTCGGCGTATTCACGGGCGGTCGGGGTCTGTTTGTTCGCGTTGACCATGGCGTTCCACGCCAGGTGAATGTTCTCGTTCAACTGACGCAAGGCGTTGTTGCGTATGTCCATCGCCTGATTGATCTGGTGCGCATCGGAGGCCAGACGAGCCTTGTCGCTGCCGCCACGGAACAGGTTGTAATTCATGATCACGCCGACGCGCCATTCGTTGTCGTGGCCTTCATCGCCTTGCACGTTGTTGTTCGCACCCACCGCCGCTTCGGCGTCAAAACGCGGGTAGAACGGCGACTTGGCAACTTCATACTGGCTCTCGGCCGACTGCACGTCCGCCTGCGCGGATTTCAGGTACGGGTTGTTCTCGACCATGCTCTGCTGGGCTTCCGGCAGGCTGGTTGGGATTTCGCCGCGAGTCGACGGTGGCGCTTCCAGTTCATCGGGCATGCGCCCGACCACGGCGTAGAAATTCGATTCGGCGTCGGCCAGATCGACTTCGGCGGTGTCGAGGTTGTTCTGCGCCAGCGCCTTACGGGCCACCGACTGATCGGAGTCGGCGGTGCTGCCGATGCCGCGCTGGGTGCGCAGGCCGATCTGATCGTTGACGCGCAAGTGCGCTTGCAGGTTGTTCCTGGCCAGCGTCACCAGTTCACGGCGCTTGAGCACTTCGAGGTAGACCTCGATGGTACGCAGCGCCAGATCCTGAGCGGTGCCTTGCGCGTAGTAAGCGCGCGAGTTGGAAACGCCCTTGGTGCGCTCGACCTCGTTGGCGGTGTTGAAGCCGTCGAAGATCATTTGCCGCAGCCGTAGCTCCGACTGGGTGTAATTGAGGATTTCGGTGTGGTGATTACCGAAAGCCCGGGTATTGGTGTTGTCGCTGTAACCGCGCCCGTAAGCGGCATTCAGATCGACGGACGGATAGAAGCCACCCTTGGCCACTTTCACTTGCTCATCGGCGGACAGTTTGGCGTCCACGCGCGAGGCGAGGTCCGGGTGGGTGGCGATGGTGCTTTGAATCGCTTCGGTCAGATTCATGGCCTGGGCTTGGGAAGTGCAAGCCATGGCCAGCAAAACCGCGCTGCAGAGGGGGGTTAAAACGCGCATGGGGTGCATCTCCCTGGTCCTGATGGTGCGTTACTGTCGCCAAATATTTGACGATAATTTGAGGTGTAAGCGTTTCACTCTTGTAACAACAGAGCTAAGAACATCCTGAAGCGTAGCTAAGAAAAAATTTTCATAAGGCTTATGCCGAAAAAAACTTATGCGCTTGGCGAAAACCAGCACATTGTTCAGATCGAAAGCCTTTGTTTCATGCGCTTTAGGGAGCACAAAAAGGCTTGAGGAAAGTTCCATTCACTTTGCGACATACGGCGAAGTACTGCTGAAGGGGAGGGACGCGTAGCGGCAGATGAGCGACAGATTTTTGTCACTCGGGTGATTCACCACCGTTACGTAGCGTTAGTGGGTTCGCTGCATTGATCAGGAGTCCGAAGTGCTTGAAAGCACTGAAGTTTCCTCGTTTGCGCAACCTGCGAAACGAACTGTCGAGGTGCGAGCGTCGCCCCGACAACCCGATTGAGCCATGGGCTGCTTCGCGAACCAGTGCCGACGGTGGTCGGCAGCGGAGGAATTTCACATGGCAACGCTCATCGGGACAGTCACTAAAGTCATTGGTCAGGTTTTTGCGCAGGGCACCGACGGCACGCGCCGCGCCCTGGTCGAGGGCGACCGCTTGTTTGCCGGCGATCAAGTGATCACCGGCGCAGAAGGTGCCGTCGCCATTCATCTGCAAAATGGCCACGAGTTGACCCTGGGCCGCGACAGCAGCATGACCATGTCCGGGCAACTGCTGGCCAATCAGGCGGTGCATGTCGATTCCCCTGAAGCGCTGACCCCCAGCGAAGCACAACTGACTGACGTCGAGCAGATTCAGAAAGCCATCGCTGCCGGTGAAGACCCGACCAAAGCGGCAGAGGCCACCGCCGCCGGCCCGAATGCACCGGGCGGCGCGCCAGGTGAGTTGGGTGGCGGCCACAGTTTTGTCCTGCTGACGGAAGTCGGTGGGCGCGTGGATCCGGTGATCGGCTTCCCGACCGCCGGTTTCAACGGTATTCCCGAGTTTCCCGAAGAGCGGCACAACGCAGTCATCGACAATGGCGACAACACGCCGATCGTGCCGCCGCCGGTCAACAACCTGGTGACCCTCAGTGGCCTCGCCGTGCCTGGCGGTGAGCTGACCCTCAACGAAGCCAACCTGCCTGCCGGCTCCTCTGCCAACCCCGGCGCGCTGACCCAGAGCGGCAGCTTCACGGTGTCGGCGCCGGACGGTCTGAGCAGCCTGAACATCGGCGGTATCAACGTGATCAGCGGTGGTGTGGCGGCCGGTTTCCCGCAGTCGATCACCACACAACTGGGCAACACCCTGACCATCACCGGGTATAACGCCAGCACCGGCGTAGTCAGCTACAGCTACACCCTCAACGGCAACGATGCCCATCCGGCCGGTGACGGCGCCAACAGCCTCAGTGAACATTTCACCGTGACCGCAAGCGACAGCAATGGCGACAGCGCCACCGGCTCGCTCGACGTCAACATCATCGATGACGTGCCCAAAGCGGCGAATGACAGCAACGCCAACACCGCCTCGGAAACCCAGTTGACCTTGACCGGCAACGTCCTGACCAACGATGTGCAAGGCGCTGACCGCGTGCCCACCGGCCCGGTCACTGCCGGCACCTTTACCGGCACTTTCGGTACCCTCGTATTGAATGCCAATGGCACGTACACCTACACCCTGAACACCAGCGACGCAGATTTCAAAGCGCTGCACGGTGGCGGCAATGGCACCGAGACTTTCACCTACACCCTCACCGATTCGGACGGCGATACCAGCACTGCGAATCTGGTTCTGCAGATTCACAACAACGACGATCCGGTGGTGATCAACGGGTTGAACGTTGAAGGTGGCGAGCTGACGGTTTATGAAAAAAACCTCAGCAGCGGTAGCGAGCCGGATGCCAATGCGCTGACCCAGAGTGGCACGTTCACTATCACCGCACTGGATGGCGTTACCACGCTGACGGTGGGCGGCATCGCCGTTGTCACTAACGGCGTGGCCGCGGGCTTCCCGCAATCGGTGACTACACCGTTGGGCAGCACGCTGACCATCACCGGTTTCAATGCCACCACCGGTGTTGTGAGTTACAGCTACACCCTGGTCGACAACGAGGCACACCCAACCGCCAATGGCGCCAACAATTTGCCTGAGCAGTTCGCCGTCACCGTCGTGGACGACAACGGCACGACTGCCAATGCAACGCTTGATGTGAACGTGATCGACGACCTGCCTAAAGCAATCGATGACAGCAACACTGGCACCGCTTCGGAAACTCAGTTGACCCTGACCGGTAACGTACTGACCAACGACGTACAAGGCGCCGACCGCGTACCCACCGGTCCAGTCACCGCCGGCACCTTCACCGGCACCTACGGCACCCTCGAACTGCACACCGACGGCACTTACACCTACACGCTGAACACTACCGACGCCGACTTCAAAAACCTGCACGGCGGCGGTAATGGCACCGAGACTTTCACCTACACCATCACCGATTCGGACGGCGATACCAGCACTGCGAATCTCGTCCTGCAAATCCACAACAACGACGACCCCGTGGTCATCAGCGGCCTCGACGTTAACGGCGGAGAGCTGACCGTTTACGAAAAAAACCTCAGCACCGGCAGCGCGCCTGATACCAACGCGCTAACTCAAAGCGGCACCTTCACCATCACCGCTCTGGACGGCGTCACCACGCTGACCGTCGGCGGCATCGCCGTGGTCACCAACGGCGTGGCCGCAGGCTTCCCGCAATCGGTCACTACACCGCTCGGCAGCACGCTGACCATCACTGGTTTCAACGCCACTACGGGTGTTGTGAGTTACAGTTACACGTTGATCGACAACGAGGCACACCCAACCGCCAATGGCGCAAACAACCTGCCCGAGCAGTTCGCCGTAACGGTAGTGGATGACAATGGCACCACCGCCAACGCGACCCTCGATGTGAACATCATCGACGACCTGCCAAAAGCGCTGAACGATTCCAACGCCAACACCGCGTCAGAAACCAATCTGACCCTCACCGGCAATGTCCTGACCAACGATGTTCAGGGCGCCGACCGCGTACCGACCGGCCCAGTGACTGCCGGTACGTTCACCGGCACCTACGGCACGCTGGAACTGCACACCGACGGCACCTACACCTACACGCTGAACACCACCGACGCCGACTTCAAAAACCTGCACGGTGGCGGCAATGGCACCGAAACCTTCACCTACACCATCACCGATTCCGATGGCGATACCAGCACCGCCAACCTCGTCCTGCAGATCCACAACAACGACGATCCGGTGATCATCAACGGGCTCGACGTCAATGGCGGTGAACTCACCGTCTACGAGAAAAATCTCACTGACGGCAGCGCACCCGATTCCACTGCGTTGACCCAAAGCGGCACGTTCACCATCACTGCGCTGGACGGCGTGACGACCCTGACCGTCGGTGGCATCGCCGTGGTCACCAACGGTGTAGCCGCAGGCTTCCCGCAATCGGTCACCACACCGCTGGGCAGCACGTTGACCATCACCGGATTCAACGCGACCACCGGTGTCGTCAGCTACAGCTACACCCTGGTCGACAACGAGGCACATCCAACCGCCAACGGCGCCAACAATCTGCCTGAACAGTTCGCCGTCACCGTAGTGGACGACAACGGCACCACCGCTAACGCAACCCTCGATGTAAACATCATCGACGACCTGCCAAAAGCGCTGAACGATTCCAACGCCAACACCGCGTCTGAAAGTCAGTTGATCCTGACCGGCAACGTCCTCACCAACGACGTGCAAGGCGCCGACCGCGTGCCCACCGGCCCGGTCACCGCCGGTACGTTCACTGGCACCTATGGCACGCTGGAACTGCACACTGACGGCACTTACACCTACACACTGAACACCAACGACGCCGACTTCAAAAACCTGCACGGCGGCGGCAACGGCACCGAAAATTTCACCTACACCATCACTGACTCGGACGGCGATACCAGCACCGCCAACCTCGTCCTGCAGATCCACAACAACGACGATCCGGTGACCCTCAACGGTCTCGACGTGAATGGCGGCGAACTCACCGTCTACGAAAAAAATCTCAGCGACGGCACCAGTCCCGATACTCCGGCGCTGACTCAGAGCGGTACCTTCACCGTGACCGCGCTCGACGGTCTGCAAACCCTGACCGTGGGCGGCATCAACGTCGTCACCGGTGGTGTGGCCGCAGGCTTCCCGCAATCGATCGTCACGCCGTTGGGCAGCACGCTGACCATCACCGGCTACAACCCGGCGACTGGCGTGGTCAGCTACAGCTACACCCTGGTCGATAACGAAACCCATCCCAACGGCAATGGCGCCAACAGCATCACCGAGAACTTCAACGTGGTGGCGACTGACACTGACGGCAGCACCGCCAGCGGCCAGATCAACGTCAACATCATCGATGACCTGCCGAGCGCGCATGCCGATGCCGCGTCGGTGGCGGAGGGCGGCACCGTCAGCGGCAACGTGCTCGACAATGACATCGGCGGCGCCGACGGCCCGGCCGTGACCGGCGCGGTAGTCGGTGTGCGAGCCGGCTCCGACACATCCACCTCGGCCATCGGCGGCCTCAACAGCAACATCAATGGCACCTACGGTTACCTGACCCTCGATGCCAACGGCAACGCGGTCTATCACAGCAACCCCAATGCCGTGAACGGCCCCGGTGCGGTGGATGTGTTCACCTACACCGTGCGCGATTCCGATGGCGATGAAAGCACCACCACCATCACCATCGATGTCGCCAACAGCAAGCTGTATGCGACCAGCGACACCGACGTCACCGTCTACGAAAAAGCCCTCGACCTGACCAAGGACGGCGCCGATCTGGCCCCGGGTACGGTCATCGGCAGCGACCCGACCAATACGGGTGAAACCGCCTCCAGCACACTGGTCGGTTCGGTCACCGGTGCGGTTGGCGCCATCAGCTATGCGCTGGTCGGCAGTGCCACCGGCAACTACGGGCAGATCGTGCTCAACCCCAACGGCACTTATACCTACACCCTGACCTCGCCCGCGACCACCACACCGCATGCCGACGACGGGGTCAATACCCTGACTGAAACCTTCACCTATCAGGCCACCGATTCGCTGGGCAATGTGGTCACCAGCACCATCGTCGTCAGCATCGTCGATGACGTGCCCAAAGCCCTCAACGACAGCAACGCCACCAGTGCCTCGGAAACCCAGCTGACCCTGACCGGCAACGTGCTGACTAACGACGTGCAAGGCGCGGACGTGGTCGCCACCGGACCGAATGCCGGGCCGATCACCGCCGGTACCTTCACCGGGACTTACGGCACGCTGGTGCTCAATGCCAACGGCACTTACACCTACACGCTCAACCCGGCTGACGCCGACTTCAAAGCGCTGCACGGCGGTGGAAACGGCACCGAGACATTCACCTACACCCTCACCGATGCTGACGGCGATACCAGCACCGCCAACCTGGTGCTGAACATCCACAACAACGACGATCCGGTGGTGCTCAACGGCCTCGACGTCAACGGCGGCGAACTCACCGTCTACGAGAAAAACCTCAGTGACGGCACCAGCCCCGATACTCCGGCGCTGACCCAGAGCGGTACGTTCACCGTCACGGCCCTGGATGGCCTGCAAACCCTCACCGTCGGTGGCATTGCCGTCGTGACCAACGGGGTCGCCGCAGGCTTCCCGCAATCGGTGGTGTCGCCGCTGGGCAGCACGTTCACCGTCACCGGTTACAACCCTGCGACCGGCGTGGTCAGCTACAGCTATACCCTGGTGGATAACGAAAATCACCCGACCGGTAACGGCGCCAACAGCCTCACCGAAAACTTCAACGTAGTCGCGACTGACACCGATGGCAGCACCGCCAGCGGCCAGATCAACGTCAACATCATCGATGACCTGCCGACCGCCAAGGCCGACACCGGCTTGGTGGCGGAGGGCGGCACGGTCAATATCAGCGTGCTCGGCAACGACGTTACCGGCGCCGATGGCGCAGCGGCAGGCGGGGCAGTGGTCGGCGTGCGCGCCGGCAGCAATACCGCGACCTCGGCGATCGGCGGCCTCAACAGCAACATCAACGGCGCCTACGGCTACCTGACCCTGGACGCGGCGGGTAACGCCATCTACCACAGCAACCCGAACTCGGTGAGCCCACCGGGCGCCACCGACACGTTCACCTATACCATCCGCGACGGCGACGGCGACGAAAGCACCACCACCATCACCATCAATGTCGCCGACAGCAAACTGATTGCATCGGTGGATCAGGACGTGACGGTCTATGAAAAAGCCCTCGACCTGACCAAGGACGGCCAGGACCTGGCCCCCGGCACGGTCACCGGCAGCGACCCGAGCAACACCGGCGAAACCGCCACCGGCACACTGGTCGGCGCGGTCAGCGGCGGTAGCGGGGCGCTCACCTACACCCTGGTCGGCAGCGCCACCGGCACTTACGGGCAGATCCAGCTCAACGCCGACGGCACTTACACCTACACCCTGACCTCGGCACCGAAAACCACGCCGAACGCCAACGACGGCGCCAACACCCTGAGCGAAAGTTTTACCTACAAAGCCACCGATGCGCTGGGCAACAGCACCACCAGCACGATTGTGGTCAACATCGTCGACGACGTGCCCAAAGCCGTGGCGTCGGATCGTTCGGTGGCGGCGGTGGAGATCGATTCCAACCTGCTGATCGTCCTCGACATCTCCGGCAGTATGGCCGACGCCTCCGGTGTGCCGGGGCTATCACGTCTGGCGCTGGCCAAGCAGGCCATCAGTGCCTTGCTCGACAAGTACGATGATCTCGGCGATGTGAAGGTGCAGCTCGTCACCTTCAGCAGTAATGCCACTGACCGGACTTCGGTGTGGGTCGATGTGGCGACGGCCAAGTCCATACTCGCCGGCCTCACCGCCGGTGGCGGTACCAACTACGACGCTGCCGTGGCGGTGATGCAGACCGCGTTCAACACCTCGGGCAAACTCACCGGGGCGCAGAACGTCGGCTACTTCTTCTCCGACGGCAAACCCAACGAAGGCGACATCAACGCTGCCGACGAAGCCGCGCTGAAAAACTTCCTCGATGCCAACAACATCAAGAACTACGCCATCGGTCTGGGCAGCGGCGTGAGCAACGCCAACCTCGATCCGCTGGCCTATGACGGCATCAGCCACACCAACACCAACGCGGTAGTGGTCACCGACCTCAATCAGCTCAACTCGGTGCTGTCGGGCACTGTGGAAGGTGCGCCGGTCACCGGTTCGCTGCTGGGCGAGGGCGGTACCTTCGGCGCCGATGGCGGCTTCATCAAATCCATCGTGGTCGACGGCACCACCTACACCTATGACCCGCGCGCCAACAGCGGCCAGGGTTCGTTGACCGCATCCGGCGGCACCAACCACGGCACGTTCAACACCGTGAACAACACGATCAGCATCGCCACCAACAACAGCGGCACGCTGGTGATCAACCTGGACACCGGTGACTACAGCTACACCTCGCAAAAAACCACGACCACGGTGATCACCGAGAACATCGGTTTCACCCTCAGCGACAACGACGGCGACCTCGCCAGCTCGACGCTGACCGTGAAAGTGATCCCCAACTCGCCACCGGTGGCGACGGACGACCACGTCATCACCAACGTGCTGTCGAGCAACATCACCGTGCCGGGCGAACTGTTGCTGGCCAACGACACCGATCCGGACGGCGACACGCTCAACGCTTCGCCGACCAGCTTCAACACCGGATGGGTGGCCAAGGGCGCGGACTTCACCGGCACCGGCGCGATCAACTTCGCCGGCACCGGCAACACCGCCGCCAACCAGAACCTGGCCGACGTACGCGCTGCATTCGCCGCCAACACCGCCGCGATGACCGCAGTGCTGGTGGTCAGCGGTTACCTCGGTGCGGTGACCAATGCCAATGCCAACGATGAGGACCTGATCACCGTCAAACTGAAACAGGGCGAAACGCTGAACCTGGATCACAACCTCGCGGCCGGCCACGTCACCATGGAGTACTCGGTCAACGGCGGCGCGTTCGTCAGCATCGCTGACGGCGGCACCATCACTGCCGGTGCCGATGGCACCTACCAGATCCACGTGACCAACATCAGCAACACCAGCGGCAGCAATCCGACGGCAGCGGAAAACTATCAACTGACCATGACGGTCAACTACGCCGGCGCCCATGACGTGACGCCGGATTTCCACGGCACCTATATCGCCAATGACAACCATGGCGGCAGCGACACCGCCAACGTCAGCATCACCTATCAGGATGGCCACACCCTCACCGGTACTGCCGGGGATGACATTCTGGTGGCGGGCACCGGCAACAACATCCTCAATGGCGGCGACGGCAACGACGTACTGACCGCCGGTTCCGGCAACAACGAGATGCACGGCGGCGCGGGCAACGACTTGCTCTACAGCGGCCCGGGCAACGACATTCTCGACGGCGGCACCGGCATCGACACGGTCAGCTATGCCCACGCCACCGCCGGGGTCACGGTCAACCTCGGCCTGCTCGGCGCGCAAAACACCATCGGCGCCGGTACCGACACGATCAGTAATATCGAGAATCTGGTCGGCTCGAACTTCAACGACACCCTGACCGGCGACAACAATAACAACGTGATCAACGGCGGCCTGGGCAATGACATCCTCAACGGTGGTGGCGGAGATGACCTGCTGATCGGCGGCATGGGCAACAACACCCTGACTGGCGGGGCCGGCGCGGACACCTTCCAGTACCTGAAGGGCAACACCGGCCACGACACCATCACCGATTTCACCCCCGGCACCGACAAGCTCGACCTGTCGCAACTGCTGCAAGGTGAAAACGGCACCACCGCGTCGCTGGACGACTATCTGCACTTCACCGTCACCGGCAGCGGCGCCTCGGTTCTCACCAGCATCGACGTCAGCGCGCTGGCCGGCGCCACGCCGAACCAGACCATCGACTTGGCCGGCGTCAACCTCGCCAGCCACTACGGCGTGACCCCGGGGGCGGGTGGGGTGGTAGCCGGCGGGCACGACACGGCGACGATCATCAGCGGCATGCTCAATGATCATTCGCTGAAAGTGGACACAGTGTGATCAAGGCCTGAAACGACAAAACCCGCCGTTCCGGTTGATCGGGGCGGCGGGTTTTTTCTGTCTGGAGAGATGGGTTGCCAGTGCGTCAGCCTTCGCGAGCAGGCTCGCTCCCACATTGGATTTAGGGTGCTCAGCATTTTGTGAACAACAAAGCTCCCCTGTGGGAGCGAGCCTGCTCGCGAAAGCGGCCTCCCAGCCGACCAAACCCCAACTGAATGTACACACTCCAACTGTGGGAGCTGGCTTGCCAACGATGGCGGCCTACCAGCCGACCAACCCCCCATCTGAATGCACGCATTCCAACTGTGGGAGCGAGCCTGCTCGCGAAAGCGGCTCCCAGCCGACCAATCCCCAACTGAATGCACACACTCCAACTGTGGGAGCTGGCTTGCCAACGATGGCGGCCTACCAGACAAAATCAAAACAACAGAGCAAACCCCGCAAATAAACATCATCCCGCAACCACGTTTAAAGTACACGAACCGTTACGCCATACCGGCTACAACGCCTTGCGCCGTTACCTACGGGTACGCCAGAATCCGCCGGCTTACACGGCTATGGGGCGGGCTATATCGTATCCCTGTCACTGAAAATCAGTGATCGGGTTTGGTAGCCCGTCTTAAATTGTCGTTGTTGCGACACCTTCATTGCTGTTTCTTTTTTGAGATATGGCTTTATATGGTGGGCATGCGTGGGGCTCATTCGTGAGCGCCGGGTTACCCAATTTGACCGGTCTACCAACCCGCGCATGGCCGCCACCCGCCGTTTGGTAGCGAGGGTGATGGCTCCTATTGTTCAAATTGGAGTTTCATTTATGTTCAAAGCCACACCCAACCCCCCAGACACCTCGATCCCGTACGACCCAGCCCTCGACCCGCAGAAGATAAAAGCGGCAACCGACCGCGCCATCAACTTCTACCTCAACCCCGGCGCACTGAAGATCTCGATCCCTTCAACCTCGTCATGCAAGGCGAACAGAATCTTCCTCATCGACCCCACCGTGGACGAAGAAACCTTGCTCGTCGAAGCCTGCGAATCATTAGCCGCCGCCAGCGACATGGCCCGCGATATCGGCGACACCGTCGACCACCCACAGCGCCGGGCGATGCTGATGCTGCATCAGGTGATCATGCTCAGTGAACTGATGGTCAACCGGGTACTGGACGGCCGCCGCGTGCCGAACTAACTGCCCGGCACACCTGTTGGCGCAGCCTTTGGCAGCGCCTACAGGTCGTCATTCTTTCAAAGTGCCTCAAGGGGTACTTGCCCGGAGCCTCAGTCGATGTCCGAAACCAAGCCCAATCCACCAATCACAGACCCGGTATCGCCGTACGAGTCCCTCAACTCCAGAAAACTCCACGAAGCCGCCGAACGCGCCCTCGACCACTACCTCGCGCCCGCGAACATCATGGCAACGCCCTACACCCCTAGCAGTATGTTCATGGTCAACCCGCAAACCGACACCGAATCCCTGCTGGCCAACGCCTGCGAATCCCTGGCCTCGGCCACGGTGATGCTCGGTGACTTTGCCGGCACGCTGGAGGGGCCGAGTCGTAATACGGTGTTGGGCATTGCGCAGGTGGTTATGCTGGGGGAGTTGGCGGTGAATCAGGCGCTGGATAACGTCGTGCCCAAGGATTAGGCGCCAGCATTGATGGCCTCATTGCGAGCAGGCTTTGAACACGGCGGATAATGCGGAAATACAACGGGGGCGGATCATTTGATCCGCCCCCGCCCTTAAGGCGAAAAAGTAGGTGACGTAAAAATCGTTTTTCATCCGCTACGCCTGACGGGAAGGCGGATGAGATGGGTTCACGTTGTTCGTATCAAATGAATGTGACAGTCTGTTCCCCTAGGAGCTCTTGTCGCGGGTTGGAGGGGGCGGAGTCGGTTGCATATATGTACATGGTGTAACGGCCGGGTTCTAAGAGTCGAGGGGGGATGGATGCGGGATAAAAATCCTTATGCAGTCGGTACCATTTATTTAATCTAGTGCCACTATATAAAGAGAACCACTCGATGTTGTTGCGCTCGATTATGAGAACGTGGTGTTCCCTGGGGCTAACTGCGTAGAATTCGCAACTCAAATAGTGATTTCTAAAAGATGCGATATTTAGCGTGCTTCCGTTTGGTATTGTTTCAAAACTACCAGGAGACTGCGGGGTGGTTGTGACGCAGAATCGGACCGTCGTGGATGCGGTCACGGTCAAGGTTCGCGGATCCGACTCCTGCTCACTGCCATACAGAGCGATGGCGATAAAACGGTGGTCACCCACGCTCAAGTCCGTCACCGTCAACTCCCAGTCACCATTCTGTGGATCGATGTCGGCAATGCCTATCTCGATGGCGCCATCCTTGATCTTGACTTGCTGACCTTTAGCCCCTTTCCCTTCAAGTTTGATCGTGGTGTCGCCAGTCGTGCCGTCTGGGAGAATCTCATTCCCTTTTGAGTCTTCTACACGGGTAATTTCTGGCCGCACATCCTCAATCGCTTTGATCGTGTAAGTGCGCACAGGGAAAACCACTGCCTCGCTCTC